>JBLHGD010000029.1:0-13564 GCA_047616585.1 Candidatus Azotimanducaceae bacterium
GTTCCAGAATCCATGAATAAAGACGAGAAGAACGAACAGGGTATTGTCGTGGCTGTTGGCGCAGGCCGATGGGACGATGACGGAGAGAAACGAATTCCAATGGAAGTAAAGGTAGACGATCGAGTACTATTCAACTCTTGGAGAGATAAGACTAAACTTGGAAAGGAAGAATTTTCAATTGTTTCAGAATCAGACATTTTAGGGATTATTAGTTAGTTCGTAGGGTGTAGTCCGTAGTACGTAGAATGAAAATCTACGATTTTCATTCACTACTAACTACTTATCTACAAACTAATTCACTACTTACTAACAACTACTAACTACAAACTAATATATGGCAAAACAGGTAATTTTCGGTGAAGATGTAAAGAAGAAGCTACAGAAGGGTATTGATACAGTTGCAAATGCGGTAAAAGTGACACTCGGACCACGTGGGCGAAACGTAATCCTTGATAAAGGATACGGCGGACCAACTATCACTAATGACGGTGTCACAATTGCAAAGGAAATCACTCTCAATGACAAGTTTGAGAATATGGGTGCTGAAATCATCAAAGAAGTTGCGAACAAGACAAATGAACTTGCGGGAGATGGTACATCAACCGCGACAGTACTCACGCAAGCCTTGGTCGCTGAAGGCTTAAAGCATACAACTATGGGAGTTAATTCTATGGCGGTGCGTATTGGTATGGAGCACGCATCAAACGATGTGGTTGCGGCACTGAAGGAAATGGCGACACAGATCAACAACACTGAAGAAGTGAAGCAAGTTGCTACTATTTCTGCAGAAAGCGATGAGATTGGCGCAAAAATTGCTGAAACCATCGATAAAGTTGGTAAAGACGGCGTGGTAACCGTTGAGGAGGGTCAGTCATTTGGTATTGAAACTGAATTAACTGAAGGTATGCAGTTTGACCGAGGGTATGTCTCACCATACATGGTGACAAACCCAGAGCGAATGGAAGCAGCGTATAAAGATGTGCAGATTCTTGTGACTGATAAAAAAGTATCTTCTGTACAAGAAATTCTCCCACTACTTGAGAAAATTGCACAAGCAGGGAAGAAAGAGCTTGTCATTATCGCAGACGACATTGAGGGCGAGGCGCTGACGACATTTGTCATCAACAAACTTAAGGGAGGATTCTCAGTGTTGGCAATCAAGGCTCCAGGCTATGGTGATCGAAAGAAAGATGTCTTGCAAGATATCGCAATCATGACTGGAGGAGAACTTATCTCTGACGATCTTGGACTGAAACTTGAAGATGTTGAACTCGGGCAGCTCGGTAAAGCAGATCGTGTCGTGTCAACAAAGGACAATACTATTGTGGTTGGTGGAGGCGGAGTAAAGACTGACATCGACAATCGAGTTGGGGCACTACGGTCGCAACTTGAAAGTACTGATTCAAAATTCGATAAAGAGAAGATCGAAGAACGAATCGCAAAGCTCGCAGGTGGTGTAGCGGTTATCAAAGTGGGCGCGGCAACAGAAACTGAGATGAAGTATCTCAAACTTAAGATTGAAGACGCGGTTAACGCAACCAAAGCTGCAATTGAAGAAGGTATTGTCCCAGGAGGAGGAACAAGCCTCGCAAAAGCAGCAGCACTTGTTGAAGCACGCGTTGGAAAGGATCTCAGTCGAGAAGAGACTATCGGATACCAAATTGTGCTCAAAGCACTCGAGATGCCATTGCGACAGATTGTAGACAACACCGGAAAGGACGATGGAGCCGTTATCGTACAGAAAGTAAAAGAAGCTGGTGGAAACGCAGGATATGATGCTGCCAAAGGTGAAATGGTAAAAGACATGATCAAGGAAGGTATCATTGATCCAGTTAAGGTGGAGCGCGCTGCAGTACAGCACGCAGTATCAGCAGTAGCAATGTTGCTCACAAGTGAAGCAGCAGTAGCAGATGAGCCGGAGAAGGAGGGTGGTATGCCAGCGATGCCGGATATGGGGGGAGGCATGGGAGGCGGAATGGGCATGATGTAATTTCCTAAAATTACATCATCTGCTGCGTTGAGCTGCAGCAAAATAATGCTCATCGTACCCCAAGTACGCCTCGCACTATTTTCTTTGCTCGCCTTGCATCTAATGCAATTTAAGGAAATTACAAAAGACCGGCGCTTTGTGCCGGTCTTTTGCTTGTATATAGTATTGAAATGAGCCGCCTTCGCACAGAAGTGGAAGACGGCCCGGGTGGGATTAGATCACAGACCCCGCTTTACGCACACCGGTAACGTTGTAGTGTACGTATCGCGCCGAGCCAGACTTGATGGCCAGACCTTCAGGAGCAACTCTGGGACGTTCCTTGTCTTCAAGCTTCCTGAGCTGACCACCTCTCGCCTTTTTGTCTCGCATCATTGCAACAATGACTCCCGCGCAGGCCAGCATGATAGGTTGAACACCTCCTTCAATACTGACCCATTTGTTCGCTAACGTGCAACTCTCAAGCAGTTCCACTGCCTTTGTACGAGCCTGCTCAACCGTGTAGATTCCACGGCAGTCGATTACTAAAAATTGGGGCGAGTTCATCGACCCCTCCTTCATTCTGGTTGCGTGGGCATTTCGCGCCACGGCCTTAACGGCCCGATACAGTCCCACTTAGAGTTTAGTTTGTTTATTTCGTTAAAATGGCCTTAACGGCCCGATTCTATTTCGTGTGCTTCCCAACCTTTAAATACAGCCATACAAAAATAGTATTGTCAATAGTTTCGAGTAATGCCAAACTAGTAGCGTGATGAATTGTACCCGAAGTCGTACTTCGGCACTGTGTGTGGTTTTCTTCTCTAAGTGCTAGGCACTAAGTACTACGTACTAATTATGTGGTATAATATTGGGAATTATTGGGGTAATATATATAAAGGTATGTCAGTTATGTGGATAGTCATTGGAATTCTAGCGGTTGTTGTTTTGTGGGCTATTGTTGCGTACAACAACTTTGTAAAACTTGTACAACGAACAAAAGAAGCGTGGGCGGACATTGATGTGCAGTTGAAGCGTCGATACGACCTGATCCCGAACCTAATTGAGACTGTAAAAGGGTACGCAGCACACGAAAAAGGTACGTTTGACGCGGTTGTGCAAGCTCGAGCAGCAGCTACACAAGTGCATGTTGACCCATCAAACATTACTCCAGAGCAAATTCAGGCAATGGCGGGAGCTGAGTCGGCGCTTGGAGCATCTCTCGGGAAACTTCTAGCGATTGCTGAAGCGTATCCGGACTTGAAGGCAAACCAAAACTTTAGTCAGTTGCAAAGTGAATTGGCAGATACTGAGAACAAAATCCAAGCATCACGACGATTCTACAACGGGAATGTGCGGGATTTGGCTATTGGTCTGCAGTCGTTCCCAGCAAACGTTATTGGCAATATGTTTGGCTTCAAAGAAGAGCAGTACTTTGAACTTGAAGAGGGAAGCGAAGAGAAAGAACCAGTGAAAGTAAGCTTCTAAGAATCTAATGTTTAAGGATGCTCAAAAAGAGGTAGATACTTGGGCTCAGCAACACAAAAAACCTTACTGGGATTCGCTCTCACAATTAGCGGCACTTACTGAAGAAGTTGGTGAAGTCGCACGGGTTATGAATCATACGCATGGAGACAAGGTTAAAAAACCGACAGAAGATGAGAATGATCTTGGAAGGGAACTCGGTGATGTTTTGTTTGCACTTATATGTATTGCAAACAAGCATGAGATCGAACTTGATGATGCGTTTACAAAATCAATGGAAAAATCTCGCACACGAGATAAGGATAGGTTCGAGAAGAAATGATCCTTTGTCCTGATTAGTAAATTATTTAGATGTATATGACAAACGAAAAAATACAACCTTGGCATCTATCGTTTTGGAGTCCTCGACGTGTTTCAGCTCGTTTTGAAAGTGGAGCGATGCCAAAGTCTGAAAAATATGTCTACCTCCTGATTTCCGCCGCCCTTTGGGCTGCTTTGGCAGAGAGCAGTTATTTGCTTCCGCGTTTTGAGACTTTAAATCTGTACGATTACCTAACATCAGGTATTGCACTTCTATCGGTCCCGATTGGAGCTTGGTACTTGTATAGTCTTCATAAATCGGAAAGCTCATTTGTTGAAAAGTATCTGATTGTAGGGACATCCGCCTCGTTTCATATCCTCTTTTTAATTGTGGTACCGGCGCTTATTTTTATGACTATTCTCGTAGTGTTGTTTGGTGGGTCAAGTGATTTGGGCTCTACTTCTGCAACTCTGACGGGAGCGCTCATTGATTTGGTACTGACTGTTTTGATCTATATGTTTTTGGGTAGATATTTCAAGCAGGATAATGATAAATCTGCTGAATAGCCTGCATGAGCAGAGTGTACTACAACAAACTTATCCGAGATGGTATTCCCGATAAGATTGAAAAGAAAGGGGAAAAATATGAGGTTCGAGAGCTTTCTGATACTCAAGAGTTCCATCAGGAGCTTTTGAAGAAGATTGTTGAAGAGTCGCATGGAGTTGCGCATGCGAGGACTCGAGAAGAATTTCTTGATGAGTATGCAGATCTGATGGTTGTGCTTATGGCTGTTGAAAAAGAGATGGAATTGTCTGAAGCTGATATCAAGCTAGCAATTGAAGACAACGTTACACGTAAAGGAAAATTCGAACAAAGACTCTTTCTACACTGGTCTGAAGATTCAGCATATGAGAGTAACGAAACCCCACAAGGAATAAAACATTAAAATGGCAACACTCTATACACAACAAGGAGCGAATATACGGAAAACATGGTTTTTGATGACGGTGTTTTTGGTTTTAATTATCGCAATTGGGTATGGGGCTGCGTGGTACTTAGGTAATCCATCAATTGTGTACATCGCAGTTGTATTTGCACTCGGGATGAACGTCTTTAGTTACTGGTATTCAGATAAGATCGTATTGAAGATGACGGGAGCAAAGCCGGCAACGCGAGAAGAGTATTTTGACCTGTATAACAGCGTAGAGAATCTTTCGATCACCGCTGGGCTGCCGATGCCGAAGGTGTATGTTGTACATGACATGTCGCCAAATGCATTTGCAACAGGGCGGGACCCAGATCATGCGGTAGTTGCAGTTACTACAGGACTACTTCAGATTCTTGATAAAAATGAACTTGAAGGTGTGATTGCGCATGAGATCTCTCATATCGGAAACCGCGACATGCTTGTGATGACGGTCGCGGTTGTCCTGGCTGGTTTTATCGCAATTGTCTCAGACTTCTTGATGCGTTCAATGCTGTGGGGAGGGGGAAATAACCGCGATCGGCATCCGGCTTTTCTTATTGTTGCGATTGTAGGGATTATCTTGGCTCCAATTGCTGCACAACTTATACAAATGGCTGTCTCGCGTAAGCGTGAGTACCTTGCTGATGCATCTGGCGCTCTTTTAACACGCTACCCTGAGGCTTTGGCAACTGCTCTTGAGAAAATCTCAGCACACAGCCGACCAATGCAGAAAGCCTCGCACGCAACCGCACACCTTTTTATATCTGATCCGTTCGGCAAAGAAAAGAAGAAAAGTATTACTGCCAAAATAGGAGGACTCTTTCAGACACACCCACCTGCTGAAGACAGAATCGCAAAACTCCGTGGCATGGACGTGTAGAAACCCCAAACTGAGCGATCTTCTTTGTCGCCTACACAAAAATCCCACTCAATGTACCACAACGTACATCTTGTGTGTTTTTCGCTTGTCTCCGCGAATCTCATCTCAGTTTGTGATTTCTAGATATAGAGATAGTCCTTCCCAAAAAAATAAACTGAAGAATCACCCATTTAATTCATGAATTAAATGGGTGATTCTTTTACATGAGCCCAAAGAAAAAAGGTTGACAAATCTAAATATCTGTTTTAATATATTTGCCATACGACCACTCATGAGAGAGAGGGGTTAATCGCTTCTTTACAGACCCAAAGGAGAGCACAATGCTCTTGTACACACTAATGATAATTGTCGCCCTGCTACTGGGCGCATGTTGGACACTGCGGAAACGCTACATGGCTGTCTCCAAAGAGCGCGACTTGGCCCAAGAAGAAGCTCGGACAGAATTCCTCACTGGAGTAAGTAACCTCCGCGGATTTACAGAGACGGTCAGTCTCCTGTTATCGCAGAGAGCGCGGTTACTCCAGGATAAGAAGCCGGTACTTCCAGGCGTCATCGTCCGAGTCGACGTGGACAGATTCAAACAGGTCAATGACAATCATGGTCACGATGCGGGAGATCGTCTTTTATGCAGGGTCGCCAAGACCTTCTCTGCAAACATCCGGGCCTCTGACGTATTCGCACGGACTGGTGGCGATGAGTTTTCACTATATCTTTCTAACACGGACATGGTGACAGCAATCCCGTTACTCGAGCGCTTGGTCAAGGAGGATTTCAAGTCCGAAGAAGGTCAAGCAACCTTTAGTATCGGGATCACATTGATAGACCCCGAAGATACTGAAATTAGGTTTGATGCTTCTATGAAGCAAGCAGATTCGGCTTGTTACTGGGCGAAAAAATGGGGTCGGGACCGGGTGGTTCACTACACATAAGAGCTCAACCCAATTTCTCATCCTGAATGAGAACAATACAGCCGGCAGGAACTCCGTGAGAGTTCCGCCGGCTATTTAAATGTTTGATTAAAAAATAAAAAAGAATACCACAATTAATACTAGTATTAATTGTGGTATTCTTTTTTACTATCCTATGCGTGCTTGGACGGGACTGTGTATCTTATCTGCTTTACATGAATTTACTGGTTACAGGTTTTGTGTCAACAGCATGACGCATTATATACAGAATATTGTCAAGTGTTTTTTTGAGATAGTTTAGGTAGTCTAGTAAATACATCGCCTTGGGAGAGGATGAAATGAAAAAATAAAGGCGGGTGTAACCACCAAACAGATGTTTCTGTCAGCTGTCATATTAATGTCTATTCTGGCTTTCTGGGGAGGACTATATCCCGAGCACTTTTGGAGTTCTGTTGAAGGACTTATGTGGTGTATACAGGATTTGGTTTTACCAGAAGGTGCTGTTGTCACTAGTCAAGGCAATTGCGAAACGGCTGGTGTACGAAGCTAACTGTCGACCAACCCTCGCAAGTGGAGGGTTGGTCGAGCAAAGGAGGTGGGATGTTCTTATTGGTATATTGTGGGCCGCCTACGGGTGGTTTTTTTGGTGGTGTAGCTTTTTGCAGGATAGAGTGTTTGTGCTACAATACTGACATGATTAAAAATCATTCAAACAGCTGGTGGACCCTTGCGGATCGCAGAGCGTGGTGATTTTAGGTAGACTCCTTTAAAAAGCCGGCTCTGCGAGCCGGCTTTTTTGTGTGTCAGTTTTGGGACGGAACAAGATTCTTTCTCGCAACTGGACCGCATACGTAATGTAGGTTCTTATCGTTCTTTATTTTTGTTCTTTCAACTTTTGTCTAAAATGTGAGGTTTATATCATGGGCACAAATCCACCAGTTATTATCGGAATCACAATTGCAGGTGAGTGTGCTTCGCTTAAAAGCTTTGTGGTGAAAAAATTTCCAGGATCGAAGCTGGTCATCCTGAGTGATAGCAATACGTGCGATAATTTTCTCGACCGTGCACAATCTTGTGCAGGGGAACGGATCATATCGACCGTCATACTTGGTCCAAATCACTCACATCACAGTGGTTGGTTGTCAACAACCCTAAGGATTCCGATATATCTGGAAAAGGATATCGGAAATTCATGGATGGTGAGTAAATTTAGTCTCTACGGATCTCAAGGAGGGGAGACATACCTGATTGCAAGATAGTAGGCCCACTCAGTAACTGTTGATGAACTGAGTGAAAATGGTGCAGCGTGGATTCCCCGGGATCCGCGCTTTGTTGATTGTGATTTTTGCACAGAAAAGTGATTATGCTACAATGCATACATGATTCAGAGGCACAATGAGTGTCTCTAGTAGACTCCTTAAAAAACCGGCTCGCAAGAGTCGGTTTTTTTGTATGTCGACTGTGACTGTATCCATACTTTGTGCGGAGGAGACAAGAGTTTTGATCCTTACAGGATCGGTACAGGTTGTCGATATTTTTTCAAAATATCTGACTAATCTTTTCAAATCCTGCGAAACAGTCCCCCGGACTGTTTCTTCTCTTCCGATTACAAAATATGCATCCAAAAGGATGCTACTTTGTTCAAGCGGAAGAGACAGGATTCGAACCTGCGAGGGCTTGCGCCCCACACGCTTTCCAAGCGTGCGCCTTAAACCACTCAGCCACTCTTCCGTGTGTTGCGATATCATACCGTAGGTGTCGGAAAGACCAAAATTCTTGGTGATATATCCAGGGAATATACGTTGCCAGCAGGGTGAAAAAGTGTGGGACACTTTTGCAAGGTTTTTTGAGATATTGTGCGGAGACACAATATCCAAAAAACGTACAGTACCAGTAAGGTATACTTTACCCATATGGAAGTTCGAGATTGGGTCACACTTATCACTACATTTATTGTAGCAGCGCTTTCGGGGATGTATTTTTATGTGACTACTTTTAAACCTGTGTATGTCGAGCAAAGTGGCGATACTGACACTGCTTTTTCAACAGAACTCAATATTATCGGTGTGACGTATGGTGGTTTTGTTCCACAGGATTATATTCATCCAACATATCGTATTAGTGCCAATGGTTCATATGATTATTTTGCTGGAGGCACAACACAAACCGAAAATATAGAAGGAAAACTACCAAAGGATTTATTTAAAGCTATTAAGGGAGCTATAGCTACTGCAGATCTGGAGGCACTCGCGCGGCCAGTGTCGGATAAGAATTGTGCTTCGTATGCTGATGGTATTGAGTATGAATACAATATAACGGTAGATGGTGTTTCGTATGTGCTTGATACGTGTAAGACAGCTTTTGAGAATAGAACTGAACTCGGTAGAGCCCTGTTAGAGGTGTGGACGTTTGCATATGAGCCAACAGAGTACCGCTTTTCAATTGCTAATTTTCCGTCAGCTGAATCTGATGATTTTCCGAGTTTACGTGGATATTTTGAAGACGGCTTTAAAGAAGCAGGATTTGAAGAGTAGTTCCTGGTCGTTGTGAAATAAAAAAATTGTACCTACGTAAGAAAGAGTGAGGCAGGAAGATATTCAGTAACGATACTAATAAACCGCTTCATTGAAATTGAAAATATTTGTTCGAACATAAAACTCAATTACACAATTAACCACCCAATTAATCACGTGATTAATTACACATATTACTAATCAAAACTGTTGGGATATAGTTCGGGTCACAAACTGAGCGTTTATTCTACGAACTACAATCTACCAACTACAAACTAAACAATTATGAAAGCAAAATCATTGCTCATTCCGGTCGCTGCCTTCGCAGTATCGGTAACCGGAGTAAGTGCCTTTAATGGCGACATACTAGAAAAAGCAGGATTATCAAACGAACAGATCAGTGCATTTGAAGAAGCGCATGCATTACGAGAAGAGGGCAACAGGGAGGCTGCTCGAGATGTTCTACTTGAGGCGGGTGTGGATACACAAACTATGGAATCAATCAGAGAAGCTATGCACGAGCATCGGAAAGAAATGAAAGGTGCTATACACGATGCAGTAGAAAACAACGATTTTGAGGCGTTTAAGGAAGCATCAGAAGGCTCGCCCTTATCTGAGATCATTACTACTGATTCAGACTTTGATCTCTTTGTAGAGGCATATATTCTTAGAGAGGAAGGAGATAAGGATGCAACGCGAGCGATTATGGAAGATCTTGGATTTGAAGGTAAGATGCACGGTCACAGAGGTATGCATGGTAACGGTGTGCATGGAAAGGAGTCTCGTACAGGAGGTGGTTTCAAAGGCAGACACGCTCACAATTAAACACACTCGGAGAAAGTAATCACAATAAACAAAGAGCGGCACCTCCGGTGCCGCTCTTTGTTTGGTATGATAGTGGGGATGAAATTTCTTCTCGTCGTTTTGTTTCTTGTATTTGCAACGCCTGTTTTGGCGCATCAACCTTTGATAGTGAATCCTACTTCGTCAGATGATTTAACGATTATTGAGAATCCCGAAGTGTCCTGGGCATACTATGGTGAGCTTACCGGCTACCCACACACATTTGAATTTCGTGTTGATGATCCTGTCCAGCTTGATGTACAAATTCTTGAATTTGATACTGATGAGTCTTCAAAAAAGTATTCAGGTATTATCATTCGTGAACGTGATAATGGTAGAGGCGTAGAAGAAATTGCTCGCTTGCAAGCCGACAGTGGACAATGGGATTCTTTTTATGAACCGTTTGGAGGTGATAGGTATCTCAATGGTCCCGAGTTTTCCGGTGAAGTGAAACCTGGTGTATACCGGATAGAAGTAAGTACGCCGACAAACAAAGGGAAGTATGCGCTGTCGGTTGGAAAAATCGAAGATTTTTCCAACGTTGGCTATTTCGAACTATTCAAAACTATTTACAAAGTTAAACGTTTCCAGGGTAAACCACCTATTTCCATGTTGGGTACACCATTTGTGTACGTCCCACTTCTCCTGGTACTCATCTTTTTCTTTGGGTGGAAGAAATACAAAAAACGACATGCTTAAGTTCATTATCATAGTAATAGCCGCAAGTGTGTTTGGCTGGTATGCGTACATCAATTTTGATGAAGCCTTTCATGATGAGCCTGCATATCTTAAGTCACAAGAATCAAAAAAATGAAATCGTATCATATATGATACGATTTCATTTTACATAGTAATCTATGCCTAAGTCTCATTGGTACGTATATATGCTCCGGTGCGCCGACAATACACTCTACAGTGGTATTACTACAGATCTTGTCCGGCGCGTGTCTGAACACAACGGAGATAAAAAAGGTGCAAAGTACACAAAAGCGCGTAGACCTGTTTCGCTTGTGTATAATAAAAAATGCAAAGATAGGAGTGCAGCCGGGCAAGCTGAGGCTGCGCTGCGGAAACTTACTAAGGCAGAAAAAGAGAAGTTAGTTACATAAGCATGTATGAGTGAAAAACACCTAGGAATGAATGGAGCAGAGGCCCACAAAGCTGCTTTTGAGGCACGGGTACGTAGAGCTGAAAACGTGGATGATATTGTAGGTATATTGAAAGAGTTGGAGTTGAATGCAGCAGCTGGGGAGTTAGGAAACACTATCTTATTGTTTAATGCATACCTCAAACAGATTGCTTCTGCGGAGATTGTTCCAAATAATCCTGACACAAATGCCGTCATTGCAAGAATAACTGCACTGCTTCCTGAAGAGTACGGCATTAAGAAAAAGGTAATGGAGTTGTTTCAACAGACATTCGATGTCGGAGCTGCAAAGAATAAGTAGACAAAACCTCGTTTCCACTGTATTCTATTGCCGCTAAGGAGTGTGGCTCTTTTTTGTGCTACGCTCTTTCTCTTTTAAATAATCAAGCGTCTAGGACTTTTATGTTTGGATAAAGTTCGAGACGGCCGTGAGCGAAAATATGAGGCGTATATGCTATACGATGAATGTTTGAGCCATGCGGCCAACAAAGAAATTTGCCAAACATATAAGTCATACATTATGGAAATTCGAAATATTGCAATTATCGCCCACGTAGACCACGGTAAGACAACCCTTACCGATGGTTTAATGGAATTTACTGGTTCTCGCGAAGCGGGTGCTTCAATGGATAATAATGCGCTCGAGCAAGAGCGTGGTATTACTATTTACGCAAAAAATACCTCAGTTGAGTATAAAGACACTAAAATTAACATTGTAGACACACCGGGTCACGCAGACTTTGGTTCTGAGGTTGAGCGTGTGTTGAAGTCTATCGACTCGGTTTTGTTGGTTGTTGACGCGCAAGAAGGTCCGATGCCGCAGACACGATTTGTATTGAAGAAATCACTTGAGTTGGGACTCAAGCCAATTGTGATCATCAACAAGATCGATAAGCCTGCAGCTGACCCTGATAAGTGCGAAGAACAGGTACTTGAGCTGTTTTTGGAGCTTGGAGCAACCGACGAACAGTCAGACTTTGAGGTTGTGTATGCAATTGGGCGCGATGGTGTTGCGAAGAAAAAGATGGAAGATGAACTTGTGGATCTTTCACCAGTTTTGGATACAGTGTTGGAAACGGTACCTGCGTCACAAGGGTACACAGAAGGTGATCCGCTTCAGGCACAGGTATTTAACCTCGGATACGATAATTTCCTCGGACGTCTCGCTGTTGCACGACTCTATGGTGGAAAGATCAGTAAAGGCCAGCAAGTTTTCATTAAGCACGAAGGACAGGACACGAAGAAAGGAAAGATCGTAAAGCTTTCGGGATACAAAGGTGTGCAACAAGTTGAGATGGAAGAGGCTTTTGCGGGAGATATTGTCCTGATTGCTGGATTGGAAGACATTAATATCGGAGAAACGCTTACTGACAGTGAAGATACAGACGTACTTCCTGCGATTAAAGTAGATGAGCCAACTATCGCGATGCAGTTTTTAGTGAATAATTCACCGTTCGCGGGCCGCGAAGGGAAGTATGTAACAAGTCGCCAGATCGGAGAACGTCTCAAAAAAGAACTTGAGATCAATGTTGGTCTGCAGGTAGATATGTCACGAGGTGATGTGTTTGAAGTACGTGGACGAGGTGAAATGCATATCGCAATTTTACTTGAGAACATGCGTCGAGAAGGGTATGAACTCTCAGTTTCTCAGCCACAAGTAATCATCCACGAAGAAGAAGGGAAGAAAATGGAGCCGTTTGAGGAGGTAACAATTGATGTGCCTGCTGAATTCCAAGGTGCGGTTATCGAACGACTGTCAAACCGCGCATTTATCATGCAAAACATGATCGTCCACGGTGAACAGGTACGACTTCTCTTTGAAGGACCAACTCGAGGACTTTTAGGATACAAAAACCAGTTTGTAGTAGACACGCGCGGTGAAGGAATCCTCGCGTCACATGTCCTTGGATTTCAACCATACGCTGGAGAGATTAAGAAACGAAAAGTTGGCTCAATGATCTCAATGGCAACCGGCAAAGCATTGGCATTCGCACTATTTAGTTTGCAAGACCGTGGAGAGCTCTATATTAGTGCTGGAGCTGAAGTATATGAAGGTATGGTGATTGGAAACACCAGTAAGGGTGAGGAAATGATGGCTAACCCAACGAAGGGAAAAAATCTTACAAACGTCCGATCTTCAAGCAGCGATGAAGCAGTTACGCTGACTCCTCACAAGCCACTTTCAATTGAGGTAGGACTCGAAATCATGCAGATCGATGAATACCTAGAAGTATGCCCGGAATCAATCCGATTACGAAAGCAGGGCTTAAAGGAAAGCGACCGAAAGAAGGCGAAGGCAATTGTTGAGTAAGGTCGGTCCTTACTCAGTATTACACAGAGAGAAAACAGCTTGGAAAGCTCTGATTTCCAAGCTGTTTTCTAAAGATATAGCATTTGAGGCTTGTATTATACCAAAACTATGTTTTAATATGTTCGTTCTCATATATGTATCCCCACCCCCAAATACAGCCAACTACTAACTAAATAATAACAACTCCTCCTGCTGCCTCGCACACAAGCTCGCACGCATCCATCCCAAGCATTCCCTCGGTCGCTC
>JBLHGD010000030.1:0-13389 GCA_047616585.1 Candidatus Azotimanducaceae bacterium
TGTCTCCACAAGTCACTAACTATATTTCTTCGCTTCGCTCGAAATCTAGTAAGTGCTCGCGGACCCGACTCGCTCGCCTTTCGGCATCGCTCCGTCTCGGACAAGCGCCACAAGCAAAGCAGTTTGCTTGTTAAAACAAAAAACATCCCCAAAGGATGTTTTTTGTTTTGCGCTTGTCCGCCCGCTTGGACTCGAACCAAGGACCATCGAGGTATAAGCTCGACGCTCTACCAACTGAGCTACGGGCGGATTATGGTGTACTGTAGCGTATCTACTACTTTACAGCAAATCCATGACTATCGCGTAAATACTGTATTCCTGCCATCACATACTCACGCATGTCTCGATCGTGGTACGCCACAACACATGTTCCATATGGAAACATACCTTTGTATGTTTTACGATCAGATCGTGAATCTTTCACATACGATTTGTTAAAATTTTTAATCGATATTCCAAGCACCTTTGCCCAGAACGCTTTTAGCTTCGGTTCGTCTTGATCTGTATATACATGTAACTTTATCCTCATATCAGACTTTTTTACACCCAGCATTTGAAGCCAGATTACAAAGCAGCGCACCATCGCCGGATCACTATTGGTAAGCGCTACAGTATATTCAGCTGTTTTTGTACCCTCACCCCAGTAGAGATAAAAACCAGATACAAAACTCACTCCTTTTGCACGTATATCTTGAGAAACTTTCTCATACACGACAGAGCGACGAAGCTCTCTTTTCAATCTCTTTGTCTCACGTGTTTTTTCGATGCGTACTTGATTATTGTCACGCAACTCTTTCATTCGTTCCTTGGACAAAGGCAAATCCTTTAGCCAGCTACTTAATGTGCTTTTACTCAGACTGAGTTTTTCCTTAATTTGTGAATAACTCATTCCCTTTTTACGCAATTCAATTGCTTCTGCTCTATCTTTCGTACGTGCCATACAATTAAGCACTTAGTATACCATGGTTCAATTCTATTTCTTTGGTCTTAAAAACAAAAAAGACTGTTTCCTACAGCAATCCTTTCGAAGCCTGCTTAAAGAATTTTTGTGTACGCCTACGACTACCATGCAATAGTATCTTGGTCCTCAACTGTAGCCCTCGTTGGCTTACCTGTCGGGATTCTGTCAACAATCTCTGCCCTTCTCGAATCTGAATAGTCACCCACTGCTCAATCTCAGGAAACTGATTTGTTAGATTCTTAATTTTCTTTATCCGTTCATGCATGTTTTTGTCTTTTTTCTTCTCTAACTCTTTACACGCTTGTATCAGTGTATGTATATCGTTTGGTAAAAATTCTTTTGGAACATTAATCAGCCCCTGTGAAATATCCTCTACTACGTCTCTCAGAAGATAGAAGTGTAAGCGACCCGCATGCACAATAGGCCAAAATCTTTTAAAATCATGTGTATTTTCACCAAACAACTCAAAAATGAGTTTGAATATGCCATCGAATTCCATTTGGTATACATATCGTTCTACGTCTTCCTGGCTCCACAGCTCTGGCGTACCATCAAAACATTTATGTCTACGCATAGTATCAAGAGCAACACACTGAAAGATATTTTCAAATGCGATCCTGATTGCTTCAACATCTCTACCAGAAAGAGCGGCAGCGTCGAATATGTATTGTAAGATTGTCTCACTGTGATTTTGTGGATGACGATCTGAATTGAGAAACTGAATCATGCTTGTCAGATGATCTCTGCCGGCATTTATTTCTCCTTCATCGGCGACATTGTCTACTGTCCAAACCACTACATACGACATTTCGTACAAACGGATAACCTGCACAACATCAGTAACCTTTGAAATAATTTTTGTCATCGCAGGCAATGACTGTCGCACGAGTTTTGTGTATGGATACTTAAATGAGCCCACCGAACTAAAACACAAAGTTCGCTTTTGTTTATAAAAATTTTCCAATGGTTCCAATATCTGCTTCATGTTCTCACTATACTATGTACGCAATAAATTAACATAACGCAACAAAGTTATCTGCCACACACCTGTCTGCAAAAAGCAAATCAGTTGCTATAATAAAGACATGAGAATTCTTCTCCACTCAAGTTCCTTCTATATTTTTGGCGCAGTTGTGCTTATTGGTATCGCCCTGTATCTCTTATTCAATGCATTTGGAAATGAGGAAAAAGCGTATGTGTCAGCTGTTGCTGATCGTGGTGAAGTGGCAGAAATTGTTTCGGTCTCGGGTGTAGTGGAAGCAAAAAACACGGCCGATCTTGCCTTCCCTGTTTCTGGGGTAGTTCGTAGTGTCTTCGCAGTAGAGGGACGGCACGTCAAAAAAGGTGACGTGCTTGCATCGCTTACTTCATCAAAGCTTTCTGCAGAGCGATTGGATGCTCTGGCAGCACTCCAGAAAGCAACAGCCGAAAAAGATGAACTTGTAGCAGGCCCAACAGTGCAGGGTCGCAACGTGACAAATACAACAGTGGGGAATGCAAAAGCGAATCTCGAGCAAGTTACTCAAACGGAAAATGAGAAAGTTGAAAATGCGCAACGTATTTTTATCTCTTCAGGACTAGAAGCATATGGTGTAGATAAGGTGGAGTCATCAGTTGCCCCAACTATTACCGGGACATACACGTGTGACACACAAGGATTGTACACACTTAGTGTATACAGCTCTGGATCACGTTCAGGATACTCATATTCGCTTGCGGGACTTAATTCTGGAACATATTCAGCACAGACTAATTCTCCTGGGACACTCGGAGACTGCGGTCTTTTTATTCAGTTTGATACAGATTCCAGATATAGCTCCACTCAATGGGAAGTGCCCATTCCAAATACTCGAAGTAGCGTATTCCAGACAAACCTCAACACCTACGAATTGGCACTACAGCAGAAAACTGACGCTATTATAGCTGCCGAAAACGCTCTAACACTCGCGCAAGACACCGGAATGTTCAATAACGCACCCGCACGCGATGAAGCGCTTACCCGCGCAAACGCAGCAATTTTGCAAGCTCAGGCGCGTATACAATCTATCGACGCGCAAATCGCAGATCGTTCTATCGTTGCTCCATTTGATGGCATCATCACCAACGTATCAATTCTGCCTGGTGAAACTGCGAATGCTACTCCCATTATTACACTGCTCGCGTCTGACACGTTTGACTTAACTACTCGAATTCCAGAAATTGATATTACAAAAATTAAAGAAGGTCAGCATGTCTCTATCATATTCGATGCACAAAGTGATGAGACCATTAATGCAACAATCGATTTCATTTCACCATTAGCAACTGAGATTGATGGCGTTGCCTACTTTGAAGCGACCGTAACATTTAATGAGACCCCATCCTGGTTGCGCTCAGGGCTTAATGCTGACGTGGACATAGAAGTAGAGAAAGTGACCGACGTAATCCGCATTCCAAAACGATTCCTTCTTCCTGATACAGAGCTTCCGACAGTTCTTGTACAAGAAAACGACTCTGTCACGGAGAAACAAATCGAGATTGGTTTTACTGGTAACGATGGGTTCGTAGAGATTATTGGACTTAATGAAGGCACGACTGTCGTTGCGCCATAATACTATGCGTTCCTTTCGTATTGGTTTATTACTTGGTCTACGCCAGATCCAGCGTGCAAGTGTGTGGACCACAATACTCATCATCTTTGTAATGATGCTCACTTTTTTGAATCTTATTGCGGTATCGGGTATTCTCGTTGGGCTTATTGAAGGATCTGAACGGGCTGTACAGAAAAATTCACTCGGTGACGTGGTGCTGTCTGTGAAGGATGACGAGGATCATATTCTAGAAACGCAGAGTGTGGTACGCATACTCCAGACCTTTCCTGAAATCCAGCAATACTCAGTACGGTACAAGGGCAATGGTCAGCTAGAAGCGAACTACAAAGAGCGCCGGGATCTTAAGGGAGAACGTGATGTTGTTGCATCTATTGTAACTGGGGTCGACCCGATACAAGAAAACGCAATGACTGACTTATCCAGTACGATCATAGAGGGCACATACCTCAGTCCCAACGAGGAAGGGTACATGCTCATTGGTGCCTATTTTGTAAAGCGTTACGCCGAGCAATTCGGAGATGTGTTTGAATCACTCGAAGACGTATACCCCGGAGACACGGTACGCCTCACTGCCGGGGACAAGAGTAAAGAGTTTATTGTAAAAGGAATCATTCAATCGAAGGTTGATGAGGTGAACTTCAATACGTACATACCAGAAAAAGAATTTCGTCGTCTCTTTGGGAGACTTGATCGAAATGCTGACGTAATCGTCACGCGCCTTGCTCCCGATACCGACCCAGACATGGTAAAAGCTCAACTCATGGAGACTGACATTGCATCACTTGCGAAAATTCAAACATTTAAAGAGAGCCTCCCCAAGTTCCTCATAGATATTAAAAACACCTTTAACCTTCTGGGTACGATGATCGGATCCATTGGCCTTGTAGTGGCGTCAATCACTATCTTCATTATTATCTTTATCAATGCCCTCTCACGACAACGCCATATCGGCATTCTTAAAGGAATCGGTATCGAACGTAAAGCCATAGAGATCGCGTACGTGCTCCAAGCAGCATTCTATGCCCTGACTGGATCACTCTTAGGAGCCTTAATGACGTACGTGGTTCTTATTCCATATTTTGATAAAAATCCGATCAACTTCCCGTTTAGTGATGGCATTTTAGTAGCCGATCCAGAGCAAACATTTATCAAGTTTATTGTTCTCTTTATAATCACACTCATCGCTGGCTTCATACCAGCATGGATCATCGTTCGACAAAACACTCTTAACTCCATTCTTGGAAGAAAATAATGGAGTTCCAGTTAGATTAATACTATGCCAAAAAAACTAATAACAGATTCAAAGAGCAAGTCACCTCAAAAAAATGCTTTTGGGCCGACAATTATTGAAGCAAAGAATATCCATAGAAAATTTGGTACCGGCAATTTAGTTGCGCATGTACTGAAAGGAATCGATGTAGAAATAAGTGAGGGTGAGTTTGTCGCGATTATGGGAAAGTCTGGTGCTGGCAAATCCACGCTAATGTATCAACTCTCAGTTCTTGATGAGCCAACAGAAGGCACACTGAGTATTGACGGAACTGTGACCGACAATTTGAGTGAGAAGGAGCGAACTGCCTTCCGACTACATACGCTAGGATATGTATTTCAAGACTACGCACTAGTGCCTGATCTAAATGCACGAGAAAATATCATGATCCCTCTTTTAATGAGAGGCATAGATTGGGACATAGCCGAACAAACCGCAGACCAGTCTCTAGACTCAGTTGGCTTAGAGGGAAAATATAAAAATCTACCCGCAGAACTTTCTGGTGGCGAGCAACAGCGAGTTGCAGTAGCTCGAGCAATTGCCGGCAAGCCAAAAATCCTCTTTGCGGATGAACCGACCGCAAACCTCGACAGTGTTTCAGGAACACAAGTTGTAGATTTACTTACAGAACTCAATAAAGACGGCCAAACAATTGTGATGGTTACCCACGAACCTGAATATGCAAAAAACTGCCATCGAATCATCCAAATGGAAGACGGAAAGATTGTGTAGAAAGTATGACAGGGGTTCAACCCCTGTCATCGTAGTTAGCTCTATGTGTTCAGGCTATTTTTGATATCAATTGCGAGGTTCGGATTCCACATTGCTCCTGTTGCTGACATTACAATATCGGCTCCGGCAGTTATATATTCCTGGTAGTCATCTGGATTCATCACGCCCCCGACTCCAACAATTGAATACTTCTGGTTTTTTGCCTCGCGAAGTGATACGAGCTTCTTTACCATATCAAGACCTGCCCACTTAATGCCGTGTCCGCATACACCGCTTCGTAGTCTCCCCTCACCTGGTAGCGCCTGGTTTCCTTGAGTGTCTCGCACTTCAGCTGAAATTGTATTAATGGTTGCATATCCGTCCACAGCATCTCCGACCTCCATAATCAATCGTTCTAATTCTGCCGGATCTTTGAAGTACGAAATTTTTAGAAAAAGTGGTACGTCACCGATCGCATCTTTAATCGCTCTGGAGATTGTTGCAACTCGCTCTACGTCATAGCATAGCAACGCTGTAGTACCTTCATTTGGACAGCTTAAGTTTGCCTCCAAAAATGGTGCTTTGGTCTCCGCTACAAGCTTTGCCGCTGTAACCCAGTCACCTATGTATTCTACAAGTGTTGCTTCGCCCCATTTGGTGCCTTGAAAGCTCGCACCGACGAGCTGTCCTTCTTTTGCGTGCAATACAGCCTCAGCCAAATCAGGCTGCCACACATCTGGCGTGTACGAAGGCACGCCAAACGAATTGGTAATTGAAAGTGGTGCAGAATAACTATCTTTTGTAATGAGTCCAGCGTCGGCTTTTTCAAGTGTCAGATCTCCTTCTACATCAATTGGTAATACATTTGGGTATTTGTGACAAGAGTGAGTATTTGTACGAACTGTTTTATAAATTGGCAGATCAAATCCTTTATCAAGAGCAGCTTTTACATACGCTCCATTTAAGAGCGGACCTGCTGGGACTCCGAATGGCGTTTTAACAGAAAGTCCCGGTGTAACAGTTACATTTGGAAGCGAGTCATCGTACACATCAGTATCAGCAAAGATCCCAAATGGCCCTTCCTCAAAATTCTGATAATAGGTTTTCTCTGCATTGTAGAATGGTACTGTCTGCATATACTATTTTATTTGCCGATAATTATTCATTATAATAGCAGAATTGGTGTCATATATACAAAACAGGTATTATATGCACGTTACACGTTATTATTTTTCTATGGACAGTATTACGATACAGAAACCTGACGATTGGCATTTACACGTGCGTGATGGAGCGATGTTGGAAGCTGTACTTCCCTTCTCTGCTGCACAGTTGGGTCGTGCAATTATCATGCCAAACCTTGTACCCGCAATTACGACAGTAGACGCCGCCAATGCATACAAGACTCGGATCTTAGAAGCACTACCTAAAAGTTCAAGCTTCGAACCGTTAATGACACTGTATCTCACTGATAAAACAACTCCAGAACTCATCAAGGAAGCAAAGGAGGCAGGGATTGTTGCTGTGAAGTATTATCCAAGAGGTGCGACCACTAACTCAGAGCAAGGGGTTACAGATCTCAAAAACGTATACAAGACACTTGAGGCAATGCAGGAAGCCGGGATGCCGCTTTTGATTCATGGTGAGACCAATGTGTTTGAGGGTGGCGAAGTTGACCCGTACGACAAGGAGAAGATTTTTATTGAAAATTCTTTGATGGATGTGATTAAGAACTTCCCTACGCTAAAGATCTCACTTGAACACATTACCTCTAGAACAGCTGTAGACTTCCTCAAAGAGCACGGCTCAGAGTATATTGCTGGCACCGTAACCGCACAACACCTGATGATTGATCGAAGAGATGTTTTCCGAGGTGGATTCCAGGTTCACAAGCACTGTCTGCCTCCTGCAAAGCGAAAAGAAGACCTCGAAGCACTTCGCGCGTTTGCAACCTCTGGCACCCCACACCTTTTCTTGGGGACTGACTCAGCCCCACACCCAACACACAGGAAAGAAGCAGCTACAGGATGTGCTGCAGGCTGTTTCACTGCACCGTTTGCAATCGAGCTCTACACGCAGGTGTTTGACGAGATGGGTGCATTAGAACACCTTGAAAACTTTGCATCAAAAAACGGTCCTCGTTTCTATGGACTTCCAGTTAACGAAGAAACGATTACGCTTACGAAAACTCCCTGGCAAAGTGACGGATTGATCGAAGTGCCAGGCGGCAATGACAAAATCCGCCCGTACGGATACCATGAAGACTCGGAAAAAAATCTGACACTTACGTGGAAGATTAGTTAAGCAATCTGACATGACAAAAGCGCGACCCTAGTGGTCGCGCTTTTGTCATGTTCAGAAACACTATTCTTTAGTCTCTTCACTCATTTCTTTTTTCACTTCAAGTGCCTTCGTTGGGTCTCCAAGCGCTTCTTCTTTTTCTCGCGCTTCTCTGTATACGTCTTTAATTACTACACCTTCAGCTTTCAAGAGTGCTTCATACTCTTCTCGCTCAAGCGTCTCCACTTCTACAAGCCGCTTTGCAATAACATCAAGTGCCTTTCGATGTTTGGTAAGAATTTCTTTCGCCTTATTCTTCCCATCATCAATAATCTTTGATACTTCTTCGTCAATTGCTTTTGCAACCTGTGGTGAATAGCCTCGGTCATCACTCGGAGCCCCTCCAATAGTGCGCCCTCCCATTCCCTCAAGTGCAATCGGACCGAGTACTTCGCTCATTCCGTATTTGGTCACCATGTCGCGCGCAAGATTCGCAACTACCTGCAAGTCGTTACTTGGTCCGGTTGTTAAGTCATCAAATACCATTTGTTCAGTAACGTATCCCCCAAGTGTCATTGCGATATCATCAAGAAATTCTTTCTTTGTATGCATTCGTCTGTCTTCGTCTGGAAGCTTCAGTGTATATCCAGCAGCTCTGCCTCGGGAAATAATCGATATTTTTTGCACCGGATCAGCGTATGGCAAGACTGATGCCACGATTGCATGCCCCACCTCATGATATGCAGTAACTTCTCTTTCTTTCTTTGAAAGTACGTGACTCTTTCGTTCAGGCCCAAGCATTACTTTTTCAATCGAACGGATCAAATCAAACTGCCCCACTTTCTTTCGCTCTTCGCGAGCAGCTAAGATCGCTCCCTCGTTCATAAGTGACTGCAAATCTGCTCCAGAGAATCCAGGAGTTCGCTGTGCAATGATCCCCAGATTCACATCTTCCTGGAGCGGTTTCTTTCGTGCGTGGATTCCAAGAATCTTCTCTCGATCGTCTCGATCTGGTAGATCAATGGTGACGCGTCGATCAAATCGGCCTGGTCGCAAGAGTGCTGGATCAAGTACATCCGGTCGGTTTGTTGCTGCTATGACAATAACTTTCTGCGTCGGTTCAAAACCATCCATCTCAACAAGAATCTGGTTGAGTGTCTGTTCTCGTTCGTCATTCCCTCCGCCGATACCTGTACCGCGTACACGTCCTACCGCATCAATCTCATCGACGAAGATAATTGCTGGTGCAGCCTTCTTTGCCATCTGGAACAAGTCACGCACGCGTGATGCTCCAACTCCAACAAACATCTCAACAAACTCACTCCCTGAAATTGAGAAGAATGGTACGCCAGCTTCCCCTGCTACTGCGCGCGCAAGAAGTGTCTTTCCGGTACCTGGTGCACCCATCATCATCACCCCCTTAGGAATCTCGGCACCAATATCAAGAAACTTCTTTGGGTTTTTCAAAAAATCCACAATCTCCTCAAGTTCCTGCTTTGCTTCTTTTGCTCCAGCAACATCTTTAAAGGTCACTTTCTGTGAAGCGTCGTTTGGATCTATAACTCGAGCCTTTGAATTTCCGAAACTCATCGCCTGCATCCCTGCTCCTTTTACTGAACGCGAGAAAAACCAAATAATGATTCCCAAAAACAGAAGTGGGAACAAAAATGGTGCCAGGTTACCGATCCAGTATCCAAAACCAGTTGGATTTTGTACATCAATATTCACATTTGAAATTTGCTCTGTTGTGACTCCTAAGCTCACGAGTGTCTCAGTAACTGCAGCGTCAGTTTCTTTCTTTGCGGTGCCTTGTGTACGAGTCTCATCAGTATAATTAACCTCAAGTTCTGAACCACGCACTACAATCTCTTTTACTTCGCCCCCCTTAACCTGTTCTGCAATCTGTGAGACAGATAACTCTTCAGGCTCAACTGTCGTATCACTTACATATGAATACACTGCAGTAAGGACCATTAACAGTAATACCGTAGAAAGGATGTTATTCCAAAAATTTCCCGGTCCAACGGGCATTTTCCCCTTCAGATTAGCCATCGCACCTTCGCTTTTTTCCTCTGGCTCAGGTTTTGGAACTACTTCTTCAATTTTCTCTTGTGTAACGTCTTCAGTCTTTGTTTCTTCTTTATTTTTATCCATATTTTGCTTATCTTCCATAGTCGCGTCATTATACAGAAATAGCACTATTTTGCGAGTGTTTACTGTAATCTTCCACCAGCTCATTAATCTTTCAACAAATCGTGCCACCAGAGTCGTGATTTCTCTATCACGCTATTCACTAAGGTGTTATCCCGATCAAAACTATCAATCGAATTATCTCCCCAAATGAATGCGTGGGGGTTCTTGTAGTGTAATCGCATGTTTGTATACACTTTCTTTCGCTCTTCACGACGATCGTGTATCGCATGCCGGATTGCTTTGGACATACGAAATCTGTACACCGTATTATTAAGAAACCGCTCAAGCCTCGAAGTTGGAAAGGCGTCTGACTGATTTTGATTGGTCATTATTAAAATATGTGTCGCGTCAATTTCCTTAAATACTTTTTCTAGAATATGCGGATGTGTAAATCCACCGTCAACATACCGAACACCATCAATATACACTTTGTCAGTAGAAATATTTGGCATTAAGATTGAGGCGTTCATGGCGTCAAGCAGCTCTGGACCGTTGCTCGGCCGCAGCAATTCTGGTTTAGCAGATTCAAATTCAGCAACACCAATGTATAAATTAACTGGTGCGTTAAATACTTTTTCCATACTCATGCCTTGCTCGGACGTTTTGAAAAGCTGCATCAGATATTTTGTATCCAATTGATTCCAAAGCCTCCACAGGTTAAGGAACTTCCATGAGGCAAATAAATCATCTATAAGATTTGGAATTTTATGTACTTCCCCAGAAATAAAATACGCAGCAACAGGAGCCCCGGAAGACACACCAACGACATTAGAGAATACTCGATTGAAATTGAGCTCTTCTAATGCGAGCGCCGCACCTACTCCATACGCGCCTTTCATAAAGCCACCATCTATGACAAGTAGTGGGCGTATATGCTCATGCGTCTTTCCAGTATCCTGCAGACGTTTCTTTTCCTTTATTGCATCAATGACGTGCAGGTCTCCTTCTAAAATCATGATTTTATATCGTATACTGTACCAGTATGTCACTCAAAATGCGATACAGTTTATTCATTATACTCGTTCTTGTAGTATTACTTTCAATCGATCGACTCACAACACCCACAACAGTGCCCGACATGCATGACAAAGCGACTCAGTTTCTTACCGAACACAAAAAGCAAACACCACCCAATTCCTTTTCTCAAGACGGCTGCTCACTCTCTCCAGACAAACTTTTATGGCACGATTTTAGTACTCCTTGCCTAGAACACGATATTGCATACTGGGCTGGTGGAACTCAAGAAGAACGAAAGCAAGCAGATATTGCATTACGTGACGCAATTTCGCATACTGGTCCTCTGGGTCCCTTGTATTCTAAGGTTGTCTATGTGAACGTGAGACTCTTCGGCGACAGCTTCCTGACACGTATAATTGATGCAAACTGGGGCTACGGATGGAACGAATAATATACCATGTGAGTAAGGACGGTCCTTACTCAACGTCTCTATGTAAGTAGATACTTCCGGATACTATGAAAAATTTAATTTCAAACAAAAAAGCACGGCAAAACTATGAGATCCTCGACACGTTTGAGGCTGGTTTGGTGCTGTTTGGATATGAAGTGAAATCTATAAAGCTGGGCCGCGCTAAGCTCGACGGATCGCACGTCATCATTCGCGGTGGTGAGGCATTTTTAGTAAACAGCTCCGTAGCTCCTTATCAACCCGCAAACATGCCCAAAAGCTACGACCCCGAACGCCCACGGAAGCTGCTGCTCTCTAAGAAAGAACTAAAAGAACTCGAGGTCAAAAGTGACCAAGTGGGGTTGACACTTGTGCCAATAAGATTGTATAATAATGATCCTCGATTGAAGCTCGAAGTTGCTGTCGCGCGCGGCAAGAAGAAGCACGACAAACGTGAATCCTTGAAGCAACGCGACAGCAAACGAGCTATCGATCGAATTTTGAAGAACCAAGACTGAAATGAGGAGTCAGGAATGAATAGTCAAAGAAACAATAGTGAGATCATTCACCTATTTCCGAGAAAGGACAAAGGGAGAGAGAGCGACGCTGTCACCAAAGGTAAGCCACCTAAAGGTGTGGGACCTCCCCTCTTAAATCTTGTGTTGAAATGGGAGGCACCGTCTGGCTGTTCCTTCTCGATGGAGGCATCATGACAGCGGACAACAAACATTCCGTCCAGAATGAACCGTGTGTTCGTCTCTGGACTGGTTGAAGGTTCTTTTACACCCGCTTAAAATCGTACAGATGTGTTCGTCTCAAGAGATAACACATCATCCCCTGAAAAAATTGAAAACATTCAATTTTTTCAGGGGATGCTTAGCATCGACGGTTAGCCGACGTTGTTGTGTGCAGTGTCGAAATTGGAATCAATTCGTTAAAAGGTTCCAACTTGTATTTGCAAACAAAGCAATACCAAGTCCTTACGCTAACGCGTTCGGATTCGCACCCGCTGTAGCGTAAGCTCGCCGGTTCGATGCGAGAGTATCAAACGTCCCATACGATGCTTCTTGTAGAATAAACATGAGACTGTGGAAATCTTTGTCGTTGTCTTAGATTTTCAAGATTGTAACAACTCGGAACCTGATTGTTTTGTCTGTTCTTTAGATCAGGAACTTAAATCAAAGAACAAACTACACACTGTAGACGCACAATGACTCACTAATTCGGACGGGGTTTCAAAACCCCCATCTCCACCAAAACAGCTACTCGCAAGAGTGGCTTTTTTGGTGGAGATGAGCGAGTGAACAGTTTCACTCGCGGCGGGATTAATCGACTGCAGCCATGTTTTTGTCTCTTTCCTAGAGACAAAAACAGGCGAGGCGGGGTGAGAAAGTGTAGGAACACTTTCGCAAGAGGTTGCCAGCTGCATCTGCAGCGACAACCTAAACAGCTTCTGTAAGAAGAGAACACTTAGTAGATTTGAACGTAGTGAAAAAAATGAACCACCCCGGCCTGAAGGCGGGGGTAATATTTTAAATATACACGCCCTGTTAATTGTTATGGAATATCTCTATCCTTCCTCCTGTTGACTAACGTGCTGACTGAATACTACGCCGCCAACTTCTCTTTTACCTTCCGTACAATATCTTCAAGTTTCCAATCGCTTTTTACAAGATAATCTAAACCTCCAGTTTCCATGGTCTTGGATAGCGTATCCATATCATCGAGTGCCGTCAGGACAATCACTTTTGCATATTTCCCCCACTCATCGGTACTGAGTGCTTCCAACACTTCGTTTCCACTGAGTTTTGGCATATTCAAGTCGAGCAATATCAGATCTGGGTGTTCAGCGAGTGCAATATCTAATGCGACCTTACCATTTTCAGCAGTGAGGACCTCGTACCCTTCTGCAGCAAGCACCGTGAAGAGTGCTTCTCGTAAATCTTTTTCGTCATCCGCGATCAAGATTTTTTTTCTG
>JBLHGD010000031.1:0-12024 GCA_047616585.1 Candidatus Azotimanducaceae bacterium
CACATACAGCGTCTGCCTCTCAAACAATGATGACGCACCGATGGCGTCTGCAATAGCCCCACTACTGAATGTGTCTGAATCAATACGCGCAACCTCAAATCCTTTTTTCTCAAAACCATCAATAGACTCATGCGCTTGCTTGCGCACTGCCACCGTATCATTTCCATAAAACACATAATACATTCCATGTATGGTACCGCACACTTCCCCCAAAGTCATTTTATGGACTTATTGAGTCAAATATGGCTTAATCTATGTAACTCATCTCAGGAGAAGAAGATGAATGTTCTTGTAGTAGACGATAGCCGCGCAATGACGTTTACCGTTCATGATTTGGTAGTCCATCTTGGACATACTACAACAATCGCGCACAGTGGTAATGAAGCATGCGTACTGTTGCGTCAGCAAAAATTTGACGTAGTCATTACTGACTACCAGATGGATGACGGCAATGGCGAAGTGGTTATTGATGCTGTCCTGCGCATCGAAGAGAAGAAGCGCCCAGCGTGCTACCTCCACAGCACCAGTGAGAACACGGTTACATTGATGCAGAAGCATTACCCTGCAGTGATCTGTAGAACGAAAAAGGAGCACCCAAAAAAAATTAAAGCATTCCTGCTACAGATCGCTGCGATTACATAAAGGAATATGTCATCTCTCTCCCCGCATCATTTGATGCGGGGTTTACAATAAGACACTATCTCTTCCAGTCCTCTAGTGATCCCCAGTTGGGCCCTGCTTTCACATCAGCAAGAATCGGGACATCCTTATCGTCTTTTCTTGTAAGGACACTCTCCATGTGGGCAACCAGTTTTGGTACGACGGAGTCTACAAGCTCATCTTTAATCTCGAAAACCAATTCATCATGTACCTGCAGTAGCATCTTTACATCTTCTTCAAGCTTCTCTTTTTTGATGTATTGATAAATAGTATTCATCGCAATACGCATTACGTCGGCTGCTGTACCCTGCACCGGTGCATTAATCGCCATACGCTCGGCTGCTGCTTTAATAAATGGCGCTCCAGATGTGATACCTGGAAAATGTCGTTTACGTCCAAAAAGAGTTTCTGTGTATCCATGCTCTCGAGCAAACTCTTTGGTTTCCTCAAGATATTCTGCAAGGCGCGTGAAGGTATTGAAATATGCATTTAAAAACTCCTGCGCTTCTTCTCTGCTTGTGTCTTCTCCGAGGTTAGCGCGTAGCGCATTAACTCCCATTCCATATAAAATACCGAAGTTGATGATCTTTGCCTTTCTTCGCATATCACTAGTTATATCCTCCTCCTTTACACCAAACACACGTGACGCAACTCCTGAATGCACATCCTCCCCTTTCTTAAAGATCTCTATAAGTTTTGGATCCTCTGAAAGAACGGCGGCTATCCGGAGCTCAATTTGTGAGTAGTCGATGGCAACCATCGTGTAACCCTTTCCTGCTACAAACCCTTTTCTGATAGCGCGACCCTCTTCAGTTCTGGTTGGAATATTTTGTAAGCCAGGGTTCTGACTCGCCATCCTTCCGGTAGCCGCTCCGGTTTGAATAAAAGTAGTGTGCAGACGACCATCATTCCCCACCATCGTTGGGAGATTATCTATATATGTGGAAACGAGTTTCTGTAGTTCACGATATCGTAAGATATCATTAATAATCGGATGATCATCCTTCATTTTCTCAAGCTCACTTTCTTTTGTCGAGCGTTGTCCGGTTGCCGTCTTCTTTTGATTCTTTGGTTTTAACCCGAGCGTATCAAACAAAACCTCCGCCATTTGCTTTGGTGAGTTGATATTGAGCTCTGTAGTTCCTGCGTGCTTATATATCTTTTTCTCAAGTGATGAGAGTTCTGTATGCATCGTTTTTGAAAGTGTTTGCAGGTATGCAGTATCGAGAATCACTCCCGTTGCATTGAGATGTGTAATAACTTCCAAAAGCGGTTTCTCGATCTCTTCATATATAGGTACAAGTTTTTCTTCTGCAAGTCGCACCTCAAGCTTACTCACAATCTCAGAGAAGATTGCCGTGTCTAAGTAGGCTCGTCCATAATCGACGACATCTTCATAACTTGGATTTGTCCGATCACTCTCTAGAAGCCAGAGCATCACTCCAGCACGGATAACCTCATCATCACTTACACCACTTCCCATTTGATCTACCGATACATCCTCAGGAATTTCAAACAAGTGCTTAATTCGAGCAGCCAACGTACGGAAGCCCAACTCACTAAAGAGCGCCAGCGTCGCTTCTGCGTCAGCTGTTTTGGTCCAGTGCTCTGTTGGCAACACATACACAGACGGAACATCAACCCTGATGGTTGCGAGCATTTTTGAAAATTCTGCCTCCTCTTTATTTTCCCTTAAAAGATTTATGATGCGCGCCTTGATGCCAGCATCGAGAAATTTCTGTTCACCAGTTTTCTTCTCGAGTTCCTTGTACATCTTCTCGAGGGTACCAAAGTTCATAATAAGATCAGTTGCGGTCTTTTCTCCAATACCCGCAATACCAGGGATATTGTCTGAAGCGTCCCCTCGAAGACCTTTGTAGTCAGGAACCAGTAGTGGACCGAATCCAAATCGATCTTTAACCGCCTGCTCGTCATACATGATTGTATCTTTGATTCCTTTTCGAAGCGTATACACCTGCACACGCTTCTTCTCCACGCATTGCAGTGTATCCATATCTCCCGAAGCAATGATCACGGTCAAGTCCTTATTGTCTCGAGTCTGATGCGCAATGGTGCCCAATAAATCATCGGCCTCAAAACCAACATGTTCATATATAGGTATCCCAAACGCGGCAAAAATATCCCGTGAGCGAATTATTTGCTGTATGAGCGTATCATCTGTTTTTTTACGTCCAGCTTTATATCCATCAAATGCATCATGACGATACGTTGGCTCAGGCAAATCAAAACAAGCAGCAATATAGTCAGGCTTCAATTCTTCAACGATCTTCAAAAGCATCGCCACTACTCCATAAAGTGCTCCGGTCGGTTCGCCCGACGGCGACGAAAAATCTGGAAGCGCATGGTACGCACGATGCAAAATTGCATGCGCATCAAGTAACACGAGTGTCTTCTTTTTGTCATCAGTTTTTTTAGTAGCTGTCTTAGTTACCATGATCAATAGTTATTACACGCGTCTCTCCTGTAATCTCAAATCGTAAATGTATCGTGTATGACGGCAAAAGTGCTTCGATTTTTTCTGCCCACTCAATACCTATCATAGTACCTTTTCTCGACAATTCTTCCTCAAACCTCAAGGGTCGCATTTCGTCAACATCTTCAATACGATACGCGTCTATATGCACCAGATGCTCAAACACTTCATGCTCGGCCTCATACTTTTTCATCACCACAAACGTAGGACTTGTAACCACTTCGGTAACTCCAAGTTCTTTTGCGAGCATCTGCATAAAGGTGGTCTTGCCCGCTCCAAGATTTCCATGCAGCGCAAGAACCCCGGCTGCGTTCTCACGCTTCGTTACCTCCTCTAGCATCAAAATAACTTCCTTCGCAATAGCTAGAAGTTCTGATTCGAGATTAACTTTAAACTCCTTCATGTGCTGCATTGTACCTTGCACAGGAAAGAAAACAAAAAACCGCCCCGAAAGCTTGTTTCGTGACGATTGTCCTTCTGGACCACGCACCCCCCTTGGTGCGTGGTCCAAATTCTTTTAGTGTCGGTGACTACGCCGACCGCCCCGATGGCGTCGCTTACCTTTGCGATGTCCCCGGCGATTCTCTGTATTGACGATCGTTTTTGTCGTCGTCACCTTCTCCACGACGCGGCCTTTGTTGCGCCGGTGATGTCGATGGCCTCGGTGTTTGGAATAGGTGACACGCCTTTCTATACGTATGCTCTGCTCAATTCTTTGAGTTCGAGCAGGAACATAGTAAACCCTTTCCGGAGGCTTGTAATGGGAAAACCTTGTAACACCCTCCGAACGGACCTCCAGATCACACCCCGTCAATAACGATGAACAAGCGATCACAAGGGCGATAATACTTTGTCTGGTCATTTTCTGACCCTCCTAGTTGTAAGGAACAACGTCCCTCTTCTCTATTATAATACCATATTTTGTAGTAAAAGTCAATCTTTTATCTATGTCTTATTTTGTGGCTGTTTGTATGGACAAAAAAAATACCTGTGCTATATTAGTCGTGTTGCATCGGCAATTTATTTGCCTCTCCATTGAAGTTTTGCCCCGAAGAACATACATGCTGTTTTTTTTATTTTCAACAAAACAACATTCCCCTGCCCAAAAACTAACTATGACAAAAGAAAATTGGATATTTATAAGTATCAGCTTTGTTGCTGTTTTTGCGTTTACACTTGTACTCGGTGGTTTTACTATTGGATCAAATCAAAACCAAACATCCGTTGTTGTTTCTGGCACTGACAAGCCTATTGTTGTCTTGAGTACCTTCACGGTCATTTCTGACATGGTGCGTGAGGTTGGGGGTTCTCGAGTTGAAGCAATTTCGCTTACAAAACCTGGAACTGAAATTCATGGATATGAGCCGACTCCAGGTGACTTGGTGCGTGCATCAAAAGCGCAGATCATTTTTGATAATGGCCTTAACCTGGAAGTTTGGGCAGAAAAACTGTACAACAGCATTCCCGATGTACCGCACGTGACGTTAACTGACGGTATTGATGTAATTTCTATTGCTGAAGGCGCATACCAAGACAGACCCAACCCACACGCATGGATGTCACCCAAACAAGCGTTGATCTATGTTGAGAATATCAAGAACGCATTAAACGAACTGTCACCCGCCGACGCTAACTATTTCGGGGAACAAGCTGATGCCTACGCTGCAAAAATTACTGAGCTTGACACACGCCTTGCGCAGACACTCGCGACACTCCCGGAATCAAATCGCTATCTCGTGACATGCGAGGGGGCGTTTACCTACCTGACCAACGACTACAACTTAACTGAGGTATACCTCTGGGCGATTAATGACGAGTCACAAGGTTCACCACGGCAAATTGCAAGTGTGATCGAAACAGTGAAGAAAAAAAACATACCCACAGTTTTTTGTGAAAGCACGATTGATCCTCGTATTCAAACTGAAGTTGTACACGCTACAAACGCCACACTCGGTGGGGTATTGTATGTTGATTCACTTTCAAACTCTGAAGGGCCGGCGTCAACATACCTTAAATTACTTGAGTACACGGTTACCACAATTATTACTGGTCTCTCACTGGACGCAATATAAGTATGACTGGCACCACTGACTTTGCAATTGAACTAAAAGACGTAACTGTTGCATACAAAACAACAAGAGCTTTAACTTCAGCCTCAATTGAAATTCCCCATCAAACTTTTATGGGGGTTATTGGTATGAATGGTGCAGGAAAGTCCACACTCTTTAAAACCATTATGGGACTGATTGCACCCAGCTCCGGCTCTGTGTTGGTGTGTGGAAAATCACCAACAGAAGCTCAGAAACTTGGACTGGTTGCATACGTACCACAAAACGAACTTGTCGATTGGGACTTTCCCGTTTCAGTGTATGACGTTGTGATGATGGGACGACTTGGCGCCCAAAATATATTTCGCACCCCAAGTAATGAAGACAACACATTGGTAGAAGATGCCCTGCAGAAAGTAGGTATGCATGCATTTTGCGGTCGGCAAATTGGAGCCCTTTCTGGTGGCCAACGAAAGCGTGTATTTATCGCGCGCGCACTCGCACAAGGTGCGTCAATCTTACTTTTGGACGAACCATTTGCTGGCTTAGACGCAGTGAGTGAACATAACCTGACCGCACTTTTAGTATCGCTTCAAAAAGAAGGTAAGACTATAATATTGGCGACCCATGAGCTCACCTCACTTTCAGAATATTGTGACACTGTTGCACTGATTAAACATACTGTTATTGCGTATGGCCCAACAAAGGACGTGTTTACAAAAGAACTGGTATCCAAAACATACGACGGGATCGTGCATCGTATTCAATTTGAATCATAAACATAACTATGGAATTTATTACCTTCATCTGTACTCCGCTGCAACATTACTCAGTTGTCGACGCTATCTGTACACCGCTGCAATACTCGTTTATGGTGAAAGCTATTATTGTCGCTACGGTTGTTGGCACTACTTGCGCTATTCTTTCTTGTTTTATGATCCTCAAAGGCTGGTCGCTTCTGGGTGACGCTATCTCTCATGCGGTTTTACCAGGGGTTGTTATTGCATATATTATAGGAATTCCATTTAGTATTGGTGCATTCGTCTTTGCGCTACTATCAGTTGGTATTATTGGGTTTGTAAAAACGCAAACAAAAATAAAAGAGGATGCTGCAATGGGCATTGTTTTTACTACACTTTTTGCCTTGGGACTGATTCTCATTTCAAGAACACCGAGCTCCGTTGATCTGATGCATATTCTTTTTGGATATGTCCTCGGGATATCAGACGAAGCGGCAATCTACACAACCGTAACGCTTGGTTTTGTCGCTATCACCATACTAATCTTTCGTCGTACATTGCTGGCATTTACCTTTGATCCAATCCACACACAATCCTTAGGAATCAGTGTGAAATACATACACTACGCACTTCTCACTTTACTTGCGCTTACAATAACTGCATCACTACAAACCGTTGGTGTCATCCTTGTTATCGCGATGCTTATAACCCCTGGCTCAACAGCACTGCTCCTGACACAAAATTTTTCAAAGATGCTTATGCTGGCGGTTGTAAGTAGTGTAATGAGCGCTGTTGGCGGAGCGTACATTAGTTACTACCTGGACATCTCAACTGGTGGCGCAATTGTGTTTCTTCAGGGAATGATCTTTGCAGCAGTCTTTTTATACACTGTTATCAATGAAAAACGATTACAAAGCAGCGTCGCAGAGTAAAGAAGTGGAGTGATTATGTTCTTAGAGCGAACACGAGCTGGTACAATACTCATGTATGCAGCAGTTCGACGACACGTACAGTGCCGACAAAATGAAGGAGCTCCGAGCAAAAGAAGAGGAGCACCTCATCCAATCTCTTTCAACACAGTATGGCATCCCATATGTCGATCTTCGTGGTGTCACCATAAACCCCTCAGCACTTCTAAAAATACCTGAAGCAACAGCACGCAAATCAAAATGTGTGCCCTTTGAGCTGCAAAACAAAAAACTTTCTGTCGCCATCAGAAATCCCAACAATCAAGAGACGAAAGAAGCGCTCGCCTCATTGGAGAAAGAAGGATTAACACTCAACATCTTCATGACTTCCACACTGAGCCTGGAGCACGGATGGAAGCGATATGCTGATCGCCATCATACAACGACTGTCAAAAAAGGTGTCTTGGATGTTGACCCGGCACAGATTATGGAGCTTGTGAGGAAGTTGCGGAATATTGAGGAAGTAAGTTCCTACATTCTTGAAATACGAACACTCAATTCGGCACGACGTGTGTCTGGGACACTTGAAGCAATGTTTGCTGGAGCACTGGCACTCAATGCATCTGACATCCATATCGAACCTGAAGAAACTGGGATTCGTCTTCGGTATAGACTAGACGGCGTACTGCACGACGTTATTGATCTCGAGCGGAGCGTTTACGAGCGCTTGATTTCACGCCTTAAATTGCTCTCGGGAGTTATTCTTAATATACATGACAGGGCTCAAGACGGGCGTTTTACATTTGACCTTGGTGAGAAAAAAGTAGAAATACGTTCATCTATCATCCCTGGATCGTCTGGTGAATCGATGGTGTTGCGACTCCTTGACCCTTCAATTGCAACGTTTACAATGGAAAATTTAGGTCTCAATGAAATTGTACATGCCGTCATGCTTACAGAGCTTGCAAAGCCAAACGGGATGATTATCACAACAGGACCAACCGGATCAGGTAAGACAAGTGCGTTGTATGCGTTTCTGCAAAAAGTACACACTGAAGAAGTGAAGATTATTACACTTGAAAATCCAGTAGAGTACAAACTCAATGGAATTGTACAGACACAAGTCGGAGACGATTATACATTTGAGTCTGGCTTGCGTTCTATACTCCGGCAAGACCCTGACGTGATTATGATTGGTGAGATCAGAGATCGTGAGGTAGCAACAACCGCCGTACACGCTGCACAAACTGGCCACCTAGTATTCTCAACACTCCACACCAATAGCGCAGTTGGGGCAATTCCTCGCCTGATAGATCTTGGTGTTGATTCTCGAGTCATCGGTACAACGTTTAATATCATTCTTGGACAACGCCTGGTTCGAAAACTATGTGAGAGCTGTAAACAAGCACGGAAACCGACAGAAGGAGAGCTGGTACTTATCAATAACATCCTTGCGGGACATCCGAAACCTCCAGTATTTTCAACTGAAAGTCAGATACATGACGCAGTTGGATGTGAGCTGTGTGACCAAAGTGGATTTAAAGGACGTCAGAGTATTGTTGAAGCGGTGAGGATTGATGAGGCTGTTGAGGAAGTCATCATTCGTGATCCGCGTGAACATATCATCTTAGAAGCAGCTCGAGGGCAAGGGATTCCAACAATGGCAGAGGACGGCCTCGACAAAGTGCTTGAGGGTTCAACTTCGCTAGAGGAACTAAAGCGTGTTGTCGATATATCAAATGTCCGCGGAGCGCCCAAAGAAGAAGACGACACTGTGGACACAGAATTTTCATCACACATTGTGTAACACAACAAAAAAACATCGTATTTGTGTACGATGTTTTTTTGTTTTGTAGTTTGAGAAACGGAAATTGGTATGGGTCAATACAGTGTTGAAATTTCCTGTGGTATAGTCGTCGTGAAGTTGATCATTGACCGTCTCCAGAAGATAATTCTCTAAGCAAAGCTTTCGGGATGAAAGTGAATTTAGCGCTAAGGAAAATGCCCCCGTGATCTCACGCAAGGTGAGGACCAGGACACCCTCGCAACCTCACTCAGGTTGCTTAGAGAATTATCGTCTTGAGATATACATACAAAATTCGCACTTTGGGAGTGCTTTTTGTTTAAAAACAATATTTTATATGAGGATGTAGAGGATCGGCGCAGAAGCTTTCTTCTGCACAGGAACTGACTTATGTTCAATATATTAGCACAGTATAACTTTTTGTCAAGCTTTTTGAACTAGACTCCATATAGGGATATACTATACACATGACCGATACCCATGAATCATTCACTAAAGACAGTGCTGGAAATCTCGACCAGACACTGCGACCACAAACATGGGACGAGTATATTGGTCAAACGAAAATTAAAGAGAACCTCCGCATTCTTTTATCTGCTGCTCGGGAACGAAAACATGCAGCGGAGCACATTTTGCTTTATGGCCCTCCAGGTCTTGGCAAAACCACACTCTCTCACCTGATTGCAAAATCACTCGGCACAAACATGCGCACAACCAGCGGCCCAGCAATCGAGCGTATTGGAGACCTTGCTGCAATTCTCACAAATCTCTCCCCTGGAGACGTACTTTTTATTGATGAAATCCATCGCTTGAATAAAAGTATTGAGGAGGTGCTATACCCCGCTATGGAATCCGGAGTCTTGGATATCATTATCGGGAAAGGCCCTTCAGCTCGAACAGTACAGCTCGAACTTCCACCGTTTACCCTAGTTGCTGCAACAACCCGCATGTCCCTACTCTCCTCTCCGTTACGGTCACGTTTTTCTGGAGGCACATTTCGGCTTGAGTTTTATGCTGATGATGAAATTGCGACTATCCTCGATCGCTCTGCAAAACTTCTTGGAGTTCCGACATCCTCAAACATTCTTTCTGACATTGCGGGTCGCTCGCGAGCAACACCCCGAACCGCAAACTATCTCCTAAAGCGCTGTCGAGACCTCGCGCAACTTGAAAAAACGGATATCACGACCGCAATTACAGAGCGCACGTTTGACCTGCTTGAGATCGATCAGCTAGGACTACATGGGCCCGACCGCGCAATTCTTGAAGCTATTATCGGGAAGTTTAGTGGAGGGCCAGTTGGTCTTAATACACTCGCAGCTGCAACTGGAGAAGAGCAAGCAACCATTGAAGACGTTCTTGAGCCATACCTCATTCGCCAAGGATTTATCGAGCGTACACCACGTGGTCGTATCGCTTCGGCAACTGCATACGCACATATCCAAAATATTTGATACAGATTTTGATATAGTTATAATAACGATAAGATAAGCAACAAATATGTCAGGACATAATAAATGGTCAAAAATTAAGCACAAAAAAGCAGCGACTGACGCGGTGCGCAGCAAGATCTTCTCAAAGCACTCTGCTTTGATTGCTATGGAATCACGCAAAGCGAACGGGGACATGAACTCGCCTTCACTAGCCGCCGCAATTGAGCGCGCAAAAAAAGATTCGATGCCCAAGGACAATATTGAGCGGGCTGTCACCAAGGGAAGTGGTGCTGGAGGTGCAGCTTTAGAGGAAGTGGTGTTTGAAGGATTTGGCCCGGGCGGAGTGGCTCTGTTAATCCACGCAGTAACAGACAACAACAACCGTACTGCCCCATTAATCCGACATGCTTTTTCAAAAGCTGGTTGCGAACTTGGTGCTCAAGGCTCGGCCGCATGGGCGTTTACTAAAACTGCCGATGGATACGCTCCACAAAATCCCATGGAGATTGATGACACAACAGGTGAGAAACTTGCCAATCTAATTGAAGCACTTGAGGAGTGCGAGGATGTTACTGATATTTACACCACCGCAGACACCCTAGAGCCAGAAACCTAAAATGGGCGAATTTCTTCAGTGACTTTCAAAATGAGTCGTCACTGCACGACTAAGTACAGCTCCTCCTCATTTTCTCACTCACTTCGAACTTCATCCCATTTATAGATTTCTGGGACTAATTGTGGAATTATATTTTATGCAGACTGCTCAAAAATCACAAGAATTACTATTCTGATCATAGTGACTACACTGCTATCATATGTAGTACTTTTTGGTTTACTAAACATATTCAGCTCTGACGAAACAAACGACGGAAGTATGAAGAGTCAAGGGAACACAGATCAATGATTTTCAATCTCACAAATAAACGTAAATTCGTTTGAATGATTTGTGGTATTGTTTTTGTATTATGAAAGTCCTTGCGATAGACCCTGGATACGATCGGCTTGGTATCGCTATTATGGAACACGGACAAACGGGCGAGGTACTGATTCATTCAGAATGTATTCTCACCGATAAAACTAATGACCTCAACCAGCGCCTACATACACTTGGTTGTGCTGTTGAAAAACTCCTTAAAGAACACACACCGGACTGCATCGGTATTGAAACGTTGTTTTTTAACAAAAATATAAAGACCGCTTTGGGTGTTGCGCAAGCGCGCGGTATTATCATATTCCTTGCGCAACAAGCAGGGTGCAAAGTATATGAATTTGGCCCCCAAGAAATTAAAATTGCGGTAACGGGGTACGGCAAAAGTGACAAATCAGCAGTCATCGACATGGTGAAGCGACTTATTCCAAATGCGCCAACAGGTGTACTGGACGATGAGTACGACGCAATTGCTGTTGGCATCACAACCTTGGCACACAACCGAAATTCCTAAGACGAATTACACGTCCACGGACGGGCACGCCCCACCCCTGTGCTCTCGTGGTTGCTACTGAATAAGACGTATACATGTACAACTTCGATTAAAATTATGCAGCTATAGTTATTATTGTCTTTGTCGCAACCTGAAGTAACGCGAGCGCAGGGGTGGGGTTGCATATCACCGATAACTCGATATAATTTTGACTCTGTGTAAATACATCTTGCATGGATACACACTTTTTGATACAAATTTAGTACTAACGATTAAATTAATCTGTAAATACCTATGATCTTTTTTGAATACCTGCGCAACGAGGAGGAACTTGAGGAGGGGGATGACAGCGAATCTGGCGTTGATGACTCTGTACTCGACGAAGTTGTGGGCGACGGTGAGGATGATGTGGAGCAGGAACCTGAGGGATTTGGGCTGATTGATGAAAAAGAAGAAGAAAAGAAACTTAAAAAAGTTAAGGAGGAGGAGGATGACGAGCTGCCTGAGGAGGAGGAC
>JBLHGD010000032.1:0-11550 GCA_047616585.1 Candidatus Azotimanducaceae bacterium
TTCTATGTGTATTGATTTGTACTTACCCTGCCACAGGGCGCCCACCCGATCATATTTTTCATTAAAGTATTTAGAATAACCCATGTTTAATTTGCGCATAAATGCCGACAGATTTTTTAAGTCGTCGTTAACTGGGGAGAGTAGCAGATGGTAGTGATTGTCCATCAGACAGAAAGCGTGAATATGGACTAGTAACTCACGTTCTGTAGTGACTCTACGTGTTTGTGGCTGCCTGCGTAGATTTCGATTCAATATCTGGATGTCGTTGTACATGAATAGCCCCTGCATAAAGCGCAGGCGATCCTTGTTGTCTGTAACAATCGTTCGTTTGTCGACTCCTCGGTTTAGGACATGAAAAAGCTCCATATTTCATACCATAATACAACAAATAACCACAACTGTCCGACATCCGATGTCGGACAGTTGTGGTTATGATCAAGAATGTTTACACTTGTTCTCATGCTATTAGGAATAACAGGATCAATAGGAGGAGGTAAGGGCACGGTCGTTGACTATCTTGTTCAAAAAAAAAGTTTTGCCCACTACTCAAGTAGTGATCTTTTGATTGATATCTTAAAAGAGCGGGATGAGGTTGTTGATAGGGATGGTATGAATCGGGTTGCTAATGAACTTCGCTCTACAAACCCCGCCGGTGTACCTGCCGAAACGTATAAAAAATACCAACAAGACGGATCCCCTAGGAATGCCATTTTTGAAGCGTTACACTCAGTTCCAGAGGCAGAATTTATCAAAAGTATCGGAGGCTCGGTTATTGCTGTAACTGCGGACTCCGATATCCGTTATGAAAGAATAAGTTCGCGAGGGAGTGTGAAAGACGATGTAACAAAAGAAAAATTTATCGAACAGCAGCAGCGAGAAGAGGAAGGTTCCGATGACCCGAATAAGAGTAACATTTTCAATGTTATAGCAGGGGCAGATCACGTCATCGACAACAGCAGCACGCTTGAAGAATTACATGTACAAATAGACGGGATTTTGGGGAAGTTATAGTTCCGGAACTTTCAGTATAAAAAGAAAGCCTGCTGGTTTGCTAACCAGCAGACTGTGAATTGACGCTTAAGCGACCTTTTTGCCTCGTCGCACTAAGCTCTGTATGTGCTTTTTCTTTCTTTCAGCCGCTCGCGCCATTCGCTCTTGATCCGTTAGAGGAGTCGGTGCTGATTCTTGTGATTGCCGCCGGTCTCTTCTTAGCTGGCGCGCTTCTCGCAAAAGATCATTTTTCCGCTGGTTGTCAGAACGGATTCTTCTCCGTATTCGGATGCCATCTTCACGGTCTTTTTTTCTTTTACTGCGTAGTGCTTGCTCAGCACGACGCAATTCTTGTCGTTTTTTCTGTCTCTCGCAGCGTGAATAATATTTGACAATTTCTTTGTCAGGCAGCAATGCAAGGTGATCAGGCATGTCAATCCTGTAAACGCCACACACCTTTGCGTTGTACCCTTCTGTCTGAATCATGTTATCGAAATGAACTGAATGGAGTTCCAACCCCTTCTCCTGCTGACTAGGACACATATCCAATTTCTTTATAGCACATCAAGTTTGGGAACTCAATGGGTTCATAGTCCAAATGAGTTCAAAAAGCAGATTGTGCCTTACAGGTGACAGGATGCTTGAAATTCTACAGGTCATATTGACCAGATCTCTGATACTATAAAGAGTAATGGTCAATCATTGTAAATTTTACTTTCAATATTTTAAATATGTTTTAGTAGGTTTGCTAGGTCTAAGTCTGGCTGCGCTTTTGGCGTATTACCTCACGGCCTATTTTTATTATGGATGCGGTGTAATAGTTGCTATTTTTTGGTTTTTATTTTTTTCGGGTATCTGTGTGGCTGGGATAGGTTTGCTGTTTAAAAGGTATCTTTCTCCAGATACATATTACAAAGTTTACAAACTACTCATTGCTTTCGTAATAATTTTACTTTCGTTACTATTGGCTTTTTCTGTGTTTGCACGCAGCGTGGACAAAGGGCCGGCGGCTCTGATTAAGTCTAATTTAGCTAACGTGAGAGCCTATGCAGAAATATATTTCGATGGGAATGATGGAAAAGAACTAGGTGCGCATTTAGGGTATTTAGGTTTCTGTGAGTCCAATAGTGCTACTGAAGCCGAGTCAAGTATTTTGAATGGTCAAAAGCGATTTCCTTTTAGAGGTGAAGTGTGCCAAGGAGCGTTCTGGAATTTTGTTTTGCCTGGATTTGATACTAAGAGTTACGAAGATATAAAAATTACACCTAGTTCAGTTTGTCGGGATGGGGAAGATCACTATGTTTACTACGCATGGTTGTACTCCAATTCATCTGAACAAAACTACACATGGTGGTGTGTAGATGCAGACGGCAGTTCATTGGAGCTGAAAGTGCAGCCAGGGTTAGATGCTCAGTCGTGTCAGAATAATTGACCAGATCTTTGAGATCTACAAGTAGTATTGATGGTATAAATACTGATTAGATAGTTATGTTTAGCCAGAGAGTGATTTTTTAGGTGACTTCTTCAGTGATATACTGTGCACACTATCTAACTGAGTTTCGCATATGATTTCATCTGTAAGAAGAATAAGTTCAACACTGTTTGTTACGGCACTTTTGGCAGTTGAGTGCAACAACGTTTTACCTAATGTTCCAGACTTGTATGGATGGAAACAACTCATGTCTTACCGCGTCAGTTATATTTAGTATCCCTCAAACTGATATTACACTTGAGTTTGACTCTGTAACTGCTGTTTCTTCTGTATCAGTAGCAGTTGATAGGCATTCACTTGCAACACTTACAGCACAGGCGATACAAGGAGCTTCCGTCTACCTGCTTAGTATCGCAGTCGTGGTTTTAATTATACAAGAATTTTTCGAGCTTTATTATCTACGAAAGTTTTTCGGTAGCCGAAAACGAAAAGTAGCTTAGTTAGCCTCAGCGCAGGTAAGGGGCCTTGATCGATATTGAAAGATTTGGAGAGGATCACCAGTAGGCAAAATGCTGTCATTGCCTTTTTAAGATTTCCGAGGTTCTGTACAAGACAGAAGTATTTGGCAGTACTGTTGGGCACATTGTTACAATGAATCGGGAGATTCAGATGAGTAGACTTAGAAAGTGGTACGGTCACCTCACCAGGTTTAAGCAGGTGAAAGGTACCAGTTTGTCGAATTTTTGGCATGCGATCGCGTTCTGGGGTGGTAGCGGGTACAACGTAAAGATGCCGGGGACAATGGGGACCATTGCCGCAATCCCGCTGCATCTGATTATGGTGAGTTATCTCACCCCAGTTTGGTACATCGTCACAACTGCTCTCCTTGCTCTTTTTGGGATTTGGATTTGCGCGGTAGCTGATGAAGACATACAAGATCATGGCGGACGGCCCGACAGTGTCACGATCGTCTTTGACGAGGTTGTTGGACTCTTGGTAACGATGTCCTTTTTCTTTCTTGTCGACGAGTCGCAGAGTTGGGAAGATGAATTGTGGCGGACCTTTCTTGGTGTAATAGCGTTTCGCTACTTTGACATCAAGAAGCCCAGTTTCATCGGGTTTTTGGACAAATCCCAGCATGGTGGTCTCGGGATCATGATTGATGACGTTGCCGCCGCAATTGCCGCTGGTCTAGCGAGTGTCGGCGCATATATTTTATTGATGCTCCTCTTGCTTGTCGTTGTATATATGATGTGATATTCAGCAGTCAAGCGCCAACGCGCGACGCCCCTTCGGGAGGGTGTCGCGCGGAGTTATTTATGCGCAGTAATTTTTCATTTAAATTGGATGAGTCACAAAGTGTAATAGTGGATCAGCAATATACAGCTAAACAAATATTTTGGAATTAACTTAAATGAGATGAGATGCAAGGAAAACAAGGGAATCAGAACGAGGCGTATGACTATACGTTGAGTTTTGATTCGCCGTAGTTTGACCCAGCAGATCGCTCATTTTAGTTAATTTCCGCGTAGTCGAAGAGAACTCCGAAGGCCTCACACCAAGTCAAAACATACGGATAGTCATCAATATCGATATCTAGTGGTACTGAATAGTTGATGTTGCCTTTGTTCGCTTTAGAGGGACCAAGGTCAATAAATTCATTTGCTTCTAGGTCGCTTGCAAGATAGATTTTTAGATCAGGCCCATTGGTGCCATCATAGTTTTCATATCGAATGATTTGTTCGTCCGGAGTTACCACAATGCGTACGTCACCTGAAGCAGGGTGACCGCGTGTGTCGGTAATAGGGAAGATCCGCTCGGCAGGCACTTCTGGAAGTTCGGTCGGTGTACTGGTTTGGTTTATCGAGTCAGCTTCGCTTTCTAGTTCAATCTCAGTAACAGTTTCAACTGGGTTTGGATTCACGGGAAGCACTGCTTTTGGAAGTGCATCGTCAAGCTCTTTGTCGATAAAGAGAGGGGATATGGTCCAATACGCGAAGGCTCCTATACCTGTTGCAATAATAGTGATGAGTATTTTTTTAAGCATATAAATTTACTATACCAGAACGTAAAACAGGCAGACCTGTGGTCTGCCTGTTTTACGTTCTGTATGTTAGTTATGAATTCGAGTACCCATAAAGGCTTTTCCATCGAGATAATTTTTCAGTTCGTCGAGTTTCTCTCCATTTAATGACGCGACCTCGATATCTTTCTCCTGAGCCTCTTTTGCAGCAACAGGATCAAAAGGGGAGTTTAATCCTGGCCCCCATTCTTCTGGGATGAGTTTTCTAAATTCTTCCCACGTTGTATCTTCAATTTTAACCGCATCAGGGTTTTTGTTTGGGTCATCCGTATATACGTAATCAATATTTGAAAGGTTAACCATTTTTTTAGCGCCAACGCGCTCAGCAATCTGTACTGCCCGTAAGTCGGTACTTGCCCCAGGTCGGTACCCAGCAGCAATAATCAAGAGTACATCTTTTGGTACATCAAGCACATCATCAGGGTTGGTGATCATTTCTGGATGAGCTAAATCACGGAAAATAGTTCGTAAGAGGTGGCCATTTAATCTAGTTGCGTGTAGCCCAATCCAATCAAGATCTTCAGTATCAAGCATCCCAACTTCTCGAGCGGCTTCCTGGTACCTCCGAGCGGTTTTGCCGCCGCCTGCGATGATAATAAAACGACGGCCATTGGCCGTTTCTTTAGTCACGAGATCTTTTAATGATGAAAGGAAAGCAGTATCGATCTGATCAGGAACGATTAGTGAACCGCCAACAGACATAACGATAGTTTCTTGGTTTTGCATACGCCCACAATTGTACCTACCATTTTGTAAATGTCTAATGTACAGTAGTAGGTAATCACTAACATATCTGAACAATATGAATGAGGAACAAATTAATTACGTTGTAGACCAGCTTAAGGCCGGTACCGCTAATACTGATGTCAGGGCAGCTCTTATTAGCGCAGGGTATCCAACAGAAACTATAGATACTCTTTTTCAGGAGGCGCAAAAGCGAATGCAGGCTGTCCCGCCTGCGATAGATACTTCAGAAGGTGAGATCCAGTCTGAGACGACTCTCTCAACGCCACATGAAGCAGGTTCACACACTGGGCTCATTATTGTTGTGCTTATTGGCATTCTTGTTGTAGGAGGTTCTGCATTTGCTGCTATCTCTGGACTCGTGTCAATGCCGGGCTTTGTGGCAAACATATTTGATAAGGCTCCGTATGAGGAAGAATCGCTATTTGCAGGGATCCAGGAAGGTCTTATGAGTGTCACTACAGCCCGTTACAAAGCTTCATTTGACGTGACTGCAGTTCCTACAAAAGATGATGATGTATACCTACTCCCAGAAGTATTTTCAGATGAATTTGATACTGGTATGGCTGATGCTTTTGCGTTTCTGCCGTCAGATTTTTCATTTCTACTTAGTATAAGCGGAGATACTGACTTAAATAATACAGGTGCTCTTACAACCCATACGCAACTTGTGGCTGATTACATAACAGACGATTTCTCAATGAATGCGGATGTCGAGCTTGTTCTTGATGAATATGCGGGTGCGTACTTTCGCATCAACAGAATGCCGAGCCTGTTTTTCCTAGATATATCAAGTATCAAAGGCTTTTGGGTGCATGTGATTGATCAGCCGTTACGTGAGATGTTTGGAGAGGCAGGAGATGATGAATTGGTCGCGGATGAGTTAATCGCAACGCAGCTGCAACACATCACACAGCTCGCTGATAAGCATCAGGTACTTCGTGTTGTTGGAGAGCCAGTTACAGAAGAGATCAACGGTGAGCAGGCTTATAAGTACACGCTTGCGCTGAATCAGCCAACACTACGCGCCTTTTTTGATGAAGCGATAGAAAGTCTAGAGGCGGAGTTTGGAGATAATAATATGTGGACTGATGAGGAGATGTCTGATCTGCTTGAGAATCTCGATAGTGTCACCAGTGCAGCATACGTTGATTTCCTTAACACTCACATGAAAGTAGTGGTATGGGCGGGTTCCGATGGTATTCCAGTACAGTTTGGTGTTGAAGGGAGGATAGCGGTTGACGATGACGTAAGTCTATTTGGCCTAAATATTGGTCCAGATGACGATTCGTATAAAATCCAGACTCTAAATGCAGCGCAAGATCTAGCAGATGATTTTTCCAATCTTGGAGGTGTGCCTAGCTATGAGGGCTTCTGTGAATCAGACAGTTTTTTCTGGTTTGAACAATCATGGGAATACAACTGTAATGATAGTGTTGACGCCTATGCAATAGAAGTACTTTTGAATGAAAGTTCACACTGCGTGGACAATGTGGGTTACAGAGGAGAAGGTTCACTTGAGACGGTTTCAGATAGGCAGTGTGACTCATCAATTAGCAATCTTATTGTTGTGGAAGATTCTGTTCCCCCTGAAGCTGAGCGCCAGGTAAACGTATCAATGCTCATAGAGCTCACAAAGATTAATGAGCCTGTTGCTGTTGAGATTCCAGAAGATGCGATGAATATAGAGGAAGCAAGCGAAAGTGTTCCAATGTTAGGTATGCTGTTAGGTGTCACGAGTGCTCTTGAGGAGGCTCGAGATAAAGGCGCAGACGCAGCGGTCAAATCAAATCTTAATAGTGCGAGAGTGCAGGCAGAGATTTACTATGACGATAATGATGCCAGCTATCTCGGTCTCTGTGCGCAAATTGGTACTGGTGATAGTTTGCAAGATACAATGCTCGCCATTGAGGAGGCGGGAGGAGACGATGTGTATTGTATAGATGATACTGACAGCTATATGCTGGAAGTATCCCTTCCGTCGTGGGATGGATATTGGTGCATAGACAGTACCGGAGTTTCTCAAGAAAATCTGTTTTCGCAAGCAGAGGTTGGCACATGTAATGAATAACAAATATATATATGAATGAAGAGGCAAAAACACTTGTAACGAAACTCATTTCGGAAGGAAAAAATCGGGACGACGTTCACCGATCTATGATTTCTTTTGGGTATGGAACTGACGGGTTGGAAGAAGAATATCTCAAGATTCAAAAAGATTTGGGTCTTGAGGAACCAACTCCAGAGCAAGCTGCATCACACGCTGCGCCAACCTACAGTTCTGTTCCGAAAGATGATGAAGATGAACTCAGGCCGCGACAGTCACATGGTGTATCCAAGTTTGTTAAATTAATCGTTGGAGTGGTAATTATCGTCCTCGCCATCGCGTTACTCTCTGGATATGGATCTACGCTCAAGAGTATGCTCCTAAGTAATCAAGCAGGGGACATACAAGAAGGGCTGACCCCAGCTGATCTGCAGCATAAGACGACCCTTGATGGATTACAGCTTTCAGCCAATAGATATAAGAGTACGTTACTTGATTATGGCGGAGTGTGCGACAGTATCGGGATTGACGCAGGAATATACAGATGTGTGGAGAATATTGATCAATATGCTATAGAAACAGCACTTTCAAATAATTCCTATTATTGTGTTGATAGTAGCGGGTTCTCTAACTACGTTTCTGAGTCATACGAAGACACGCTGTCGTGTCAGTAAGTTGTACAGGTCTGACTCTTGGATGTTACTCGGCAGGGAACGTGTTCCTGAGACCCCAGCTGTTTGATTCGGTTTCTATTCGGTACGCGCGTACTAGTTTAAATTGATATATTGAAAAAAGAGTGATAACAATCGCTTTGCCAAATTTGTAGTACATCCAAAAATCTACTGACATTTTGATTCGTATAACCTCATTTAATACACCAGCTATCAAACATAGATATATCAGTCGTGTAGTTTCAATATGCCACCCAGTGTCGTGCATTGCAAACAAACGACCAAAAAATTTTTTAAGTATTAATTTTTTATAGTACAAACTCAAAGTAAGTGCAGTCGACACAAATAAATAATAGAGACTGTCAGAAAGTATCAGCGCATTGGGTGCTTGATATATGAGTGTAATTGTCCCTGCGATCATGACAAACAGACCAGAGACACAAGGAATAAGGGGGACTCTTTTTTCATGAAACCACGTGGTTGCAAAGGCGAGAATTGTGGTGATGAGAAGCGCTTTTGTTGCAATAAAGAATGAGTAGTATTGGGCGGCAATAAAAAAAGTGAGCACTGGTCCAAATTCAGTTAAAATGTAGTACGTCAGAGCTCTTTTCATATGTGAAAGTGTAGCATGATAGTGTAAGTGAGAGCCTTTTTTCGAAGGTGGGGAATTGGATTGATCCAGTATATATTAGACACAGTAAAGGGTTGCGTATTTTTCATCTATCTGTATAATAGCCGGCACTGTCTACGGGAGACCTTGAGCGCTTTTTTTTTGCGTTCTAGATCATGAATATTTGGGTAAGTTCCAACTTCACTTCCGATCGGGGACAGCGTTTACTTTGATAATACTTGAACAAAAACCGGGCAAGATTTATTCTTGCATGTGATTTTAATAGAGGTTTGTCAGACGAGAGTCTGCAAATGAATACTCCAAATCAGCAGCTAGCAACCATGCTGGTTTGGACTACGTAATATGTTGTAGTTAATAACAGATTTTCTGTTTTGATTAGAACGATTATGCATCAGCAATAACATGTCTGGATTCATCCGGATTCAGACATGTTAAAGACAAAAGTTAATGTTTGTACATTCTCTTTTGTCTTATCCTTGGATTGTATATTGAAGAGACGCAAAGAGTACGCGTCAGAGTAGATATACAACAGGTAAGTAAAGTAGGTCTCTTAGGAGGCCTGCTCCACGTTTAGATTCGTCTAAACAAACCTGTCTTTAATTAGAGTTTGATCCTAGCTCAGGGTGAACGCTGGCGGCGTGGATGAGGCATGCAAGTCGAATGGGTTTAGACCCATGGCAGACGAGGTAGGAACACGTAGGTACATACCCCAAAGTCACGGATAATCTGGAGAAATCCAGGATAACACGTGATAGTCTCTTCGGAGTAAAGATTTATCGCTTTGGGAATGGCCTGCGGGCTATCAGCTTGTTGGTACGGTAACGGCGTACCAAGGCTACGACGGCTAGGGGAGGTGAGAGCCTGACCCCCACCGATGGAACTGCGACACGGTCCATACTCCTACGGGAGGCCGCAGTCGAGAATCTTCCGCAATGGACGAAAGTCTGACGGAGCGACGCCGCGTGGTGGATGAAGCCTTTCGGGGCGTAAACACCTTTTATGGAGGAGGAATTTTATTGACGTTACTCCATGAATAAGGGGCTCCCAATTCTGTGCCAGCAGGAGCGGTAATACAGAAGCCTCAAGCGTTACCCGGATTCACTGGGCGTAAAGGGTGCGTAGGCGGTTATATTAGTCGGGTGTTAAATCCTGGGGCTCAACCCCAGGCTCGCATTCGAAACGGTATAACTAGAAGAAGTCAGAGGTAAACAGAACTCTCGGTGTAGGGGTGAAATCCGTTGATATCGAGGGGAATACCAAATGCGAAGGCAGTTTACTGGGACTTTCTTGACGCTGAGGCACGAAAGCGTGGGTAGCGAACGGGATTAGATACCCCGGTAGTCCACGCCCTAAACGCTGTCTGCTAGTTTTTGGGAGTATCGACCCTTTCAGAGACAAAGTTAACACGTTAAGCAGACCGCCTGGGTAGTACGAGCGCAAGCTTAAAACTCAAAGGAATAGACGGGGGCTCGCACAAGCGGTGGAGCGCGTGGCTTAATTCGTCGCTAAGCGATAACCTTACCGAGGCTAGAAACTATACTGCACGCTCTGGGAAACCAGAGAATCCTTCGAGGGTGTATAGCAGGTGATGCATGGCCGTCGTCAGTTCGTGGCTTGAGCTGTTCCCTTAAGTGGGGAAACGAACGCAACCCTCGTTGTGTGTTATACGTATCACACGAGACTGCTCCCTCACGGGAGAGGAAGGTGAGGATGACGCCAGGTCAGCATGTCCCTTGATGCCTCGGGCTGCACACACGCTACAATGGGTGGTACAACGGGACGCAATATCGCAAGATGGAGCAAATCCTTATAAAACCATCCCCAGTTCGGATTGAGGTCTGCAACTCGACCTCATGAAGTCGGAATCGCTAGTAATCGCGGAACAGCATGCCGCGGTGAATACGTTCCCGAGCCTTGTACTCACCGCCCGTCAAGTCAGGGGAGTCGGGAGTGCCCGAAGTGCCAACTAGATTGGTCCTACGGTAAGCTCGATAACAAGGACTAAGTCGTAACAAGGCACGGCTAGCGGAAGCTGGTCGTGGATTAATTCCAATTGGACACGTCGTCGTAGATGAGGTAACTCAGCTACAACAAACGGCTAATTGGTCGATGTTCTGTGCCTCAATTGAGCACAGAATGGGACATGATACTCAGACCCTATACTGGTATCAGACACTTAGGAAAGACTAAGCCAGGATAAGACAAAAGAAACTGTATAAGCAGATGCATGGTTGCTTTAAGAGAAAGGACTGAGTCTACAAGGTGGACTTAGTCTTTTCTTGTTGTTACTTAGGAGACTTCTTACTTGGGCAAACGAATACGAGCATAAAAATTTATTCTATCTATACCCCGTATGCTTGCATCGGGGAGTTTCATTTTTTATCCATTGTGCGAGTGCAGTTCAAGAGAGCTTTACTTACAGAAGTTGATGAAAAGGTGGTTGCAGTTTGAATAATACAACGAACAAAAACGGGACGGATCCATATGGATCCGTCCCGTTTTGCACAAATGTGTATCTAAAAATCAAACCCTCCCAAAGCCCCACCACGTGCGCATTCGGCCTCTGGTAGATAGTCAGGACAGGGAGCTTGTGATTGGCCGAGGTCAAAAGCATTAACTAGCAAATTCACAATACCCCACATACTCAGAATAATCACAAACCCCATGATGCTGTACAGCGCATAGCGGCGAGCAGCTTCTTTGCCTTGTACGTTATTGATATCAATAATAAAGTACCGAACAACATTGAAGACAAACATCAGCAGCGCAACAGAAAACAGTGTCGGCAGAAGGGCCTTATTGATGCCTTCTATGATAAGGGTGAGTAATTCCTGTATACTCGGCTTCGAGCTCATAGAAAGCCCCTGCAAACTGAGAAGAAGTAATATCAGAAATATGCCCGCACTCGCCCCAATCTTTTTTCCATCCATATCCCACTATATAGTGGGATAT
>JBLHGD010000033.1:0-11296 GCA_047616585.1 Candidatus Azotimanducaceae bacterium
TCAGATCCTGGTACTCAATCAAAGCTTTAGCAGGAACAGTCGTGTCCCATGCGAGCGTTGCTGCGTCTTCTTCGACTTTTATGATACGAAGATTCCTAATTTCAGGCAATAAGGCTTTTGTTGTAAACGTGAAGTCCAGACTCTCTCCCGTGATACTAGAAGCATCCGTTGAGCGCACTTTAAAATGGTACTCAGTGAAAGGCTCAAGTCCGATAAGACGAATTGAGTGTCTTGTAGTATTTTCACCAGTATCTGACTGTGCAAACGTGTAGCTTCCTGGTACATATTGAGCTGTTGGAGAAAACAATACTTCGGAACTTGCCTCTCGATCGGTTGTCCACTCCACAAGCGCTGTGGTGGTCTCAGGCGTAACAGTCGGTCAGAAATGGGGTCAGCCACTATTTATTTAAAATCCGATGAAGAGTATCGATCCTTACAGGATCAGTACCCGTTGTCGATAGTATTGTTCGGCTTACACCTCCATACTATCTGGCAACAGCTTCATTCTCACGGGGAGTATCGGTCGTTACACGACCAGTATGCCTTTTGACTATATTGATTCGCTTCGCTCTCAATCTAGTACAAAAGCCCTTCGATTCCCCCGCAAGAGTGCCTATGCACTCTTACTCGTGAGATCACAAATAGAAAAGGCGTCCCGAGGCGCTCTTTCTATATTTGTGATCTCACGGGGAATCGAACCCCGATTACAAGAATGAGAATCTTGTGTCCTAGCCGTTAGACGATGAGACCATTTTATATTTCCAGAATCGATTCTGGGGTTTGTAAGTGAGTTTTTCACTTGCAAATCTCAGCCCCGATTACGTGAATGAGTGAGAAAGTCTGGGAGACTTTCGCAAGAGGTTACCTGCTATTTGTGAAAATAGCGATAACCTGAACAGCTTCTGTAGGAAGGCTTGTGTCCTAGCCGTTAGACGATGAGACCAGATTTGAGTGAATTGTAGCAGATTCGATTCGTGAATTGAACCTGAAATCTGAACACAATATTTTTCGTGTACAGATTTCAGCTTCGACTACGTGAATGAGTGAGAAATGATTCAATATCACTTCGCAAGACTTTGACTGCTATTCTGAAAGAATAGTGACAAAGTGTACAGCCACGGTACGTGGGCGCGTGTCCTAGCCGTTAGACGATGAGACCGTTTATGCTACGGTGGGCATAGTTATAGCAGATTTTACTCTTTTTTTAAAGTCATATACAAAAGACCGGCGCTTTAGCGCCGGTCTTTTGTACTTCTATATGATTGTTAGTCTCTGTCTGTTTCGAAGTCTTCTACCCCTCCACACTCGAGTACATCGTCATCGTCATCGTCTTCATACTCGACACAAATCTGGTAGTAGTGTCGTGTGTCATCATCTAGACTTGTAACTCGCCGCGAGTAGTCATCATCGCCATCGAGATCAGTATCAACTCTGACTTTTCGTAGATCGTCACCGTCAGTATCAACATCACTATATGAGTCGTAATCTCGTTCAACGTCTTCAATTTGATCTTCATCTTCTCCGTATACAAAGAACACAACACCATTATTGAAGTCATTCATGTCTACGTCCCCATTGAGCTCTGCTGAATCTTCATCAACATCATCAGCTCCATCAGTGTTAGCGTCAGGCTCATCATCATTGTTGTTATTGTTTCGGTTGTTGCTTGATCCACTGATGTAGAAATACCGTGTTACACCGTAGTCACGCACACCTGAGGGACTCTCAGTAACTGCTCGGTACGAAAACGCTTCGTTTCGTTCTAGATTACGTACAGTAGTACTAAACGAGCCACTTCGGCTTGTTTGCCTTCGGGTTGTATTTGAATCGAGACGGTTGTTTTCACCATACTCAAACCACATATATCCATACGGTGCATGGTTGAGGTCAATTGTTCCATTGAGTGTAATATCGTCGTCATTGTCGTATCGGACGAAACTTGTACCTGCAACTACGTTATACAGACCGTTTGAGCTGTATGTATTGTTTGAGTTGTATGGGTTGTACGATGCTCCAAGTACTTGTCCAGAATAATTTGGATAATACGTTGTCGTTGGTGTGTATTGCACCTGTGAACCCTGCTGTTGGATCAGTTGTGCAAGAATACCCTGTAAATATGCGATTGTTTCTGCCTGAGAACGTGGTGTGTAATCCTGGTAATACACTTGGGCTTGTACTGGTGTAGCAAACATCACAAATGCAAACAAGACACCAGTACTAAGCGTTGCTATTTTGTTCATATAATTGTTGATTCGATAATTCATAACAGACAAAGCACCATAAACCAGACGCGGCTAAGGTGCTTATTTAGCCTGACTATACAACACTTTACATAATTACACAAGACTGGTGACCTTCTTCTCTTGCCATGCAGGATCCTGCCTTACGAGCAGTTCTGAACGTCGTTCATCCTCGAACATAATCTCAGCTACAAGCATTTCTGCCCGAATACCCTGTGAAGCCTTTGCCAAAATGACATCTCCAGGCTGAATCATATTTTTTATCTCCTTACGAGCCCGATTGATGTCATCGTATTGATATATATGCTTCTCACTCATGCCGAATTCCATAGCAGCCTCAGCGATCTTTCGAGCACGAATACCCACAGTTACAAGCATATCAACGCTATTTGCGACATCCTCCCCTACTTTTTCGTGCTCACGTACTGAAAACTGTCCGAGTTCAAGCATGTCACCCAGGACTGCAATTTTTCGCTTTACTCCTTTGAGTTCTTTGATTGTCTGCAGAGCACGCTCTGTTGCTGTTGGTGATGAGTTATATGTATCGTCGATAATCAAAGTGTCCTTAATCCCCTTAACAATGCGCATGCGTCCAGGAGGAGGAACGTGCTCACGCAGATTCTTTGTCGCTTCAATGAGATCAATACCGAACACTGAACCTACTGCAACTGCAGCTGCATAATTATATGCATGCTGCACACCAAGTGAACCACTTACATACATCGATGCTGTCGTCTCAAGATGTGTTAGCTCAAACTCTAAACCAACTGGAACTCCCCCATCATATACAGCCTCATCAGACGAAGCTGAGAAATGTGACAGCGAATAACGACTGAAACCAATTGACTGTTGTCTGATTGATTCAGCGGCCTTTTGCACCTTTGGATCATCATTATTAAACACAAATACACCATCTGGTTTCAGCGCATGCAGCAGTTGCAGTTTTTCTTTTATAACGTCATCTGGGGTCGCAAAATTTTCGACGTGTACGGGAACATCTGGAAGGCGTGTAATCACCACCACATCCGGCTTAATCCACGCAGCTAGCTTCTCCATATCACCAGGATGATCAACACCCATTTCAAGTACAAGCACTTCTGGGTACTCTCCAGGATGAAGTACGATAATCAGTCCATCAATTAAGTTTTTTGCCCAGCGTAGTGGATTGTTCCAACCGTTACGAAGTCCCAGCACTGTGAGAGGGACACCGATATCAGTATTAAAACCCTTTTCACTTTTGCGTGTATACATGTGATCTTTCAACACTGTGTATATCGCATCTTTAGTTGATGTCTTCCCTACATTGCCAGTTACAGCAACAATTTTTGGCTTTGTTCGTTTCAAAAGTAGTGTCGCTTCCCATGTCAAAATGGTAACGGTGATTGATTTGAGAAAATTTTTCATATATTGTGCGCGACTTACTGCTATCTATCAGGGGGAATATTATAATAATTAATCAAAAATGTGGTCAATTCCATAAATGGCTCAGTGAGTGTTTCTGAAGCATACCGAACTTCCTTCGGCTCTACAGTATACAAGAAAATAAGGAATTCTGGATCATACGACGGGAAATAGCCAAAAAATGAGTGCAGGAAACGATCTTCATAGTATCCGCCATTTTCACTGTCTGCTATTTGAGCAGTTCCAGTTTTCGCTGCTATAGAATAATCAGGTAATGCGACAGTTCCTCCACGCAACGCTTCGTCAACCACAACTGTGAGCATACGGGAAATTTCTTCACTCGTCTCAGGTGTAAATACCTGCTCTCCTGGAGGAAACGCTATCTCCTTGGTGGTTCCGTCGTCATAGACAATTGCAGTAGCCAAATGGGGTGTAATGAGCGAGCCGCCATTACCCAGGGCCGAGAGTGCTCGCACTGCTGCAATTGGTGTCAGTGCGATACCCTGCCCGTATGACGCTGTAGCATACTCAATATCACGAGGCGAATTAAGATTTTCAACCAGTCCATACGCTTCGTTAGGTAGATCAATCCCCGCTTCAGTACCAAGCTTTAATCCCAAAAAGTAATCACGGAAACGTTCTTTTCCCATAGTATCAACCACAAAAGCAACTCCAGTATTGAGCGATTGCTTCAGGACTTCCTGCATATCAACCGTACCTCGACCTTTCCCGTCAAAGTTTCCGATGGTAAAGGTGTCAAACTCTAATGTACCAGCGTCATAGTATGTCGTACCAGCTGACACGGCACCAGAATCAAGCCCCGAAGCCATAGTAAGGGCTTTAATTATTGAGCCAAATTCATATACATTCTCTACAAGCGGATTCTGAAAATATGCAATTTCATTACCACGTCTGTCGTTGGCATTGAAGGTAGGAACAGCATCAAGCGCATAAATCTTCCCTGTTTTTGGATTAATGATAATACCACCAGTAAGTTCACTATCCCACTTTTCATTAGTAGACAACAACTCTTTTTGTAGAAGACGCAACACTGTAGGCTCAAGACTTGTTACAACGTCGCCTTTCTTAGTCTCTTCTGCCTCAAACACCAGACCACCAAGACTGCTAAATATTTCAGCAAAGAAATTTACCGAAAGTCGATCACTGTTGTTGGACAGCACATCTTCGTAGTATCGTTCGAGGCCATACCTACCTGATAATTTTTCATTTTTTGATTCACCACTAAAGCCTACGAATCCGATCGTGCGCGCTCCCAATGTATCTCCTGGATAAAAACGCCATTGATTTTTGTACAGAAAAACTCCAGTAAGATTCAACTCATCAATTTTATCCGCAGTATCAGAAGAAATCTGTCTGTCAATTTCAATATATCGTCTTTTTTGATTACTGGCGTTGCGCACGAATGACTCTTGGTTCAAATCAACATGTCTGGAGAGCTCTGCATACGTATATCCGACATCTGAAATATGGGTTGGATCAATTGCTAGCAAGAAACCATTCTGGACTGTTGCAGCTGAGACTCGCTCTCCCTCTTTTGATGTAAGAAAAATACTTCCTCGTGAATACAAATCTTGTACAGTATGTACATATTGTTGCTCTCCCTTTTCGAGATACTCAGCATGTTGGTATACCTGCACCTGATACAACCGAACAACCAAAATAAGAGCCAGTGTTAAGACCACGCCTGTAATAATTCGTATTCGAAAAATTGCCCCTTTACGCATAGTTACCGTTCCTGATTAGTAGACAAAACAAGTGTATCATCCTCTCTGCCTATAAATACCTTCTCTGTGGCAGAAACATACCCACTGAGTTTTGCTATATCGGAACTTACTGAGTGCTGTGCCTTGATATACTTAGCTTCAAGCGAGCTTATTTCAGAATGTAATGTACTAATTTTACGCTGTGACTCCTCACGCATCACTACATGCACCACGGATGCGCTCACAAAGTACATATATAGAGCAAAAAGAGAGAGTAAGACTGAAAAAGCAAACGCGACATATAATCTGTCTCGTTGTGTATTTTGTGTACAAATAGCTTGTATATTCATATCTTTTCAATAATTCTGAGTTTTGCACTCCTACTTCTTGGGTTTCTTAGCACCTCCTCACGCTCTGGAGTAATAGGTTTTTTAGTAATTTTTACTGCAAGATTTTCACCTGTGTATCCCTTAAAAAGCTGTTTTACAATTCTGTCTTCAATACTATGGAACGAAATAATCGCCATCCGTCCACCATGTTCAAGTTTTGTAAAACCATTCGAAATTAGAGAGTCTATAGCGCCGAGTTCGTCATTTACTGCTATGCGTAAGGCCTGAAACGTCTTTGTTGCAGGGTTAATGCGCTGGTTACGGAAACCACTGGGTAAGGCACCTTTTACGATCTCAGCTAGCTCGGCTGCTGTTTTAATCACATTTGTTTCTCGTGCTTCGACAATTGCTTTGGCAATTCGTCTACTACCACGTTCTTCGCCATATCCGTAGATAATGTCTGCAATATTCTCCTCTTCCCAGTCGTTCACAATATCGTGTGCTGTAAACGTATAATCCTTTGGATTACCGTAGGTCATAAGAAGTGGAGAATCGTCAGAAAATGAGAAGCCTTTCTTCCCATCTTCGAATTGCTCTGTTCGCCAACCAAGGTCAGCTAGCACAGCATCTACTGAGTCGATATTCAATCGATCGAGTATTTCGTGAACGTGACGAAAATTATCAACGACTAAATGTGTCGCCGCTGCATGTGATTCAATCTCTCCCCGCAAAGCATCAAACGCAGTTTCATCTGCATCAATGCCAATGTATGTCCCCTTCTTCCCAAGTCTTTTGAGAATCTCTTGAGCATGTCCACCACTTCCGAAGGTACAATCAACAACTACTGAATCCTCACTAAGGTTCAGCGCATCAACAGCACTTTCTAACAGGACGGTGACATGTTTCATACCGGCGGTATTTACCGAGTAAGTTTTACGTTTGTGTGTAGATTTAGAGGACGCCTATCTCACCAAGCTTCTCAGCGAGCTGATCTGCCTGACCTTCGATACGACGTTTGTACTCCTCCCACTTCTTCTCATCCCAAATTTCCACACGATCGTGGATACCGGCAAGTACGACTTTTGAGCCTAACTTACCAAATTCTTTTAAAAAATCTGGAACGAGAATACGTCCAACTGAATCTACCTCAACTTCTACTGCGCCACTTAAGAAGAATCTATTGAAACTTCTTGTATCCGATTGTCCCAGTGGGAGCTGACCGATTTTCTCGGTAATTTTCTCCCACTGTTTCAATGGATATACAAAGAGACAGTTATCAAGTCCACGTGTGACAACAAGCTTTTTCCCAAGCTCGCGCCTCCATTTGGAAGGCAGCGACAGCCGTTTCTTGGGATCCAACGTGTGCTTGTATTCGCCAATTAACATGAAATTTGATAGTTCAAAATTGATCTGAGTACCGACCACAACGGGTGGAGCCGTAACGGTGGGTACTCAGATCAATTCGTCTTTGTTTACTTTATTTCTAAAGTATACCACTATCTCCCACCACTCGTACATTATATACCACCTCCTCCCACCGTCCACCACACTTGTCCACAACCGAGCGAGCGAACGTCGCAAAAAGAAAATGTGTTTTTCTTTTTATGACTGAGCGAGTGAGGGTTGTATGGACGGATGTACATACAACGACGTAAGTGAAATCAATATTTTGACTCACCAAAAAACCACCGACAGAAGCCGACCGTTTTAAATTATGGATGAATATCCATACAGCGGCGTAACTCAAATCTATTCGCAGGCACATAGAAAACCACCACGGTCCTGTCGCTTTTGCCTACCAATCACTACCTAACGACCACCAAAAAACCTTTCGATCGATCGAAAGGTTTTTTGTATATTTTGTGAGGGGAGTTAGCGCCGCTGTCCTCCAAACAAACGCTCATCTGGTTTTGCAAATGCAATTGCCGCCTCCAGATCTTCAGAAGAAAAATCAGGCCACAGTACAGATGTACTGACACACACTGCGTGTGCGGACTGTAGCTGTAAAAAAGATGAGCTGCGCCATAGGGTCATCCTCTTTTTGTTATCTTCTTGTTCTACTCCTGTACGTATGATGATGTCTGGATCCTGTATGCCTGAAGTGTCCAAATGTGTATATAAAAGTGTCGCATCAATATCAGCCACAGCTAATTCTCCATCCTGCACTTTTTGAGTAATTGCACGAGTTGCACGGACCACTTCATCAACCCCATCATAATTAAGTGCTATCTGTAGCAGCAATGCAGTGTTATCTTTTGATTTTTTTTCAGCTTCCCTAATCAGCTCAAGAACGTCATGTGGTACACCCTCTGGCGCTCCAATCATACGAACTGCAACTCCCTGCTTCATAATCTCTTCAAGTTCAGTCTTAAAAAACCTACGAAAAATATCCCACAAACCTTCAACTTCACTTTTCTCTCGTTTCCAATTAGCTATAGCAAACGCATAGACAGATAGCACGGTTACACGACCAGTATCGACGCATGCTTTGACTACTGTATTAAGATTTTTAGACCCAGCACTGTGGCCAAGCAACCTCGTCTTCCCTCTCTCTTTCGCCCAACGACCATTCCCGTCAAGAATGATCCCAATATGATAAGAACCGTGTGTATCCATTACAAAGTTCTATAACCTGTTACCGAACAAAAAGTTGCAAAAGACATCGAAAAAACCACATTTGGTTCTTCCTAACCAAACATGGCCTGCCTCCGCGGAGAGCTCAGTCCAGAACGGAGAGCTCGCCGCGTGGCATATTGTTGCACTATGATTAAGCACAAGCGATTTATAAAGGCGATCAAACTACTCCCCATTTGAGTTGCTGGGACCGAACCTCACGCTTACATACATCAGTCCTCCAAAGACGAGTATGCTCACTATGGTTTTGATAGTTTTGATAGTCTCAGGATCGATATCCATGGTGTTGACTCCTTTAATGCTAACGTGTATTTACAAATAAGGATACACCCACCAGCAGCAGAATTCTTTTTATGTCACTTTTCTTAGTTTTGTCAACGATTCGTGAGGCTTCCTCAGCCCTAGGGTTGAGTATTTATATCAGTAAATACAAAACAGCAGCAACTACGTTGCTGCTGTTTTGTATTAGATTGTATTCATTCATACGGAATCTGCTAAGGGACGATACCTCTGACAATTACTCACTCAGTGTAAAGTTCGCCGTTGCAGTGTTTACTGATTCTGAGTCTCCAAATACGAGGACTCCTAAAAATTCAATGTCATCAATATTCTTTTCCGCTGTTGCTTCTTTTACCTTATTGTCATTTGTAGTCTCGAGCATCTCTCTGGTGAATGCTGCAACTGAAAGACCTTGATTGCGAGCGGTGGTCAGTAGCGCTAATAGCTCTGCTCCACTTTGGGCTTCTTTGACCATAATTGCGTGCTGAATGTTCAGTGGGATCTGTTGATCATCTTTTGTTGAGACTGAATCATATTTCAAAAGTGATGAGCCTTCGCGAGCGCCTAACTCAGCAGTGAGGTGTGCGATTGTGTTGAGTTTTTGCCACGCTTCCAAGCCAGCGCCCGTATTGAGAACTGCAACCGCGCTTTTGCGCACTTTACTTTTTCCAGTTGGTGCTTTTGGTTTCATCAATGGGAAAAGCTGTGTCTCGCGAATTGGTTTATCTACCAGGTATGCGAAGAAGCGCTCACCAAGGCTCGCTGCGCCAAATGTTGGCGGCATACCATGCTCAAGCATCTCAACAAACTCCCAATCAGGCATCATCGCCTCACTATCTCCCCCTTTAATCAAATCTTCTTGTACCTTGAATCTGTTTGTTTGTTCAACTGGATCATTCAACTCTGCATAGCAGTTATTGAACTCAGCTCCAGCCATAATCAACTGTCCGCGCAATACCGTACCCTTCATCTCTTCATTTTCTTTAGACAGTGGTGAGACGAGTTTTGGGTGCCCTGTAAGCCACACTGGCCCTGCAATCTTCTTTCGACAATACTTCCAAAGTGTGTCAGTGAGGCGTTCTCGATTGTTTCCTTCGTAGGTTACGCCAAGCTGCGCGAGCGTTGCTGCGATTTCTACTTCAGTTGCTGTTGTTGGGTCACACCCTGTTTCTTTTTTGATTGTTTCCAAGTAATCGATACGCGGAAATGGTTTACTGAAATCCACTTCGTATTCTTTGATCGTAAACTGCTTCTTTCCGTCAAATGCGTGTTCGAGCACATGCTGGATGTGTCGTTCCAGAAGATCGAGTCCTTCATCAAAATTCATAAACGCTGCATAGAATTCCAAGTTGGTGAATTCTTGTAGGTGGTCGGGGCTTGTGCCTTCATTTCGATACACGCGTCCAATTTCATATACCTTAGGTAATCCTGAGGCCATCAGACGCTTCTGCCACAACTCACCCACTGAGATGCGCAAATACACTTCAATATCAAAATCATTGTGCTTGGTGATAAATGGGTTTGCTTCGGCTCCGCCAGTAGTTGTCTCAAGTGTCGGCGTGTGCACCTCTAAGAAACCTTCTGTTTCCATAAACTCTCGAGACGCTTTCCAGAACTTTGCCTTTTGTGTAAAGAGTGTTTGCAGGTCTTGATCAAGAAGGATATCGAGATACCGTTTTCGATATCGTTCGTCTTCATCTTTAATACCAAAGTGCTCAGTTGGAATTGCCTGCAAAGACTTAGTAAGCACTCGCCAGTCTGAGACCGCAACAGCTTCGGTACCTCGCTTCGTTAAAAACGGCACCCCTTTCACTTCAATAAAATCACTCGGGTCAATTGTGTCGTTCAACAGATCAAACATACGCATCCCAATTGCGTCTTTTGAAAGAAACACCTGCATGCGAGCAGTTCCATCGAACAAATCAATAAAAGCAGAACCTCCGTGCCTGCGCATCGCCATAACCCTCCCCGAAATTGAAAGTTCAGTCTCGTCGTCAGACAGTGTTTCAAAACCTGTGAGCACTTGTTCTATTGTATGTGTGCGACCAGTATCTGATGCATACGGATTCATTCCAGCAGCAACGAGCATATCCTTTTTGCGCAAACGTTCCGCTCTGAGTTCTTCATGTGATGACATAGACTTTTATAGTATCGGTATTTCGTGTAAATGCAAAGCGCGATGATTGAAGATCATCGCGCTTTGCATCTGCTTTTGATTTTCAGCTTTTTTTTTAATCTCCTGAGAGTCTCATAATGAGATGAGATTCAAGGAGCATAGGATTTTTATGATGGAGACGTAGGTCAACTACGGTGACAGAATACAAATCTGTAGCGACACAGAAGATCGTTCACTATGTGACTTTCAGGACTTTGTAACCTTGCTTGCCGCTAGGCGTTTCGAAATTGAAAACGTCGCCCTTTGCCTTACCCATAAGCGCTTCCCCCAGCGGTGAAAGATACGAAAGTTTGTGATCGTGGATATTTGCTTCTTCAGAACCGACGATGGTGTATTTGTGACTTTCTTTTTCTTTATCCTTTTGAATCGTCACTTCTGAACCAAGTCCTACGATATCTCCTTTCTTGTTGTGTGCAACGATTTTTGCTTCCTTGATAACTTGCTCAAGGTGGCTGATTCGTTCTTCGATCGCTGCCTGCATATCACGAGCTTCCTGATATTCTGCATTTTCTG
>JBLHGD010000034.1:0-10305 GCA_047616585.1 Candidatus Azotimanducaceae bacterium
ATATATCTAACAAAATGGTTTTCAACATGCGTTTGTGTTTCTCCCTCCTATTTTTTTTACCTATCCGGCACTAGAAATTGCTCTCTCTTCTTACCGAAGCTGTATACCTTGTCTGTATTTTTCGTCACCTCAAAATACTAGGCAAGGTCTTGCGGCAGTCCCCCGGACTGCCTCACGCTCGGACCGGATGAAAAGCAAAGAGGTTAAGGTTGTTGGATGGTATGTGCGATATGGTTTTGGTTGTGCGGTAGACTGTCCTCCTTCTAGCACTTATTCGCTCCGTTCATATCGCGCTTCCTCCCTCACGCTCGGACAGGATGAAAAGCAAAATTGTTTGCTTTTCATCCGGTCAGCTACGTCTCGTTCATCTTCAACATTAACTACCTTCTGTAGGTGGATTTGACTTTTGAACTGGGCTTACTACGTTTGGATTCCACTCGGCTGTAATCTCACCATTCTTATCTTCAAATTCTTTTATATTATGAGCCAAATACTGCTGTAGGCGCTTTGCGTGCCCTGGAGTCAGCGAATAAATCTGCGCTTGTGATCCTGAACTTAAACCTATGATAAAATATTCAGGTGTGTAGGCTATTTTTATATTCTCTGCGAACATCTTCGGTGCTTTTTTCAAATCTTCGGGTGTCATGTTTTAGATAGTATTTAGTGGTAGGTAGAGTGTAGTATAGCAGATGCAGTTACATGTTGTTTTAAGTACTAATTCGTTGCATAATGGCTGCAAAATATGCATAAAAAGTTTAATAATAGAGTCATTGAAAAAAAATGGCAGGAAAAGTGGAGGGAAAGTGGTATTTATGACGTTGGTGAACGTGATTCCTCGAAAGAAAAGGAGTACGTACTTGTTGAGTGGCCATATCCATCAGGTAATTTACATATCGGTCACTGGTATGCGTTTGCCACACCCGACATCTACGTGCGCTTCGGAAGGATGAGCGGGAAACAAATGTTGTACCCAATTGGGTTTGATGCATTTGGTCTCCCTGCAGAAAATGCCGCGATCAAAAACTACATAAACCCAAAAGAATGGACTGAAACGAATATCGAATATATGCAGGAGCAACTCACCAGTATGGGGGCTGCATTCTCGTGGGATAAGACTACTAGTTCAACTGACCAAGACTACTACAAATGGACACAATGGATGTTTGCTGAATTTTTTAAAAACGATATTGCGTATCGGGGATCAGGTGTTGTGAATTGGTGTCCAGGCTGCAATACGGTAGTAGCCAATGAACAAGTTTCGCCGGAAGGTCTATGTGACCGCTCGGGTGATCTGATTGAAAAGAAAGAAATGCCGCAGTGGATGTTTCGGATCACAAAGTACGCAGACCGACTCATTGATGATCTGGATACAATTGAATGGCCTGAGCACATCAAAGAAGCTCAGAGGCAATGGATCGGACGTTCAAACGGAGCTGAACTCTCATTCATCCTTTCAACAGGAGATGCGCTCGATGTTTTTACTACACGCCCAGACACATTGTTTGGAGTAACCTATATGGTGATGGCTCCAGAGCACGAGTTAATCCAAAAAAACAAGTGCTCAATCACGAATTGGGACGAAGCAGTTCGATATATCGAACTATCTAAGCAGAAAGCAGAACGAGACAGACTCGATGCAACCAAGGAGAAGACGGGTATAAAACTAGAAGGTATAACTGCGACCAATCCAGCCTCTGGAGAAGAAATCCCTGTGTATATTGCAGATTATGTACTTGCAGGGTACGGAACTGGTGCAATTATGGCGGTACCAGCTCACGATGAACGTGACCATGAGTTCGCTAAGGATTTCAGGTTACCAATTATTGAAGTTATTGATCGCGAGGCATTAACATCGAAAAGAGGTGAAGTTGCTGAATTTGATTTTGATACTTTAGTAACAGGACATGGAAGATTGGTGAACTCAGAAGAATTCAACGGAATGGATTCCGAAGAAGCAAAGAAAGCCATCGTGAAGAAAGTTGGTGGGAGAATGACTAGCACGTATCGACTTCGAGACTGGTCGGTTGGACGGCAGCGATATTGGGGAGTGCCGATTCCGATTGTGTATGATCCAGAAGGTAAAGCGCATCCAATTCCAGAGGAGCATTTGCCTTGGATTTTGCCCGAGGACGTTGATTTTAAACCAACAGGGGAGGCGCCACTCGCAAAAAGTGAGGCGCTTTTGCAACGTACTGAAGAAATTTTTGGTAAGGGCTGGACACCGGAAGTTGAGACAATGGATACTTTTCTCGATTCCTCTTGGTATTTCTTGCGATATCTCGATAATGCAAACGATTCCTGCGCATCATCTCTTGAGCGGCAAAAGGAATGGATGCCAATTGATATGTACTTTGGAGGAGCCGAACACACAACCATGCACCTTTTGTATTCACGATTTTGGCAAAAGGCGTTGTTTGATCTTGGTTTAGTTACTGAAAATGAACCATACAAGGGACGTATTAATCGGGGCACTATTCTTGGCCCTGATGGTAACAAAATGAGTAAATCAAAGGGGAATGTCATTGATCCTGATGAACAAGTCGCACTCGTGGGCGCTGATGCGGTTAAAATGTACCTCGCTTTTATGGGCCCTTACGGTGAGGCGTCAAATTATCCTTGGGACACGGGTGGCATAGCTGGGTTACGAAGATTCTTGGAGCGAGTGTATGGTCTTAGTGAACATATAGTAGAAAACGAACCTGAATCAATTACCAAACTCCTGCATAAAACTATACAAAAGGTAGCAGCTGATATTCCTGCATACAAGTTCAATACTGCCATCAGCAGTATGATGATTTTTGTTAATGCTGCTGAAAAAGAGGGTTTGTCGCAAGAAACATATGAAATTTTTCTCAAAGTATTAGCCCCGTTTGCGCCACATTTAGCTGAAGAACTGTGGGAAGAGCTTGGCAAAGAGGCATCCTTACACCTTGAAGCATTTCCTAAAGTGGATCAAAATCTTGCCAAAGATGACGTGGTGACTATTGGTGTGCAGATTAATGGAAAGATGCGGGGGACTGTTACTATCGCTCCCGATGCTTCAGAAAATATTGCCATGGAGGCTATACAGACAGATGTTGTGCTTACAGAGAAAATTGCCTGTACTGAAATAATGAAGGTCATATATGTACCTGGCAAAATATTAAATATCATCCTTTCCAAATAGCACCACAATACACTTGACGTATGTCAAGCCCCATGTTACAAATAGCGCTACAAATAGAAATATCACCCCGCAGCGGGAATACACCTTTATTCAAAATTATTATGATTACGTTTAAACCGAAACAAGTAACCAAAAAACTGCTCGCGGTTCTTCCTGATCGTGCCCGTGATGTGCTCACCAAGCGATATGGTCTTGGGAAAGATAGTGAGACCTACACACTTGAGGCTATTGGACAGACATACGGCATTACACGTGAGCGTGTACGCCAGATTGAGAATTATGGTATTCAATCTATCCAGAAGTCTGAAACATACACTGAAAATCAGCCTGTTTTTGAAGAACTTCATGGAATCATTGATTCTTTAGGTGGTGGTATTGTGCCAGAACACATACTTTTGGATGAGATTGTAACTGATCCTGCAACACGTAATGATGTGTATTTCCTCCTCACTCTTGGGGATCCATTTTATCGGAGCAAGGAGAATGCTTCGTATACGCACCGTTGGTTTACAGAAAAAAAGATTGCTGACATGGTTGAGAGGAGTCTTCGAAACGTATATCAAACACTAGACAAGGATGAGCTTATAACTGAAGAAGAAACTCTGAATCGTTTCCGTAGTGAGCTTATTGGCATTGCAGACAAGCAAGACGAAACAGTACTAAAGCGGTGGTTGCAAATCTCTAAGGATATCTCACAGAATCCATTGGGTGAATGGGGACATGCCTCGAGTCCTAATGTGCGCGTGAAAGGAATCCGTGACTATGCATATCTTGTGGTGAAGCGACATGGTTCTCCTATGCACTTCCGTGAGGTTGCGGCAGCAATTCAAGAGCTTTTCAGTCGGAAGGCACACACGGCAACCACACACAACGAACTCATAAAAGATGCACGTTTTGTACTCGTTGGGCGAGGACTATACGCACTAACTGAATGGGGTTACTCTGCAGGTGTAGTAAAAGACGTTCTACGCGATATTCTTGAAAAAGCCGGACCCCTTTCCCGTGAGGAAATTATTGATAAAGTTAGAAAAGAACGATACGTAAAAGATAATACGATCGTAGTAAATCTCCAAGATGGAAATATATTCAAGCGACTGAGCAACGGAACGTACATGGTTGTTGAATAACCATACATAAAAGTTTCCAACAGGGGCAGATTTTGCATAGCAAAATCTGCCCCTGTTGTGTTGTACAATAGGGAAGTCGTATGTCTCTCTTCAATCTCGAATTTAAAAAAATACCATTCTTTGGTGCCACCGTCACATGGTTTGAAGATGAAGACTTTGAATATGCAAAAGCTGTTTTAGTATTTGGCATACTTCTTTTGTATTTTGCATTTTCATCAAGCGAAACGCTCGCTGGCTCCTCCATCACATTCTTTTTAGTACTTACTCCACTTTGGCTACCGTATATTCTTCTTGATCTATTCCATTTACGATGGATGGACTACGTAGGTAAAAAGTACTATTTCAAAAGTGGACGGACACTTTTTCGAATCAAGCTACCACCAGAAGTCACAAAATCTCCTGAGGCAATGGAGCAAGTACTTCGCCAGATTGAACACCCTCAAAACCCTCACAACTTGATGCAAACATATCTTGGTGGTAGGCAACCCTTGCCAATCTCACTGGAGATTGTTTCTATCGGTGGAGACGTGCGGTTCTATGTAAGTGTTGACAACAGTAAAGCGAAGCCCGCTTTTGTTCCTGCGATGTACTCACAGTATCCTGGAGTTGAGTTGATAGAAGAACCAGTCGATTATGCTGGTGAAATTTCGCCCAGTGATCCTGACTGGGAAATGATAGCCTTCCATCCTGGAAAGAAGAAAAACATTCGTTCTATACATACATACGTTGACCAAAGACTTGATAGTATGCCGAAAGAAGAAGAGAAGACTGACCCAATGACTATCATGCTCGAGTTTCTTGGCAGTATTGGTCCAAATGAACGTTTATATTACCAATTCATATTAATGCCCGAACGAGACAAGCGATTTAAAGCTGGTCAATTTCAATTCGGCACAACCAAGGAGGACTGGACAGAAGATGCTCAAAAATACGTTGACGAACTTATGGTGCGCGACCCAAAAACAAAGGCTTCTGCAGCAGCTGAAGATGACGAGGCTGAGTATCAGGGATCAGTACGAATTACTCCAGGAGAGAGAGAAGACATTGAGACATTAGAACGCCAAATGAGTAAGCCAGTATTTAAGGTTGGTATGAAATACTTTTATTTGGCAAAGAAAGGTCATTTTAGAAATATTCAAACTCCAATCAATATGTCACTGCGACCATTTAACCGACCGGGAAGAGGTGAGATTGGCACACGTTGGAGGACAGACTTTAACTATAAGTTTCTTTCTGATCCATTTGGAAAGCGTTTGGCAAGAATGAAACACCAGGAACATCGTGAATACAAACTTCGAAAATACAATCCTAAAAATTTGCGTGACGGGTACAAGATATTCAGTATCGAAGAAATTGCTACTATGTTCCATTTACCAGGCTCAGTCGCCTCAACACCAACTCTTGGTAGAGTTGAGTCTGCTCGCTCTCAAGCTCCTTCAAACTTACCAGTTGGTGACTTCCAAGAAAAAACATGAATCTCGACCGAACTGCAACATCAGATACAAAAAAACCAACTTTTCTTAAATATATCTTATGGGTGGGCACTGTAGGTATTTTTGCTGTGATTTCAATATTTGTTTTCGTTTCACTTGCATTAAGCTCTCCTTCAAGTTTTCCAACGAATTCTACAATTACTATAGAGTACGGTACTGGCATTAGTGAGATCGCTGACCTCTTTAAGAAGGAAGGGTATGTGCGTTCCGCAAATTTACTGCATTATCATCTGATCTCATACGCCTCAGAAACACAAATTCATGCTGGCACGTATGTTTTCCAAGAAGCCCTTACAGTCCGTGAGCTTGCGCAGCACTTATTTGATGTCGGTCCTGTTGAAAACCTTCTCAGACTAACGTTCCCTGAAGGAATACCTGTCTCTGAATTTGCACGCATTGCAGACTCTATACTGCCAACATTTGATCCGGATTATTTTAAAGAATTAGCAACAGGAGATGAAGGGATGCTTTTCCCTGACACGTATTTCGTTCCAGAGACATATGAAGAAGAGCAACTTTTTAACTTACTCACAGAGACCTACGAATCAAATATTGCACCACTGCGTAGCCAAATCCAGACACATGAACTGAGTGAGAATGAGATCGTCACACTGGCTTCAATTATTGAACGTGAGGCTAATAGCATCGAATCCATGAATATAGTTTCTGGAATACTTCAAAATCGTCTTGAAATTGACATGTCCCTACAAGCGGATGCTTCAATTGAATATGTACTGAATAAGCCGCTATCCGAACTTGTCTCTGCAGATTTACAGATCGACTCTCCATATAACACATATCTGTATAGAGGCCTACCCCCCACACCAATCGGGAATCCTGGCATCAACGCTATAGAAGCAGTTTTAAACCCGACACCCTCAAACAACCTCTATTACATTACAGACAACAACGGAGATTTTCACTACGCACAAACGTTTGACCAGCACCGTATGAACATTGCTCGTTTTCTCCGGTAACGTATGGTAGCGTGTCACTCATGAATAAGCAGAAGAAAGTTTTTGTAGGTCTCTCAGGCGGTGTTGATTCGTCTGTAGCGGCACTGCGTCTTTTAGCTGAGGGATACGACGTTGTTGGTGTATTCATTAAGGTGTGGCAACCTGATTTTTTAGATTGTGACTGGGAGGCAGAACGACTGGACGCAATGCGTGTTGCAGCACATCTTGATATACCATTTCTCATGTGCGACGCAACTGAGGCCTACAAGAAGAATGTAGCTGACTACTTTATTGACGCATACAAACAAGGCATCACTCCGAATCCAGATGTGATGTGTAACAAGGAAGTGAAATTTGGTGCATTTTTGGAATTTGCACTTGCTCGGGGCGCTGATTATATTGCCACCGGACATTACGCAATCCGCGAAGGAACTCTCAATGAATATAGACTTTTGCGAGGAGTTGATCTAAACAAAGATCAGTCATACTTTCTATGGTCGCTTACGCAAGCGCAGCTATCGCGGGCGCTCCTTCCTGTTGGTATCAGTTCTAAAGAATCTATACGTAAGGAAGCAATGGGCGCAAAAATCCCTGTAGCAGCCAAAAAGGACAGTCAAGGGGTGTGTTTTCTTGGTCATATAGATATTCCAGATTTTCTTTCTCATTATATTGACCTAAATGATGGCGATGTACTCAATCTCGAAGGAGAAACAATTGGTACACACAGAGGTGCATTTGTATACACGCTCGGGCAAAGGCATGGGTTTACTGTTGAAAAACAAAGCGATTCCAATTGTCCACACTTTATTATTGCAAGAGATATTGAAAGAAACACAGTCACCGTGTCAGAATTACACCCTGTGGGTACAAAAAGTGAAACGCTGGAGTTGTCGTCTGTTAACTGGATTGCAGACAGACCAGAGCCTGGCGCAAAAGTAACAGTACAGACAAGATATAGACAAAAGCCTACCAACGCTGAGATTGTCTCAACGACTGCCGCTGTTGCTGAAATCATTTTCCTTGAGCAGCATGAGATCTGTGCTCCCGGTCAGTCCTGTGTACTATACATTGATACTCTTTGTCTCGGAGGTGGTATTATTTCATCATGATACGAGTAGAAAAAGCAGACGGTACACATGAAGTATTCAAGGTTGAGAAACTAGAACGCTCTCTTCGTAGATCTGGAGCATCTAAGAGCGAAACTTCAGATATTGTTAACCACGTACTTGCTGAAATGCATGACGGGATCAAAACACAGGAAATTTATAGACATGCTTTCAAACTTCTTCGTGAAGTAGAACTACCAACAGCAGCTCGCTACTCCGTGCGTCGTGCATTGTTTAATCTTGGACCAACAGGATTTCCATTTGAAGACTTTCTTTCGCGCCTGTTTGCAACTGAAGGCTACACAACAGGTACCCGGGCAGTCCTAAATGGCAAGTGTGTCCAACATGAAATTGATGTGACCGCATATAAAAAGGAACACAGCTTTGTTGCAGAAGCCAAATTCCACTCAAGACCAGGTATTAAATCTGACCTACAAGTCGCACTCTATTCCTATGCACGATTCCTTGATTTACGCGATGCTAAAATTTGTCACAAAGATATATGCGGCATTACAGAGCTCTGGTTAATTACTAATACAAAGTTTACTTCTACAGCTCAGCAATACAGCGAATGTGTTGGATTAAATCTGTTAAGTTGGGATTATCCTAAGAAAAATAATCTCCACGACAGGATTCAGAAATCACGACTGTATCCAGTAACAGTTCTACAAGCAATTTCTGCGGGTCAGAAACAAATCCTCATTTCTAAGAATATAATTATTTGTAGCGATATTTTGGATAAACCACAAGTACTACGTCATTTGCACATAAGTACCAAGAAAATTGAGGCAGTACTTTCTGAAGCTCGTCAACTCTGTTCTAGTGAGTAAAAGCTGCTATAATTCTCACATAATAGCAATGTATCGATTAAATTCAGTAATTTCAATATGTCAGAACAAGAAAAGCAAGAAAGTCAGAAGACCGTTGTAGCATTTATTGCAGGTCTCCTTATCGGTGGACTGTTGGTGTGGGTATTTGGAGGCACTCCAGAAGGAGCTCCCGTAGAAGAAGTTGTTGTTGATGCGGTAACAAGTGAGCAAGGAGACGATGAGACTATCGTTGTTGAGGTTGATGACAGCACTCCAGTAGTTGCAGTCCCTACACCTGTAGCTGAACTGCCAGTTGGTAACGGTGCAGTTTCTGTTGCGGATCAAGATGCCGGTATGTCAGTATCTCTTGGCGGAGCAACATTTCCAGCAGATGAAGGTTGGATCGGTGTACGAGAATATGTAAACGAACAACTTGCAGGTTTACTTGGTGTAGTTCGTTACAGCAAAGAGCAAGGTTTAGTGCCAGAATTGATTGTTCTACAGCGTGGAACAGAGAGTGGGGATAGCTACGCAGTTGTATTCTATAGTGAAAGTGGAGATCGAATCTTCAATCTTGCTGAAGATGTACAAGTTGGTGGAGTTATGGACACGTTTCTCGCTCAATAACACGCTTACCGTTGTGCTTAAAAAAGCTCCACATTGTGGAGTTTTTTTATTAGTTCGCACTAATGTTACAATATACAAATATGGCAGAATACATAAGAAGATACAATCCAGATCGAGGACACGATTGGAACTATGGTGGTAAGAAATGGCGTCTGTCTCGATCAAAAATTGATTTGTTTATTGAGTGTCCACGTTGTTTTTACGTTGATAACAAACTTGGCACCAAAAGACCGGGAATGCCGTCTTTTAATCTGAACATCGCAGTTGATGAACTTTTCAAGAAGGAGTTTGACGTGCATCGTAAGGACGGAACCAAACATCCAATCATGGAGGAGTATAAAATTGAAGCGCTTCCGTTTGTGCACAAGAATATGGACATGTGGCGTGAAAACTTTGAAGGTATCGAGTGTCTACATGAAGAGACAGGAATGACTATCTCTGGTGCTGTAGATGACATCTGGGTCACAAAAGATGGCAAACTAATTGTTGTCGATTACAAAGCCACCTCAAAGGACGGGAAGATTGAATCTTTATCTGACAGCCCCTGGGAGGAACAGTATAAACGCCAGATTGGTGTGTATCAGTGGCTTCTGGTACAAAATGGCTTTGAAGTAGATACTACAGGCTATTTTGTGTATGCAAATGCAAGTAAAGATGAAGAGGGGTTTGGTGACACACTGACGTTTAACACCACGCTTGTCCCATGTGTTGGCGATATTACTTGGATTGACCAAACACTAGTGAAAATTAAGGAATGCTTAGAAACTGATGCCATACCAAACTCCGGGCCGAACTGTGAGTTTTGTCCATACAGGGAAGCAGCTGGTAAAAAATTGCTTAAACTGCACAATGAACAAAAGGCTAAGAAACCAGAAAAGGACGACGGAAGTGTAACTGCTACAATCGCACATCTAAAAGCAAAGCATGGATAATTAATATATACAGTGAAAAAATTATTTTCAGATTTAGTTCGAGATGTTGTAAAAGAAATTCCAAAGGGGAGTGTCCTGACATATAAGGA
>JBLHGD010000035.1:0-9807 GCA_047616585.1 Candidatus Azotimanducaceae bacterium
TCATGATACCACGATCTTTTTACCAAACCTCTTATTTTGTGAAAATGTCATCTACTCCTTCATAACAAAAGACCGATGGACTAGTCCACCGGTCTTTTTATGGGTACCTTACTCAGCACGAGCTACATTCGCTGCGGCTGGTCCTTTTGGACCATTCTCAAGATCGAATGTTACCTTGTCTCCTTCTTTGAGATCATCGAACTCAACGTCTACAAGGCTACGTGCGTGGAAAAATACGTCTTTGCTTCCGTCCTCTGGCGTAATAAAGCCAAAGCCACGGTCGTCAACAGTGCGTGCAATAGTTCCGTTCACAGTATTTGCTTAAATAATAATCTACAAAACCTTAACACTTGACTCAATTGATTTGATTGCTCCAAGGAGAATGTTTCGCTCCCAGTATTAAAGCATATACCATGTAAAAAACAATGTATATTCGGGTACGCGATCAAGTGTATGGAGAGACCATTTAGCTCTCTTCTTCAGTCTCGACCTCACTTCCCTCCTCAACCATAACAATAGTACTGCTAGACAAACGTTCGCTAATCAATTCAAGGTCCGATTCTGAAATGTCATTTCCACGTAAGTCCAATTCTTTAAGATTTTGTAAATTTCCAAGCTCTTGCGGGATCCCTGTCAGTTGATTATTTGATAGATTCAATACTTCAAGCTGTGTCAGTTGTCCAACTTCTGCTGGGAGACCTGTAAATGTGTTGCCGCTGAGATTGAGCACTTTCAAGCTTGTGAGTTTATTCACTTCGGCTTTCAAGGACCCTGACAAACCACGACCGCTGAGATCAACGGTGGCTGTTTTCAGATCAAATTTTATACCATCGTAAATTTCAATTTTACTTGCCCCAGGCGCCAGAACTGCAAACGGGGGTGGTGGTATATTAACTACCTCCGACGGGACATAGTCACTGTTATTTTGCAGTACTGGAGCAGGAGTACTGCGCTCAAACACACCTTGCTGCACGCTTACAGCGATACCTATGCCCAACATAACAACGACAATGAGGAGTATTTTCATATACAGATAGTATATAACACAATACGGGATGTCCCTAAAGGGACATCCCGTATTGTGTTATATACACATACTACAAGCGTATCTCAAGCACATACATCAGTTTTTCTCCTTCCACAATACCTTCCTTTTTTCGCACCCCTGCTTTAAGTGGCAGCAGATACATGCCTGATTACTTATCAGGGAAAATTGATGTATCCCAACTCGTCTCCCCCACTGTAACCGTCACAGGTATAGATCCAAATCCTCGGCGACCTTTCCCAAACTTCTCTTTTATTTCTTGAGAATATTTCTTCGTAACCCCCACAAAATGCCACCCAGACATCCCCAGATACAACACCACCTTTTCGTTCATTGTGTATACAGATTTTTCATAGTGCACAGTAGCAAATAGTGTTTAACTAGTTTACACAATAACCAAACAAAGTTGGGCCCTAATAATCACACTTTAATAAAAAATCGAACGCCGTTGCTCAGATAAGCAACGGCGTTTGGACGCAACGAAACGTCGCGTCAGTACTTACTCGGAAGGCTTTGGCAGCTCCGTTGAACCACCTTTTCCAAACCCCCCATTCGTGACTCCTGGATCAAAATTTAATGCCTCCATAAAGGAATCCCGATCGAGAACCACAGTTTCATTTGTAGGTACCCAAGTTGCAAAATCGCTTTTGAGATTGCGCAAAAACGACATAGAGTGCCCTGATGCCTCAACCCTGACGCAAGCGGCCAAGAACGGACCAACAATTTCTTTGGATTGTTCCTCGCGCGTGGCGTACCACCAATACAGGTAATCGCGGAAGCTATCCTGAGACGACGCCTCTGGCATTGCTCTGTCCAAAGCCTCAATTGTAGTCAGACGTTTACCTCGCATGTTCCACCATGCGTTTACAAGGAGCACTTCGTTTGTTGACATATTCCTGTCCTCGCACAACGAATCGATATTCATGGTCTCTTCCTCGGTTGGTTAATGTGGGCTTTGTGGGTGGGGATACACTTTCAAAACAAAAAATATTTTAACAGACGAACCTTAACTGTCAAGAGTCCTAAAAAGCCTGCTGCGGTATGTAATTCTCAGAGAGTTACTCCAAAGCCTTTGCTCGCTTAGTCTCTTCTTTTTTACAGGCAGCAGCCCTTTCAAGAAATCTTTCTCGCCCCAACAGAACGGGGTTCACACTATTGTTGTTCACAACCCCCCTCCCAACGGTAAGCATGAGAGTAGAGTGCCACTTTCAACCGTAAAGGTCAACCGATATTCCACTAGCACATATTTCCTCTATAATCTGAATTTTAAGATCTGATGTGCTTAGCAGACAGTTCTCATAGCTGAAAATGACGAAAGTACACGTATGCTGTATAAAATGGCTCTTGATGAGACTGGTTTACATACACTCACTGCGGAAAACGGGAGTGACGCTGTTACTATGGCTTTAGAACATCATCCTGATGTGATTTTGATGGATATCTTAATACCCCAAATGAACGACCATAAAGCGGTAGAACAAATACGAATTGATGGTGGGGTCGCCACGCAAAAATAATCTTTCTCACGAACTTAAGTGACCCCGAAAACGTCATAAATGCAGTGAAAGCTGGCAGTGAAAATATATTGTAAAAGCTAATACACCTATCAAGGAAGTGGCGAATCAGGTCCGCATAGCGATGCGCTTATAGTGCCGACTGTTTAGAATAGTTTTGTGACTTGTCCGTTTACATTGATGTTCAGATTATCACTTCTCGACTTACATTCGCTGTGCACTTTGTCACCATTTTCTTCGAAAATGCTAGTCAAAGTCTTGCGGAATCACTTTATGCGACTTCTCTGCTTACAGCGGCTGTACACCTTCTGGGGATTTTCAGTCGCTTCGCTCAGAAAATTCCTCAGAAGGTCTTGCGAAGTCGCTTTATGCGACTTCTCCGCTTACAGCGGCTGTACACCTTCTGGGGATTTTCAGTCGCTTCGCTCAGAAAATTCCTCAGAAGGTCTTGCGAAGTCGCTTTGTGCGACTTCTCCGCTTACAGCGGCTGTACACCTTCTGGGGATTTTCAGTCGCTTCGCTCAGAAAATTCCTCAGAAGGTCTTGCGGAATCACCCCGTGATTCCTCACCCCACATCCATTTTGGTGACTCACCTTTTTTCCATGAAATTACTAAAAGAAGTAATATAAGTATAAACGTTGGGCCGATGACTTCTCGTAGGACAGCTTCATCAGAGGGTGCCGGACCTACACGGTGGACAATAAACGTTAATGCCAGTACAAAAACAAGAATGGTGATCCAACCCTCCTTTGTAGCTGGAGTCCAGCCATATCCGTATAATTTCCTCTTAAACCAATACCCCTCTGGATTGTCCTTGAGATACGCAACATATTTACTCCATATATTCATACGTACATTTTGTTCTAAACTGGATGCAAATGCAATAGCTTACTTCTTCTTATCCAAATCAAGGGTGTTATCAATTCTGATCTGTTCGACAAATTCTGGGACGTGGGATACGAGGATCATTGCTCCTTCGTACTTGTGCAGAGCCTCTGCAATTACTGGGATATGTCGGAAGTTGATGTGATTGGTTGGCTCGTCGAGAATTAGTAGGCCGGGCTTCAGCAACACCAAACGTGCGAATGCGACCAAACCTTTTTGTCCTTCTGAGAGTAATCCGATCTTTGTTTTTATGATATCTCGATTAATCAGGAAGCCTGCAGCAACTGAACGCATATCTTCTTCAATCTTTTTGTCCATAACATCCATCAAACATTCCATGACAGTTTGCTCAAAATCGAGGTTTGAGAAATCCTGTCGGTAGTACCCGATGGTAATTCCTGCTGCTACCTGCTCACCTTTGGCGTGCCCGGAAGAGAGTGACTCAAGGAGTGTCGACTTCCCAATACCGTTTGGACCCACAATCTGCAGATGTTGTCCGCGCTTTAAGTTAAGGTCGCATGCAACATCCTTTGGATTATGATTACGAATTACCTTATATGAAGTGAGCTTAAGGATCTCAAGTGGGGTATCTTTTTGGGCGGAGATTGTAAACGGTCGAATAGTCTTATCTTCTTTGCGGACATCGACTTTGTTATCTTCAGCAATCTCGACTTTTTCACGCATGCGTTTTGCAACCATTCGCATACCCCCTCCTTTATTTGCAAAGAAGTTTGATTTGTCTTTGTTTGCCTGGATCTCCTTCTCTAACTGAGCGTTTTTACGCTGCTCTTTGTCGACACGAAGTTTAATCTCTTTTATTACATCGTTATAGTTTCCATCATACTGCTCGATCGTGCGGTTCTGCACGTTGAGGTACAACACGCCGTGTGTGAATGTATTTAAAAATTCTGAATCATGTGAAATCACGATCACCGTCTTTCTGTATTCTCGCAAAAAATCTGTGAGGTGCGCAATGCCTTCAGTGTCGAGATTGTTCGTTGGCTCATCGAGCAATAGCACATCAGGGTTTTGAATGAGGGCTGAAGCAAGGAGTAGTCGTGCCTGCTGCCCACCCGAGAAGCTTCCAATAACACGATCCTTGAAGCTTGCAATCATCTCCGGATTTTGAGGGGCGAGGTTCACCACTTCCAGGACTGCATCAATCTTCGGATCGATATCGTACACCTTCTCACTAAAACATTTTTCAAAAAATGCGCGGAGCGTGAGTTCAAGTTCATCTCGCGGAATAACTTGTCGCGAGATCGCGATACTCGTGCGGGGGAGAATATTGATATCTCCCAAGTCGGGCTGGAGTGCGCCTGTAATAAGCGCAAAAAGAGTACTCTTCCCTGCGCCATTTTGGCCCATAAGGGTGAGCTTCGCCCCGCGGCGCACGGAAAAATTGGACTCGATTAAAATCGGTTTCGTTGCATCGTGTTCGTACGACACACCATTGAACGTAATTAAGCCTGCGCTTTTTGACATACGGGGCACATCCTACCGCATTCCTATAAAAAAGCGAGAGGCCCTATACAGAAAAAGCTCGCGACATGCGTCGCGAGCTTTTTCGTACTCCGCTACCTACTCAAACTTTATCTCAATACGGTCTTCGTGTTGCATCATGTAATTTTCAAATTCGGTGCTTTCCTCACCATTTACGTACATGCGAACTGTGCCACTGGCACTATTCACATTGTTAAAAATTTGATTGTTGTTGAATTCCTTACCCCAGATCTCAAAGAAGCGAGAGAGACGTGTGTCATCTTCTCGTACAACTCCTTCATACTCCAAATGTATTATACCGTCTGAAGGTGCCCCGATTCCGTTAGCGTCTTCAGGTGCATGTGTATGCATTGGATTATGACCCCCAATAAGACCAATATTGGCAGGAATAGGAAACTCTTCTCCCAGAATTGTGATTTCCAATTTCGGATGCCAATGCACACCGTTTGCAGCAATAACCGAAGCGTCATTCTCACCAGATTGCTGCTCTGCTGAACGAGACCACACAATAAGCAAAACAGCCACTACAGCAACTCCAATAAATATACGTTTAGCTGACATAAAATATGATTGTACTAAAAAGACTTATAAGCTAACACCGTCAATATCTACAAGTGTCTGAATATATGAGCTTATGCAGTGCTGTGTGAAATCGATTCGCTGTGTAAGTTCATCGTTAGAAGTGAGAAAACCTCCATTTGCTTTATCGAGATCTGGAAGCACAGTAAGTACAAGCTCGTCCTCTATGTTAGAAATCCTGTACATGTCAGCGCTGTCAATTTGCAAGCGACTGTTTCGCTTGTTCCAAAAATCAATTTCATTTCGCAATGCGCTTCGTTCTGCATGTGTCGCACTCTCATCGAGCACACTGTACGCGCTGGCAATCCCCTCACTATACGCACAGAAATTTTTCTGAGTGCCCTTATGTCGCGTTGTTCTGTCAATTCTCAATGCAGTAAACTCTTTTGCATAACTGACATATTCTTCATTTGGCCAAAGTCTCTGCATATCCTTCAAGGCTGCCATAGCCCAAAGATAGAGTGCCGGATCGAATTCTTGCCCTTGCAAATATTCAAACGTATTGTTCACTACGTGCTTTATGCTTGAGCCCGAACTGAGAAGACCCTGCTTATACTCAAAATAGCGAACCAGTGCCAAAAGTGCTTCCCCATTTGAAAATGGTGACTCTTTTGAGGGTTGGCCATTATCACCAATATTATGCACATCGCGAAAACCGGCATCGATATTCTTCGCACCCATGATGTAGTTCGCGTACGCCTTAATCAAATCTTTATACTCCTCTTCCTTTTCTGGGTACGCTTCAACATACGACAGTATTCCGATAAGGGCTAAGCTTGTAGCGCCAAGCTTACAACGGCTACTATTTTTGTTTTCTACAATACAGCGAAATGTCACCCTAAGAAATTCATCTTCTCGTGAAAGATTCTCAAAATATGCGATGGCGCCTTCAATAGTATCCGAAAGCTCAAGTGTCCTATTCTTATCCCGTCGCACAACTTCACCCAACTCATACAATGCGCCGGCTTGTCGAACTATATTGTCATCACGGTTGTATATATCTTTGTATGGTACGTACTCATACGAAAAACTACCTGTTTTTCTTTGGGCATTCTGCAGATACGCTGTCCCGTTCGTGACTATCGATCGCATCTGCGCACTAGACAACGGCGCTTGATCTTCTATGTTGAGTGTCCGCTTGAAGTACTCTACATGTGCCTGCAGAGTATACAATTGCGTTTCCAATGATTGCTCTGCATCTGTATTTGCGCTCACAATATTTGGAATAATTGCCCATAGCACTACTACAAAGCCTAAAAGTTTAATTTTCATCCCGGTAGAGGTTAATTGGAACATGGTTGGTAATGTATTTGTGTGTTTTATATTATCGCTCATACGTGTGAATTTTTCGTTACGCATTACCTCTAACGGGATTCATGCATCAACGTGAGTTATTACTACTATTTGTTATTATTTCTCCTGAGCTTCTGCCCATTCTTTCTCAAATCTTGCCATCCAGGTCTTTTTATCTTCTTCAGTTACATTTGTGATCACTTCATTATGATCCTTCATATAGTGGTCATACAGTGTCTTGAGAATCTCTTCTCTGGTATCCGCTTTAAAATCAGCCCCACATTCAAATACATTTGATTGTTTTCATCCCGTTAGAAGTTAATTGACGACATTGTTGATAAGACAACTGTTTGTTTTGTACTGTAATTCATTTCGTTATTCTAGGTTACACATTAACTTCTAACGGGAATCATCCTAGTATGATGCCTCGTTTAGTCATTTGTGGCAACTCCAGATTTACTCCGTATAGTGCCATACACAAGTGCTCCAATAAACATACCTAAAACACCAATCAAAATTGGAATATTACCCATGCCAATTGCGGCAAAAGATGTAGCCGGACACAGACCTGAAATACCCCATCCTACTCCAAAAATTACTGCCCCAACAGTTGAACGGCGAGTCACAGGAAGCCCTTCATGCCCATTAAACTGTTTGCTAAAGATTGGCTTTGTAAAAATACGCGGAATAATCTGAATGGTGATAAGTGTAACTATAAGCGCACTTCCGATTACAAATAACAATCCTAGATCTTCGAGATTCAAAAATGAAAGTACGACTTCCGGGCGAGCTGCGCCAGAGAACGCAAGTCCAAAGCCGAATACAATTCCTCCCATATACATTGCTGTCTGTGGAATATATTTCATAGGCTTAGTATATATGTAGTAAGATGCGCAACAACAATAGCTACCGATAGAAATGTAAGCGTTGCTAGCAATGATACTTTCTCAAGAGAAGCATTCCCACATATTCCATGTCCTGAGGCGCATCCTCCAGACATACGGGTTCCAATACCGATAATCAGACCTCCGAAAAAGAGCCGCAGCGGATGTAGCTCGGTCACTACTGGGACTTGGTTTGCAACAAAAAAATAATACATAAGACCGCCGGTTACAAGCCCGAGGGCAAGCGTAATACGCCATGAGCGCGTTTTCACAAATCCCTCTTGGTGAAAAAATGATCCCGACAAAAAGTATGACCAACTTGATGTAAAAACAGTCGATATACCAGCAACAAGGCCTGTGAAAATAAATGGAATGCTAATACCAAGACCCACAAGTAATCCTCCGATGAGATACGGCTGTATTCCGAGTGGAAAAAATGATTCAAACATATTGATTATTATCTCGTACTTCTAACTCTTCGCAAAGTTAAAATGATGCATGTTCCTCCGCATCAAGAAATTCTTGCTCGGCTTCTGTTGTCTCTCTGCCTAGAATTGTATTGCGGTGCGGATACCGTCCAAAACGGTCAATAATTTTTTTGTGGAGTATTTCGTACTGTAGATTCTGATCGTTTCCGAGTGCATGAAAAAGCGCAAGCGCTTTTTCATGCACGTCCCTAGATTCACTATGCATATATGGCATATACAAAAATGGACGCTGCTTTGGAGGCAGTTCCGTATCCAAACCTATCGCTATTGCGTATTTCGCTGCTGCTAACGCCTGTTCATCATTTTGAAAACTTTTAGCATTCCCACGAAATAAATTGCGTGAAAACTGATCAAGCACAATCACGTAGGCAAGAACTCCTTCTGCAGTTGTCTTCCAGTCCTGATGTTCGCCATGAACGATCTCTTGATGAAGATCGAAAAAACGTTCACGCATACGCGCATCTACGTCTGCATTTTTTGTAAACCAGTCTTTTGGCTGCAATTCAACAAACCAAAAATGTAATACATCACTATAGTTCATAGTAATGGTGTAGAAATAATAAGCACCAGCATTACTGAATCAGAGATTCAACTTCAGCACCTTCACGCAACGCTCCAATCATTACATTCACAACTTCCTGCTGCTTAAGAATATCAAGCTGTGCTTCGATCTGTGGGCGAATGTCTTCAAGTGGCGGGACATTCTCAGTCTGACCTGCGGTGATTTCATTATAGAAATTCTGTACTTCTTCCTCGGTAGAACCAGGCTCTACAGGCTCAGCATTTGTCTCAATATATTGTCCGATTAACATATCGCGACTGAGGTTTTCTTTAAAATCATCAATACTCAAGTCTAATTCAGCTAGTCGCTCTGCCACTACTTCAGGACCTCCAACATTTGTCGTGATTTCATCAAATTGCGCATTAACTTCTTCTGAACTTACTACAATGCCTGCAGCAAGAGCCGCTTGTACCATAAGCTCTGTATTCACAATGGCGTCAAGCGCTTGCTCCTTCATAATAGGTAGTGTTTCCGAATCTACAGCTGTCGCGTCGGGAAATCCACTCGCCTGTATGATCTGTGACAACTGAAGTGACAAATCTACACCAAACAACTCTGTGCCGTTTACACGAGCTACAACGCTCTGAGGATCGATTTCTCCAGCATCCATCTGTACAACAGCTGATTCAGTATCGGCAGTGTCTTTCTGTGTAAACATGTAGGCACCCAGAGCAAGTAGCGCGATAACTACTCCAATAATAAGATTCTTGGAAGATCCAGTAGATGTCACTGATCCTGTGTCCTTTTGAGCTGCTGCATTAGTATCTGTTGTCTGTGTACTGTCAGTACTATTATTTTGTTCGTCCATATTATTACTTAACTTTCAAAATGTGCCTTTTGCACAACAATGCCACTATCTTACTACGCGAAAACTCAAAACGATAGTCCCAAGCACTGTGTCCTTATGCTCCACTTTTTCAGTAACATTGTTAACCTTGCAGCCAAACACTAGACACTTATCCTAGTGACATGAATGTATTTGATACTCGATATATGGATTTGGTGGAAACAAAATTAAACGCAATTATCAATAAGGAAGCAACGGTCACTGAC
>JBLHGD010000036.1:0-9234 GCA_047616585.1 Candidatus Azotimanducaceae bacterium
CAGAGGATGTTGACTACGACACATTCGATGACGTAGACGAGATGTGAGCCACACACAAAAAGGCCGGCACTATGTGCCGGCATTTTTGTGTGTGGCTCACATTACTACTGTTTAACTAAAACTGAAAGATTTTTCTTACCACGCTTCAGTAGGGCTATATCAGAAATAAACATGTTGTCAGTTAGTGCAGCTTCCACGCCTGTGACTTTTTCACCATTTATGGTCACTGCGCCACTTTCAATAAACGTACGTGCCTCTCGTTTACTGGAAGCAAGATTACTCTCAACAAGAACATCAACAATTAAAGTTCCAACCTGAATACTCAGCGTGGGTGCGTTATCACGCACTATTTCAACCCCTTCAGGATCAAGCTCTTGCAATGATCGCTCTCCAAACAGAATCTCAGAAACGTTCGCAACCGACACAGCAGTATCATTTCCATGCACGAATGTTGTCACTTCTTCTGCAAGACGTTTTTGTGCACTTCGTACGCCTGGATTGAGCGTAAATTCTTTTTCAATTTCAGCTATATCCTCAAGAGATAAGAATGTAAAAAGTTTTAGGTACGAAATAACACTCTCATCTGAAGTGTTAAGCCAGAACTGATAGAAGATGTATGGAGAGGTCTTCCTCTCATCAAGCCACACAGCATTACCCTCACTCTTTCCAAACTTTTTACCGGAAACTGTGTCCACGATAAGTGGCATCGTAAGACCGTACACTTTGTCACCTGTTTTTCTTCGTACAAAATCAATTCCTGAAGTCACATTCCCCCACTGGTCAGAACCTCCAATTTGCACATCGCAGTTTTTTTCTGTGTGAAGGTGATAAAAATCATAACTCTGCAGTAATGCGTATGAAAATTCAGTGTATGAGATGCCATTTTCGCTCTCCAAACGCTGCGAGACTGAATCCTTCTTTATCATCGCATTCACTGTAAAATGCTTCCCAACCTCACGCAGGAACTCAACTGCATTTAGTGCACTAAGCCAATCATGATTATTTACGAACTCTATCTTATCCGAAGTGGTGATTTTACGAACATTTTCTTCAAGCCCTTTGCATTGCGAAGCAATCGTATCGGAGCTCGCAATATCTCGCTCACTTTCTTTAAATGAAGGATCTCCAATAAGTGCTGTGCCCCCACCAAACAGAGCGATGACATTGTGCCCTGCATTCATAATATGATTAAGCATCATGTACGGGACAAGGTGTCCAACATGCATTGAGTCTGCGGTTGGATCAATCCCTAAATACACTGTTCGAACCTGACCGCCATCAAAAATCTCTTCAAGTGTTTCACTTGAAAACTGGTAGACAAATCCACGCTCTGTAAGTTCAGTAGTTAAGCTCATATTTCAATAATTATAAAATAACTCTACCACACAAACGAGTAACGAAAATATAGACAAACAGTGGTAGAATTGCGATATATAGGGCATGCGAAAGAAACAATCATGGCTTAAACGGCACTACAAAGACATCATCATCGACCTTTTGTTGGGGTTTTTTGTGCTTGGTTTGATTGGCGCAGGGGGACTATTTTTATGGGTTTCGTCACTTGATATACCGGATTTATCCGCTTTTGAAGAGCGACGGATTCTTCAATCGACAAAAATCTATGACAAAACGGGTGAAGTACTGCTCTACGACCTCCATCAGGATGTGCGACGAACCATTATTCCCTATGAAGACATCAGTCGCCATTTAAAAAATGCAACTGTGGCTATTGAAGACGACACTTTTTTTGAACATATGGGTGTCCGTCCGTTAGCAATCCTTCGTTCTATGATCAATAATATCCAAACAGGAAAAGGTCCTTTTGGGGGAGCCGGAGGATCAACAATTACACAGCAAGTTGTGAAAAACTCAATTCTGCAACGTGAAAAAACAATCACTCGTAAAGTGAAGGAGGCTATCTTGTCACTACGCCTTGAGCAAGAACTCAGCAAAGAACAGATCCTCGGCCATTACTTAAACGAATCGCCATACGGCGGAACTATTTACGGTGTTGAAGAAGCGAGTCAGTCGTTTTTTGGGAAATCTGCATCGGACGTCACTCTTGGTGAGGCAGCATACCTTGCTGCGTTGCCGCAGTCACCGACACAATTCTCTCCGTACGGAAACCACAAGGACTTACTCGATGCCCGCCAGAAGCTTGTCCTGGAGAGGATGCTTATAAACAACTTCATTACACAAGAAGAATATGAAGCTGGGTTAGGAGAGGGCATTACATTCCAAGCGCAGGCAGTAACCGGTATTCGAGCCCCGCATTTTGTCATGTACATCCGAGAACAGTTGGTTCAAAAGTACGGTGATGAGGCCCTTGCTGAACGGGGTTTTCGAGTAATAACAACTTTGGATTATGAACTACAAGCTGAAGCAGAACGAATCGTAAAAGAAAAAGCTGCCTTTAATACAGACGCATATAATGCGCACAATGCAGGATTAGTTGCGACTGACCCACAAACTGGAGACATCCTTGTGATGGTTGGATCACGTGACTACTTTGACAAAGAGATTGACGGTAATTTCAACATCACACTCGCCTCGCGCCAACCAGGGTCTTCGATCAAACCCATAGTGTATGCTTCGGCTTTTTCTGAAGGATACACCCCAGAGACAGTCGTCTATGATGTCCAGACACAATTCGCAACAGCATGTGAACCTTGGGAGTTAAGTTCAGTAAATCCATGTTATTCACCGAATAACTACAATAATAAATTTAAAGGACCCATCAGTCTGCGAAACGCACTACCACAATCTTTGAATATTCCCGCTGTTAAGGTTCTGTACCTTACAGGACTCAAAGACGCGATTAAACTCGCTGGTGATATGGGAATAACTACACTTAACGATCCTGACCGACTTGGTCTCACATTAGTACTTGGAGGTGGAGAAGTGCGACTACTTGAACACACAGGAGCATACGGGGTATTTGCCAATGAAGGTGTCCGGGCTTCACGGCGTAGCATTCTCAGAATCGAAGACACACGTGGAAATATTATTGAAGAGAATCTTGTGAACGAAACACGAGTACTTGATCGTGATGTCGCGCTTACCATTAGCGATATTCTTTCAGACAATGTTGCCCGGACCCCGTTATGGGGAGCGAACTCATTAGTACATTTCGGAAATAGAGATGTTGCAGCAAAATCAGGGAGTACCAACGATTTACGTGACGCATGGATAATGGGATACGCACCAAACTTAGCGGTGGGAGCCTGGGTGGGAAATAACGACAATGTACGTATGGGGGGAGGACTTTCTGGTCTTATAACGACTCCTATGTGGAGAGAATTTATGGACTTTGCACTCACTAAAATTGAAGATCAAGACTTCGCTGAACCTCCCGCAACCAACCCAACACTTAAACCAGTCTTGCGTGGAGAAATCTTTGATCCAGAAAAACTACTTGAGGGTATTCTTTCTGGAGACACATCATTAGACCTTGCAGGTATCACATCAAGCATCCACTCAATCTTGTACTCTGTAGAAAAAAACAATCCACAAGGACCCTACCCAACAAACCCAGAAAACGACTCACAATATATAAATTGGGAACATGGTGTCCAGAAGTGGAAAGAAGAGAAGTATGGACTTATTCTGACACCTGACTTAAGAGAGGAAGAAGAAACAGAAGAAGAGGATTAAACCACAATCAACAGGAGTGCTGTGTTATATCTTTATAAGATGTCTTTTGGTGCGCTTTTCTCACCCAGACGTCCCTTCATGTGTGTGAGGATTTCTTTTTTATGTAATTGTATCTCGCTCTTTAAAGGTCCTCCAGTTGCTAGGGAGAGTATTTTTGTACTGGGTGAGTACTTGATACGCTCTTTGTTGATTTCAATTGTGAGAAGCTCAAAAACAACCTCACAGAACACCTTAATTACTGATCCTTGTGGAGCTTTTAATGTTTTTCTATATTTATCAAAAAGATCTCCAATTTTTATAACTTCTCCTCGTCCTTTTCGCATATATTAGTCGGTAGTTAGTAGCTTGTAGATGGTAGAACACTACTGACTACCCTCTACAGGCTACAAACTAATTACTTATTCATCGGCATCACCAAATATCGCAGAGTTTTATCATCAACACCTTCCATCACCATAGGGCGGCCAATACCAGCAAAATGGAGTACCAGACTGTCGCTCACAACATGTGACAGAGGCTCAAAAACATACCTCTGATTGAAATTAAGTGTGAGATCCTCACCTTCGGTCGTCGCGACTACTGATTCTGTTGTGGTGCCAATTTCACCACTGTTAGCGTGGATTGTGACTGATTTGTTTGTTACATGCATCCCGACTTGGAAAAATTTATTTAGAAAGATATTGGTCTTTTTAAATGCGTGAGAAAGATCACTCTTAAGTAGCGTTGAGTGTGTAACATATTCTTTAGGGATAATTTGTTCATAGTCAGGGAACGATCCTGTGGTTAAACGTGAGGTTATATACACACCATCTTCAAATTCAAGTGCAAACTGATTTTCATTTACTCGGCAGACAGGATCAGCTGTTTTTAGATCACAAATACGTGATAATTCTATTGCGTTTTTCTGTGGAATGAGAATTGATTCATTAAAAACAACATTTTTTTGTGGAACTGTTTTTTCCATAAGACGAAACGAGTCTGTCGCTACAAAAGTAAGTGAATGTTCTTTCTTTTGAAATATATAAACACTTCCTAGTTCCGGTTTAATTGAGGATTGTGACGCTGCGAACGCAACAGTTTTAATACCGAGAGAAAAGAGATTGTTTTGTAGTGTTTGTCCTTCCCCGTCTAATTTTGGAATAATTGGAAACTCTTCATGTGGAATACTTTTAATTTGAGTCTCTGATCCATCTCCTTCAACAACTAATGTCGAGTCCTCCAGGCGGAGTGTTACTTTCTTTTGAGTAATAAGATTAATAGTTTGAATGAGTGTAGTTGCGGGAACAGCAACTACACCCTCTTCCTCTATCACAGCTTCAACGACAGCTTCAATACCAATCTCTAGGTTTGTTGCCTTTATGACAACTTTTTTGTTTTTAACTTCAAGTAATACACACTGAAGTACTGGAAGGGTTACATGTTTTGTACTCACTCTTCCTACGAGTTCAAGTTTATTATAGAGTTCCTTTGTATCAAGTGTTATGTGCATAGCTGGTGTTACTTCATTTTTATTTCTTAAATTATACTCTTTCTTATTAGGGGTGTGGAACTGTGTATTTCTCTTTTTTATGGCCTACTACAATAGTTTTTTTATTGATTTTTCTATCATAACATGTGGAGAATAGACTGATATACAAAGAGTTAATCTGGGTACAAGTGACACCTCTGAAGTTGTCTGTGGATAAGTGATATAAATTATCATTTTTTATTGGAAATTTCCACAGTTTATAGAGAGATATACAGAGGCCGAATCGGTTTGTCGGAGTGCTTTCACACTACTTTTACACAAGTTGTTCTAGGGAATAAAGAGAGAATAAAAACCTGGTGATTACATCACCAGGTTTTTATTCTCTCTATTTCAATAACATTCGGACTTGTGATATTTCTTCCTCAAGATCAGAATCTCCTTTAAGTTGATTTTTTATCTTCTCACACGAGTGAATCACTGTTGTATGGTCCCGCCCACCCATCTTTTGACCAATAGCAGGATAAGAGACTTGGAAATCCTCACGAAGAATATACATAATGATTTGTCGCGGCTTCACAACTTCCTTTCTCCGTGTCTTTTCGTAGATGCTTGAAGAGTCAATGTCAAAATATCGAGCAACTTTATCTACTACATCAGATACTGCAAGTGTCTTGCGTGGACGTGTGCTGTTTTTGATAATCAACTTCACTTCTTCAAGTGCAAGGGTGCGGCCAAGGAGTTGTGATTGGCACATAATGGTGTTCAGAGCCCCTTCAAGCTCACGTATGTTCCCCTCAATGGTGTTTGCAAGGTGGTCGATCACATCGTCAGTTAAAGTGATACTGTTTTGCGCCGCCTTCGCTCGTAAAATAGCGCCGCGAGACTCCATGTCAGGAGCTGGAATATCAACAATCATTCCTTGTGCAAATCGAGATTGCAATCGTGCTTCAAGTCCATCAAGTAAAGCTGGGTGGATGTCGCTGGAGAATACAATCTGTTTGTTGTAATCATGTAATGCATTAAAAAGATGAAATAACTCTTCTTGCGTCTTTTCTTTCTTCGCAAGGAATTGTACGTCGTCCATGATAAGTACATCGTACTGTCGATACTTGTCTTTGAAGTTATTTGCAGTTCCGTTTTGTAGTGAGTTGAAATAATCAACTGTAAAACGCTCGCTCGTTACATAAAATACCTTCTTTCCAGATCGTTTTAGCTCATTTCCTACTGCTTGAATGAGGTGTGTTTTACCATGTCCTGTTTTTCCGTAGATAAACAACGGGTTGTATGAGATGCCAGGCTTTTGACTTACTGTTTTTGCTGCCGCATGCGCAAGCGCGTTAAACGGACCAATAACGAAGTTTTCAAAGGTGTATTTTGGGTTGAGGTTATCACTTTTGTTTATGTAGTATTCCTCAAGCGGCAACGCGGCGTTCACTGTTTGTGGTTTTGTGTCGTGTCGTTTTTCATTTCTTTGTACTACTGCGTATTCGATGCTTCGTACGTGGGGTGTAAGGTCGCGAAGTACCTTCAGTACCATTGATTGGAATTTGTCAGATAACCAATCTCGAACAAATACACTTGGCACGCCAAGGGTAACTGTTCCGTCTTCGAGTGATACGATATGTGTGTCTTTGAACCAAGTTTTAAAGTTAGCTGGAGTGATTGAAAGTTCAATTGTAACCAAGGCGTCGTCCCATAATTTTTTAACATCAACGTGCTCTGTTTGAACGATACTGCTTAGTGAAGTTTGTGATATAGGATTCATAATTTCAATCAATCAAAGGTAGCAAGCATTATACTCCAGTAAAAAAAAGTGTAAACTTTTTGTCATATTTCAGAATGACTGAACTATTTTTTTACCATCAGATGTCAACTGTGCATAACCTGTGTAAAACATTTTTTTAACAAAAAATATAAAACTGCACACGAATAATTACATCCGCATGAAATGCAGCATATACCATAGATATTAAATCAAAATATAGGCAACAAACCACGAATCGGTCAGGCAGGGTTAACCCCGCACCTACTCTCGTGTTGTGGCTACTGGTAGATTCAAAGCCTGTGTTAGTTTTCTAGAAAATAGTTACATTAAAATTAACCCGTATCCTTGCCACAACAGAAGTAACACGAGGGTAGGTGCGGGGTTGAAGTTTGGATATAATAGTGTATAGTACTCCCCACAGAAAACACAACCATTTATATATGCCAAAACGAACATATCAACCAAGTCAGAAAAAAAGAATGACAACACACGGGTTCCTCGTGCGTTCAGCTTCTAAGTCTGGCGCTCAGATACTCAAGAATCGCCGACGCAAGGGACGCGTTCAGCTCGCGGTACAAAAGAGTAAGTAAGAAAAGGAGCCGAAAGGCTCTTTTTTCTTATAGGCAGCTCCCCATATCGCAATAAGGAAGGTATACTATTTTTAATCATGCTCGCTAAGAAGGAACGTTTAACTCGAAAGGAATTTGATCTTTTTTTTCGGTCTGGGAAGCGACACAATACTTCCCTGTTGCAGCTGATACATACAAAACATGATTCTTTTCATGGGGCTGTTGTTGTTGGGAAAAAAGTACATAAAAAAGCAGTCGATAGAAATAAAACACGACGACGACTGTACGCAGTACTCTACTCACACAAGAAGCAGCAGAATCTTTCTGGCATATATATAGTCATTACCAAACCAGCAGCCTCATGTGCGTCATATGCGCTTTTGAAGAAAGACCTTATTGATTTAATTGGACGAACTAAGGACCTGTCTAAAATCTCAAGACAAAAAAATACTTGAAGCATTGTTTCGCATCGTCGTGTCAAAAAATATGACTGCAAATCTTGTACCGCTCGTCAACAAACTCTGGTTTGTCTCCTCACGGGACAAAATTTTCGTTCATATTTTTTGCCACTTGGGATTGCGATGAGGTTTTAGACAGGTTCCTTAAATCAGGGTAGAATGACCCGACCTAATTAACTTATTTTATATATGTGGAGCACTATTTGGCATACTTTCTTTTTTGACCCCGTTTACAATACACTTGTTATTTTTATTGATCTTGTGCCAGGAGGCGACGTTGGAATAGCGATTATCTTCACCACTGTGTTGGTTAAAGTTATTTTGCTTCCCCTTTCAATCAAGGCTGCTCGCACACAACGTTTGATGCGAGAGCTCGAGCCAAAGCTTAAGGAAATTAAAGCAAAGTTTAAGGATAAACGTGAAGAATTAGCACGCGCAACAATGGATGTCTACAAAGAAGCAGGATTAAATCCATTTGCGAGTATCCTTCTTGTATTTATCCAAATCCCAATCATCATCGCTCTGTATCTTGCTGTGTATCGTGGAGGAGGCGTGCCGCTCCCTGATATTAATATTGATTTACTTTTCTCGTTCGTGCCTGAGCCCGAGACTGTTAACATGTGGTTCGTTGGGTTAGTCGATATGGCTGGGAAAAGTTTGCCACTGGCACTCCTAGCTGGAGGCACACAGTTCATTCACTCAAAATTATCCATACCAAAGCCAGAGCCACGAAAAGAAGGTGCAGAACCAAACATGAAAGAAGACTTTGCACGAAGTATGCAAATGCAAATGCGGTATGTAATGCCAGTCATTATTTTCTTCGTCGCCTACACTATTTCAGCGGCGATCGCATTGTATTTCACTGTCAGCAACCTCGTAGCAATCGGACAAGAGTATCTCGTGCGCCACAAAGGCCTCAAAGATCCCGTGAAGTAAACTTTAAGAAAGATATTTTATATTAATTTCCGGTGCAGACGAGGTAAGTTTTTGCTTCAGTAGGAACGATTGCTTTTCTTACCGTACCTCCTCCTCCGTGAGCTGCGTTACATTTCTTCAGGTACGCTTTTCTAGCGGCTTCGTTAGCTACAATATCTCTATTCGAACCACTCGTTAACTCGATTGGAGTTAAAAACATTTTAGTATCTTTTGTTTGGTTCAGTATAGCCGTATCCAGACCCGGTTTTGGGGAGGTCTGCCTCTCCCCCACACGACTAAAATCAGCATCCGTCACCTTACCCAGTGTCGGAAGTGTAGCCAGGTTGGGATTTATCCTCGTAAGGACAGTCACGGCCGATAGCACAATAAGAAGTCCTATTAACG
>JBLHGD010000037.1:0-8908 GCA_047616585.1 Candidatus Azotimanducaceae bacterium
TTCGTCTCTGGAATGATTACTATAATAATCTTGAACATTGTTCCTTAAATGGAAAGACTCCGAATGAAATGTTAGGGTGATGGAAAGTGCCAGATGTCCTTAGTTAAGACATGTTCATGAAAGTTTTGCTGTCTATACACTAAATTAACTACCTCATGTGAGGTAGTTAATTTTCTAAACGTTAAATTTCGAGTTAAGTACGAGGCGTGTAAGTTGCACGGCTTGAGGCGTACTTGGGGTACGGTGAAAGTTGGGCAACGCAGCACAACGAAGTAATTGGCCGAAATTTAGCGTTTAGACCACTGTGGCTTTCTTCGTGCTTTGAGCAAACCTGGTTTTTTTCGTTCAACAGAACGTGGATCTCGTTTTAGGAATCCAAGTGGCTTCAGTACGAGGCGTCGGTCTGCCTTTTCCTTTACAAGTGCTCGCGCGATACCGAGTCGGATTGCTTCTGCCTGTGATGAGAGGCCACCACCGTTTACGTGTGCTGTGATTGTGTAGTGTTGAATGCCTGCCTCCTCAGCAGCGAGCACAGACATAACGTCATCTTGGAGTGCCTGGTGTGGAAAGTATTCATTTAGCGGCTTGTCACCAACGACAACAGAAGTAGCTTTTGCAGGCGTAATGCGCACACGTGCAGTAGCTGTCTTTCGACGTCCAATTCCCTCAATGTATCGTTCTGTAGCCATATAAATAATTACTCAGTTATTTCTAAATTCTTCATGATAATACTTTGCAGTTTGTTCTTTGGAAGCATTCCATTTATAGTTCGCTTCACTGCTTCAGCATAGCCAAGTCGCTCTCCAAGATGTTCAAATGTTTCCTCTTTTCGTCCTCCAGGATATCCAGAATATGTCTGGTAGATCTCATTTTTCTTTTTGTCAGAAATATCCATCTGAGAAACATTCTCGATCTTTACCAGAACATCGGCTACAAGGTTTTTTGCAAAATCGGGTTTGTTCTTACCAATGAGAATAGTTGCTGCTTCAGTCGCAACTCGTCCAAGACGCTTCCCTTTAGCGTCTATAGTATAAATTTCTGTTGTAGTTTCGGTAGTCATATGTTTATACAAACTCGATTACTGCCTCGTCTCGGCCAGCTGCTGTTCGTCCCATTTTGATTACTCGGGTATATCCACCATTTCGATCCTTGTATGTTGGAGCAATTTCGTTAAATAGCTTTTTGATTGTTGCGTCAGTTGGTTCACCAAGCTTTGTTGCTGCCATTCGTCGTGCCGCAACAGTGCCGCTTTTAGCGTATGTAATCAAACGTTCTGCAAAAGGTCGTAGTTCTTTCGCTTTCGCCTCGGTGGTTTGGATCTTTCCATCTCGTATGAGTGACACTGCAAGTCCACGCATCAACGCAGTACGCTGTTTGCGCGGGCGACCAAGTGTTCTGTTTTTCTTTGCGTGTTGCATATATTTGGTAGTGATTACTCAGCAAGTGTTGCGCCCATTTTCTTAAGAAGGTCGACGATTTCATCGACTCCTTTAGGACCAACTCCGTCGAGCGCTAGGATATCATCTTTTTTCTTTCGCACAAGACCTCCAACTGTTCGGATGTTTGCTTCCTCAAGTGCAGCTAGTGTTCGTGCTGAAAGATCGAGTGTTTCAATCCGAGTTTTAAGCACCTCTGGATCAACTTCTACTTCAGCACTTGCAGCTTCAGCATCCTCAACAACTGGTACCTCTTCTGCCACGACAGGCTCCTGGAAGCCAATAATTGCCTTCAGCTGGTGGATCATGATCTCAATAGCGTTCTCAAGTGCTTCACGAGGGCTGAGTGTGCCGTCAGTCTCAAGTACGACTCGTAATCGGTTGTAATCAGTACGGTCACCAACACGCATGTTCGCTACTTCGTAGTTCGCACGGCGTATTGGAGTGAATACTGCGTCTAGTGCAATAGTACCGATCTCGACCTTTTCTTTTTGATGTACTTCTCGTGCAACGTATCCAAGGCCCTGCTCTACAGTGATCTCCATCTCAAGAGTTGTGTTTTTTGCTGTGATTTCACAAATTTGCTGTTCTGGGCTAAGAATTTCAACCTGACTAGGTACTTCAATATCTGCAGCAGTTACCATACCTGGACCAGATTTTTTAAGGGAAATAGTGATAGGTTCATTCGTGTGAGATATAAGTCGAATTCGTTTGATGTTAAGCAACATCGTGATTACGTCCTCCTTAACACCAGCGATAGTATCAAATTCATGCTTTACACCATCAATCTTGACGTGTGTTATGGCAGCGCCTGGAAGTGACGAAAGGATGATTCGACGAAGTGAGTTACCAAGTGTATGACCGTACCCAGGGTACAGACCATCAATTTCATAAATGCCACGGAAGCCTTCTTCGCTAACAACGCGTGGTTTTGATGGTAGTGCTACATTTGTTTCCAACATAATTCTAAGGGTTAAGGATTAATAACTACTAACGACTGTAAAACTCAAGGACTTGTTCTGGGTCAAACAGAGTTTCAGTCGGCTCATATGTCGGTTCTGCAAGCATCTTCCCTTCCAATTTTTTTACTTCAAACGATAGCCACGAAGGCACACCTGCCTGTTCGTGAGTATCAGCAAAATTTTCAAAAAGGCCACTGTCTTTACTTCCGGTACGTACAGTAACAACGTCACCGATCTTCATCTTGTGTGACGGGATAGTCATTTTCTTTCCGTTAACAACCAAGTGACCGTGCGATGCCATTTGGCGTGACGCCTGTCTCGTTTTAGCGAGTCCAAGACGGTATGCCACGTTATCAAGACGCGACTCAAGTCGTGCGATAAGTACAGAAATTGGCTGGTGACTTTTTTCAACAGCATCATCAACATATCGACGAAGTTGTTTTTCAGTGATTCCATATGTGAAACGCATCTTCTGCTTCTCGATTAACTGCTTTTTATAGTCACTCATTTGTCCTGGTCGACGCGACCGAGTCTTTCCAACACGTGCTTGCGATTGTGCAAACTTCTGTGTTTGAGTTTTTTCAAAGATGGGCGCACCCAGTCTCTTTGCAATTTTAAATTTAGGTCCTATTATCATATACAGTTATATTAAACACGTCGTGCTTTTGGAGCACGTGGACCGTTATGTGGAACTGGAGTCCGGTCTGTGATTTTAGTAATATTGATACCTTTGCCGGCAAACGCACGTAGTGCAGACTCTCGGCCTGCTCCAACGCCTCGGATCACAACTTCAGCTTCCTTCATATTCATCTGTTGAGCCTTCTCACCAATGATCTCTCCCACTTTAGCCGCAGCAAAAGGGGTACTTTTTCGAGATCCTTTGAAACCAAGTGCTCCACTACTTGCAGCGATAATACTGTTCCCCTTATGGTCACAGAGTGTCACTAATGTATTGTTAAACGTTGCGAGGATATTGAGAACACCGTTTGCTACCTTTTTCTTTGGGATGCGATTCAAAGCCCGTGATGTTCCACTCACGTCTGATCCTCCACCTTTTTTAATTATTCGTTTCTTACCCATAGGACATTTGAATATTAATAAATGCTGAAATACTAAGTCTTTTCAAGCTTACGACGACCTGAACTCATTGTCTTCTTCACACCCTTGAGTGTACGAGCGTTAGTCTTTGTTCGTTGCCCGCGTGCGGGTAGACGATTTGTGTGTCGTGAACCACGGTATGACTTAATATCTTTCAGACGTTTGATATTTGAAGAAATCTCTCGCTTGAGCTCACCTTCAATTGTGTATCCCTCAATTTTTTCACGAATCGCGTTTTCCTGATCTGTAGACAGATCAGCCGGTTTTGTGAACTCAGTTATTTTCAGTTCAGAAAGTATAGAAAGAGCACGTACCCGGCCAATGCCGTGTACTGCAGTCAAGCCAAATTCTAAGTGCTTGTTGTCGGGGATGTTTATACCTGAAATACGCATACTGTATACATTCAATCTAATTAGCCTTGGCGTTGCTTATGCCGTGGTTTCTTTTTATTAATCACGTAAACCTTACCTCGTCGTCGAACGATAATGTCATCGGGACTTCTTTTTTTAACTGATGATCGTACTTTCATAGATTTACATTAAAGTCGTTTGGTAATTCGTCCCTTCCCACCGTACTTGTCTGGGATAATTGCTACTTTATCTCCAACAAGTACCCGAATTCTATACTTACGCATTTTCCCAGCCAGATATGTAAGTACCGTTTCATTTGTGTCGTCCATCGCTACTCTAAAAAGCGCATTTGGAAGCGCCTCTTCGACTGTTCCGTAGACAAGTTCTATATTTTCTTTCTCTGACATTAATCGAGCATGAGTGTAACAGATTACTAAAAAAACGTCAACCCAGCATTTGTGTATATGCTAGATCGAACTCGTAACACTATTTCTTAAAGTATACCATAAAACCTACTTTTCTCTACTATGTACGCAATAATCTACTCCTCATCAATTATCACCTCAGTAATGGTTATGTCATCAAGGGAGTCCGGGAATGAGCGCTTCCAAAATGGTCGTACCACAGCATCAGCCTTCCAAATTGCAGTGTGACCGCCTAAAACAACCGATAAGGCAGTTTTAGCCTTTCCAACTATGTCAGCTTTGAGTCTGTCCTGGTCATACGTCCATACGATCATGGGTTTTCCAGAAAGTTCAAAAGAGATTCCGTTCAAATTTCCAATATCGGATGAAGATGTTGTTGCCTGTGTATATGAGAAAGTCATTGTAGAGTAATCCACAATACGAACGGGTTCGCCTTCGTACGTACTAACGGCCGCTTTTGCAATGAACTTAGCAAACTCCTCTTGCTTGAAAATTGGAATCTGCAAGAGAGCCTTTTCCTTTATGGTTGCAAGATCGCCACCATACTCAACTGCTGGAAGCGATTGGTACGTGAACGTTACTGCATTGTCAAACACCACAAATCCAGCAGGCTTCTCAGACTCAATCCGATCTAAGAGAGCGTTTCGCAACTCAGTTTGTAGACGTTGTTTTTCAGTTTCAAGTTCTTCTTCATCAATAATAAATTTGAGACCCTCGAAACCACCTGAAATAGGATCTGTATTTTCAGCATATATACCTTCAAACAATTCCATATATCCACCTTCTTTATATCCAGGCACGGTCATTTGAGTTTTTGTAATGTTGTATTGCTCTCCAGGTCCGTCCGCAAATACTTGTGCTGAAATAGATCCTGGTACAAGTGTGTCGTCAGCAGTTTTTTTGGCAGCAGGAACTACAACTGACTCTGATATTTTATAAATCAGTCCATCGGGTGTTTCAAATCGTGTATTCTTTTTCAAACGTTCTGTGCCGGCTGTATTGTTATAGATTACAATTTCTCCCTCAGCTTGTGTAGTGATGTCCTCTTGACCTGACGCACTAACCTGTCGCTCACCGTCTGCCTCAAGAGAAATGATTTCGTATGCCAGTTCGTCGACTTGTGGATTTTTGCGAGCTTCAAACACTGCTTTTACGTTAACCTCTCTGTTTTTTGGATGTACGGTAATTTCAGCTCCGCCCATGAGGAAACTAACGAAAAATCCAGCCCCGAAGACAACGAAAAAAACAATTAGAGCAAGGACCAGACTAGATCGCTTCTTCGCTTTGCCGTCACTGATGCCAACACGCATAGTGCCATCATCCTCTTCAGTGATTTCACGTTTACGTGTTGTATTTTCAAGAGGTCTACCTTTGCTGGGCACAACCCTTTTTCGAGGTTGCGCAGGTTTAATATCTTGCAGATTCCATTTTTTATCCATATTAGTTTGTGTATTCAGTATACATCCTACATTTGCTCAAAGTCATCACAGGCATGCATTTTGTGGAAAAAGTAGGCTGAGAGTAATAAAGCAGTATCATTTGTCTGGGTATTTTCGAACAGTTTTGATGAGACCAGGTGTACTCCGTGCTCGCCTTTGGTAGCTTCTATTGCAGCTCGTTTGATTGTATCTGCATAAAAAAACTCTGTTCTCATGTCAGAATGAATAAAAAGCGGTCGAGGAACTGACAACGAATCACCTGTTCGTTTAAATAGAGCAGTGATCTTTTCTTCGTAATTAGTGAGAATCGACTGCAGTTTAGCTTTTTTATCTGCTGAAAGAGTTTTACTCAGAGCAGTGTTGCCTAGTATATATGCCAAGGCCTCTTCTTTTGGTATGTCACACAGCGCAGCGATGTCACGGGCAATTGTATACGTGCCAAACGGGGCATGCGTAGCATACTTCAATACACCATCGCGTACAATTCCAATTTCTGTCGCCTCGAAAGTGATATCAATAAGACAGACTTCTGAAGTGTCTGGTACAAGTTCACGTAGAACACAGTAAAACATAAGCATAAAAGAGTAGCGTTCCACCACAGCACCAGGAATAACTTTCTCCTTGCTCTCTGTGATCGCCTCTAGCAACCGGTTTTGTGAGATTGCACTTACATGAGATATAGAGACAGATTTTGCCTTCTGTCCGAATGCATCGCGAGCTGGATAATTGTTAGCTGAGAAATCAATCGTAGCTCTTGTGATAATTTTCAATCCAAGTTTTTCAACAATATCATTTTCGTTGATTGCCTCTAATGCTTGCTTCTGTGCCGCATTGGTGAGCTCCTTGATGAGTTGTTTTGTGATAACAAAAGCTCCATTATTTGTATAGGAAACAGATTTAGTAATGGTATATGACCACGGAGCTGAAATTGCTACTTGCATGAGATCTATAGAGGCACCTTTCTCATGGGTTTGAAGCACCATAAGTCCCTTACTCCCAAGCATGAGCATGGTATTAACCAACGCAGTGGTAATATGTTTTGTTCGGTCGTTTGCTGAACCAGCATCACGAAAGATCATTCTTTCACGATGCGACCAAATAATTTCGGGATGTTTTTGAGTAGGGTCTGATGCAACAATAGCTACACCAACACTACCTGATCCTATATCGAAAATTGCACCATAACGACCATCAGGTCCGTGTTTACGGAGTTCAAACATAATTGTATACAAGTATTATACCAGTCTAATGTCAAAGGTTTAATGCTTATGCAATTCAAAATGGTGGATAGTCTACTCAAGAATTGCCTTGATGCGTCGAACACCAGCAGATGAAGATTCTTCTTTTGTTATTCTAAAAGTGCCGTGTATGTCTGCAAGCTTTGATACGTGTGGTCCACCACAAAGTTCTCTTGAGAATACTGTGTTATCACTTCCAATTATTGAATACACTTTAACTTCATCAGGATATCGATCCCAGAAACTCCCTTCAATTGTTGGGTCAGTGTGTGCAGTATCTCTCTCCATCATTTTCGTTGTTACGTCACCTCCTGTCTGTATGGCTCTGTTTACAAACTCCTCTACTTTATCAAGGATCTCTCTCTCAACTTTTTCTGGATGTGTAAAATCAAAGCGTAATCGATCTCCGGTTATATTTGAGCCAGCTTGGTGCACATCTACACCAAGTTCTTTTCTAAGTCCTGCAAGCATGAGGTGCGTCACTGTGTGGTACTGAACTACAGTGTCAGACTGATCAGCAAGTCCTCCCTTAAATTTATGATCGGCCCCAGCTCGTGATTGCTCCCTGTGCGCTACCATGAGTGTTTCGAACCCCTTCCGATCAACTACGAGACCTTTCTCTTCTGCTATTTCTTCAGTCAACTCAATCGGGAAACCGTATGTCGTAAATAAATCAAAAGCATTTTGTGCAGTGATTGATTTCTTGGTGACGGCGTGTACACCGTCACCAGTTTCTTTTACATTTTTTATGTCTTCTGATGTGAGATGAATCTGTAAACCAATTTTGTTAAATTGTTTTAATCCTTTTTCAAGTGTTTTTCTAAATTGTGTTTCCTCAGCAGCAATTGCGTCGATGATACGTGATTTGCAATCGGCTAGGTTTGTATAGTGTGTTTTATATGACTCAATAACGCTTTCTGCTAAGTTTTTCAGCTCTCCTTCAGAAATTCCCAACACATCCGCGTATCGGACGCTTCTGCGCAACAAACGACGTACAAAATATCCTTGTTCTGTGTTTCCGGGTAGTACACCATCACCAATCATGAATACAGCTCCACGTATATGATCAGTGATAACTCGAAAAGCTTCGAGATTCTCATCATACTGCTTGTTTGAAAGCTCCTGAATCTGCTCAATGACATTCCAGAGCAGATCAGTTTTAAAGACGTCTGGATCATTGTTGACTGCTGCAATTATTCGCTCAAGCCCACCACCGAAATCAATATTCTTGTTTTCAAGTTCTTCAAACGTATTCTCCCCTTTCTTCACATACTGCATGAATACGTTATTTCCTATCTCCATAAATCGCCCGCAGTCACAGTTGGGATGGCAGTGCTCACCAAAATCTGTGTCGTGTGGCGTTCCAAAATCATAGAACATCTCAGAATCAGGACCTCCAGGTTCACCTGTGGGCATGTTATTAGGCACTCCAGCTCTACTCCACCAGTTTTTACTAGCATCGTAGTAAAAAATTCGCTCACCATCATTCATCCCACGACTGTAGCCATCGGCTTCACTTCCTACAAAAGCCAAGCCAGCCAGGATGTTCTTTTCTGCAAATAACTTCTGCCAGAGTTGTGGAGCTACATCGTCTTTGGGTAAACTATTTTGCTCATCTCCACCGAAAGCAGTTATATATAATCTCGAAGGGTCAATCTTAAGATCGTTGACTAAGAATTCAAACATCCATGTAACCTGCTCTTCCTTGAAATAATCACCAAAGGACCAATTGCCAAGCATTTCGAAAAAAGTCGTATGACGATTATCTCCAACTTCCTCAATGTCTTCGGCCCTAAAACACTTTTGTGAGTCGACGACACGAACACCCTTTGGATGCGTTTCTCCAAGCAGGTACGGCAGCATGCTCTGCATGCCACTTCCCGTAAAGAGTGTCGTTGGGTCGTTTTCTGGTACTAATGCAGAAGACGGGACAATAGCATGCCCTCTTTCCTCCATAAAC
>JBLHGD010000038.1:0-8886 GCA_047616585.1 Candidatus Azotimanducaceae bacterium
CACGCGGAAGTGATGGATGAAAAACCCCTGAAGGGGAATCGTGGTAATCTCTCTCTATGAGCACTTCATCAGAATTTACAGACTACGTACTCGACCAACTCGAATCGGTGGGAGCTGCCCAGACTTCGAAAATGTTCGGTGGAGTACTTCTTAAGGTAGATAACAAGCAGCTTGGTGTCATTATTATGGACACGCTATATTTCAAGGTCAAAGAACCAGAGTTGCAGGAAAAATTTGAGAACATGGGATCAGAACGTTTCGAATACACCCGCAAAGACAAAGAAGACCCAGTAGTGATCAAGAACTGGTGGTCAGTCCCCGAAGAGTCCTTAGAAAACAGAGAAGAACTAGTAGCCCTCGCGTACGAGGTTTTATTGCAGGGGAGTTGATAGAGCTAAAGTTAGGTACTCTCGTCTCTCTAGTAATTAAAACCGTTAACACAGTCGATATTTGACATTCATTAACGTTTTTTGTTGCAAAAATCATTACTCTTGTGAATTTTTCTAAGTTTGGAAGTGAATCAAAAAACTCTCTCATCAATAAGGCCCGTCGCCAAACCATTCCCGCATTCCGAGAAAAGGGTGTGTGGAAAATAGGTACAAAATAACACAACCCTCAAAAATCTTCCAAGTGTTGCTATACTCAACTAAAGTATATGGAATTAATTAGTACGTATTTGGGGCAGATACTCATCGGTGTTTTGGCAGCTATAAATATTTGGGCTTTCTTGGTCATGGGGCATGATAAACGTAAAAGCACTCGCGGGGATAATGCGGAACGTGCTCCTGAGGGAGTCATGTTCTTTCTGGCAACTATGTTTGGCAGTATTGGCGTGTATCTCGGCATGTTGGCGTTTCGCCACAAAACCCGAAAATGGTACTTCCAGCTCGGTATCCCTTTACTCATTCTACAAAACCTAGCGACGGTGTACGTAGTATGGGAAATGGCTGCTGGGAGTTAGGTAAGGGAAATAGGGAAGAAAACGTGACTCTAGCTGAAATTACTGACTTCAGAAGACAAGAAAGGTATACTTCATCCATGAACGAAATAATCTGCCCTCACTGCAAAAAGGCCTTCAAAATAGACGAAGCGGGCTTCGCAGACATATTAAAACAAGTTCGTGATCAGCAGTTCGACACAGAATTACATGAACGACTGGAACTAGCAGAAAAGGACAAAGACAGCGCCGTTAAGCTAGCCGAGGAAAAAACCAAAAGTGAGCTACGTACCGAGTTTGTGCAGCTGCAAAAACAACTCGCAGAAACAAAAGCAGAAAAAGAAAACGAAATTATAAAACTTCAGGCACAAGTAGACGCCTCTGAAACCGAAAAGAAGCTCGCCCTGACTGAAGCTGTAAACCAGCTAGAAAAGGAGCGCGACGCTCTAGAAAACAAGCTCGAAAGCAAAGACACTGAACAGCAGCTATTAGAAACGTCGCTAAAGGAAAAATACACAGCGGAACTAAAGAACAAAGACGAAACTATTGCCTTGTACAAAGACATGAAAGCCAAGCTCTCAACGAAGATGGTGGGCGAGACCCTCGAGCAGCACTGCGAAACAGAGTTCAATAGACTGCGCGCAACTGGGTTCCAAAACGCATACTTTGAAAAAGACAATGATGCCTCTGCCGGAACAAAAGGAGACTATATCTACCGTGAATCTAATGAGAATGACACTGAAATAATCAGCGTCATGTTCGAGATGAAAAACGAAGGTGATGAAACAGCCACCAAGAAAAAGAATGAAGATTTCCTCGTCAAACTGAACGATGACCGTAACAAAAAGGGCTGCGAATACGCTGTGCTGGTGACGCTACTTGAGGCTGAAAACGAACTGTACAATGCCGGGATAGTAGATATGTCTCACAAATATCCGAAGATGTATGTGATCCGACCACAGTTCTTCATTCCGATTATTACCTTGCTGCGCAATGCTGCTATGAGTTCGATGGAGTACAAATCAGAACTAGCTGTCGTCAAGGCACAGAACATTGACGTCACGAACTTTGAAGATCAGCTGAATGATTTTCGCGATTCATTCGGCCGTAACTTCCGATTAGCATCAGAAAAGTTTAAAGGAGCGATTGACAGCATAGACAAGTCCATCGTCCAATTGCAGAAGACAAAAGAGAATTTGTTAAGATCCGAAGACAATCTGCGCCTGGCAAACAACAAAGCCGACGAGTTAACAGTTAAGAAGCTCACTCGTGGCAATTCGACTATGAAAGCGAAGTTCGACGAACTAGATAGCTGACAGCTCATGAGTTAGACATTCAAACTCGTGAAATGAATACCGTCAGATGCTCCACGCCTCATCCTCCTTGATCAATTACCCAAAAGAATCCTTGTTTTAATCCTGTTATTAAAGCAAGTATTCTTCTGTGCAGGGATGATATACTTAAAGTATATGGCACGAAGGAAAATTGAGAACGAGAATGTTCGGTCGTTGAACAAGGTTTCAAATGGAAAGAGTTACGGTATCACGCTCCCACTGCGTGCGGTTCGGACGTTTCGTTGGCAATCCAAACAAAAGCTCCAAATCACCGTCGACGAAAAAAAGAAACGTTTGATCATTGAGGATTGGAAGGGATAAACCGTTTGGTTTGAATTTGGTATATAATTAATGTATGGATGCTGAAAAAAAGGCAAAAAAATGGGACAAGGACGAGAAGGGTTCAATGAGTGACGAAATATATGAAAAGAATCAAGCTTCTTTCGAAGAAGTTCAAAAACAATCTGAAAAAGAAAGAAAGAGAATACCTTGGGAACTTCTGTTATTGATCGCAGCTATTCTTATGAGTATTTATCATTTTACTGGTACATAATATGTGAGAAAACGTCGTCACTCACCATTTATTTCCAACTTGGCGGGAGACAAAAAGAATCCCCGCATTAATGCGGGGATTTTTTTTAGGAGTGAGAGTGGTGCGTGGGGGATAGAACGATTGGAAGAATACCGGAATTAATTTCGAAATTAATGCCGGTATTAAAAAATAATGATGTACATAAAAAAAGAACGCCCGGCCAGTACAGTGGAAGGAGAGGGAGGGTGTTAGATTTGGTATAATTAACGTATGGAAGAAGTTGATATGGTTTTTAAGATTTGATATGACAGAGCATGAAATCACTGATGCAGCAATAGCTTTTGCTCAAGCAAATAAAAAGCAAATTGCCAAAAAACTAACTGACAAGAAGTTATTCCCGGCTGAGGGACATCCTGTTTCAGTTTTTATGGCGGGATCTCCTGGTGCAGGGAAGACAGAATCTGCAATGAAACTGATTGAGAAATTTTCTGATGATAACTCGATTTTAAGAATTGATTCTGATGAAGTTAGGTGCGAATTTGAAGATTATAACGGAAAGAATTCTTCTTTATTTCAAGCGGCGACATCAATTCTGGTTGATAAAATGCATGATATTGCGTTGGATCAAAAACAGAGTTTCGTTTTCGATGGGACTCTCTCAAACCTTGAAAGAGTGATCGAGAATATTGACCGGTCACTATCTCCAAAGCGAAATAGGGAAGTTTTTATAGTTTACGTCTATCAGGATCCTGTTCAGGCGTGGGAATTTGTTAAGAAACGTGCTGAAAAAGACGGGAGAGTGGTCCCCAAAGAAGCTTTTATAGAACAGTATTTTGCCGCTAGAGCGAACGTCAATAAAACTAAGGATATGTTTGGTAAAAAGATTCAAGTTGATCTTATCGTGAAAGATATTGATGGCACCGATCTGAGATACAAAGAAAATATAACGGTGATTGACAGCTATATAAAAGAGAAGTATTCTGTGAATGACTTAAATAATAGTTTGCAATAAAAATGTTTGGGATTTTATTTTCGAAAAATGTTGCACTTGCCAAAGGCGAAAAGCCTTCATCAAGTGATTTTTCTGATTTTTTCAGAAAAGCTCCTTCTCGTGAAAAGAAACGAGTGTTTTTAGATGTTGCCCGGAAGGCCAGTGAAGAGCAGAGGAGTTACCTTAAATCATAAAACACAAAACAAAATCGTTCATTTCAAAACATAGTTTCAATCCTTGCATAGGGGAAATACCACTATGTATCATGGGGGCATAGTAAAAATGAAACCTTAGCTTCAAATCCGAATTAATGTATACTGCTCTCATGGGAAAACGAATAATAGCGCTGAGTCCGAAAAAGAAGACTTCGTCGCACTCACACAAAACAAAGAAGCGTCTGGCAATAAAAGAAGAAATGCTTGCAGCAAAAGCAAGTGGGAGGAAGAAAACGATGAGCTAAGGGATGACCTTACTGAACGATAGGCAAATATAATTATTAATGACGAAAAAACACACCCAGTAATGAGTGTGTTTTTTGGTATACTGAATTACTATGAAAATAATTATTGCAATTCTATTGGTAGTAGTAGCGGGGTTTTTAGGTTTTAATTTTTTGTCAGATGAGCCTGAGGCGGATACATCTACTCCAACTGAGGTTGATTCTCAAACAACGTCAGAAGAAGCGTCTGTTAGACAGGACGCGCAGGAATTTGTAGACGGAGTTATAAGCGCTGATAAGTCTGAGCAATCGGTGCATGAGGTTATTGAGGTGACATTTGCTCATGTAAAACCTGGTGAGTATAGCGAGGTGTATGTTTCTGTCTCCAATGTTGAACCTGGTAAGGCAATACGAGTAAGTCTGGATGGTGTTGATGTGGATGATGGCAGTGAACAACTCTTGGGAGCAGACGCAAATGGTACAGCCAGCTTCACGTTCCGCGTCTACGCATTTGGTATGTATCATGCACGAACAGTAATAGAGGGAGACACTGCAATCCTGATGCGTTCAATTTCAGTTGATTAAACATCGAGCCTGCCAAAAATCTACCGTAAATAATCACCCCAATTGCACACCTTCTTTTTTAAGGATAAAGTATATTTGTGCTTGTGGGGCGTCAGCCCTATTCGGCTAATGTATAAGCTGAAGGCGAGCGCTACTAAAAATACCACCTCCGGGTGGTATTTTTAGTTTTCAGGGTTTTCCAAATGTGATCGATAAAATATTTGCATATCGATCATTTAATGACGTTATATGATCGATATAAGCATGCCTTTATCCATTAGTATGTGCGTATGGCATCCATAAACACCTCGCCAAATCTCTTTAATTTTTTATCTCCGACGCCGTTGATCTGGAGAGGGGAAGAGTTCTTTACATAAGTATATACTTTGTATATACTTAACTTACTATATGAAAACAAAAATTCAAAAATGGGGTAATAGTCTTGGTGTACGATTGCCAAAAAATATTACTGAACAAAAATCGCTGCGTGAGGGTGCTGGTGTCTCAGTTTTGCTTAAAAATAATCAGATTGTTATAGAGCCAGTTGAAGAAGACGTTTCACTCGAATCTCTTTTATCTATGGTTTCAGAAGATAATGTACACGAAGAAATTGAATGGTCTGATGTGCGTGGTAATGAAGTATGGTAAAGAAATTGTATATTCCAGATAAAGGTGACTTGGTATGGGTTGATTTTAATCCGACAAAAGGTCGTGAGCAGGCAAAAGTGCGGCCCGCTATTGTGGTATCTCCCAAAGCATATAATCAGAAAACGAACCTGGCTATTATGTGCCCAGTAACTTCAGTTCAGAAAGGGTATCCATTTGAAGTAGAAATCAAAGACAAGAAAGTGTCTGGAGTTATTTTGTCTGATCATGCCCGATCTCTCGACTGGAAAGCGAGAAATACAAAATTTATCGTAAAAGCCAAACCAACAGTGATCAGAGCGGTACAGTCAAAACTTCTTTTGCTTATTGGAACAAAATAGTGAAGCGTACATAAATCGTTATTTTGTGACAGGGTAGACATTATCAGAATTTTTTAATTTTAAAGGCCTCGCATTAATGCGAGGCCTCCTCCAAGTCAAGACAGAGATTCTATTGATCTTATACAATTGTCCCATGAGGTAGCTGTGGGTTTTGATATGGATACGCAGATCCATATTTCCAGACTGTGCCGACTCTCTCTGCTTGCGAACTTGCTTTTCTGATTCTATGAAGAGCAGTAAGTGACCTCGTTCTCGCTTTTTTATTCTCAGAGCGGTTCGAGCACTCTTTTGCCAGCTCGGATTCTCTACACATTTTTGTTTATCCTGCAACTGGTGGCTAATATCGCTTATTTCCCCTTTTATCATTACAACTCTTGTATTGGCCTCTTCAAGGCTTGAGGGTTTTTCAAAGTCGTTAAGATTGGTCATCTTGATGACGTCCTTTAGTGTAGGTGACTTCAGGTGTTGAAATCGTGAAGAACTTGATTAAGGTTAGTACACATATAAAAATACTTTATGCTACATAATTAAACTAAGTCCAGTGAACATGCTGAATCAACCCCTCACACCCCTGCACTAGACTTTTGAACAAGTATTTTATTTAAGCCATATTCAGATTTAACTTAGAAGAAATACGAAAAACAAAAGTGTCGAATCTAAGCCATATTTCAATTTTTTACTTGAGGTGTGTGAGGGGTTACAACATTCCTGCTCACACATTTCTTACTCCTCATACCCACGCACCGCATCCATAAATATTTCTCCGAAACGTTTGAGCTTTTTATCTCCGACACCGTTTATGCTTAGGAATGCTTCGTCGGTCTTTGGTTTATTTTGCGCCATGTCTTTGAGGGCTTTGTCACCAAAGACGATGTACGGGGGGACTCCGAGACGCTTTGCTTCATTTGTCCGAACCTGCCGTAGTGTCTCGAAGAGGTCGGTGTCGTAATTGCCTGTGTTGGCACTTGCTGTGGTGCGCGTTGATGTTCTTGGGCTTTTCGTGGCTGCGAGTTTTGCGGGCGCCAAGGGTTCAAATGCTATGCATTGGTCGCAGTTGCTGCAGTTTGATTCTTCGTAGTCTTCGTTGAAGTATGCAAGCAGGAACTTTCGCCGACACGCAGTGAGGTTGCCGTACTCTACAGTTTGATCGAGGTTGTGCTGGGCCTGCTCCTTCTCTTCGTCGTCTTTGATCATTCCAATAAAGTAGTCTTGCTTGAACTTATCGGCATACGAATAGAGGAGCACACACCTGGCCGGTAGTCCGTCGCGTCCTGCTCTACCAGTTTCTTGATAGTAGCCTTCGATTGATTTGGGAAGGCTGTGGTGGATCACTAGCCGCACGTCAGGTTTATCAATACCCATACCAAACGCGATGGTTGCGACCATGATGTGTATGTCGTCACGGATGAATCCGTCTTGGTTTTCTCTTCGTTTGTCTGCGGTTAACCCTGCGTGATATGTTCCAGCGTTGAAGCCCTGTGCGTTAAGTTTCTCAGCAATCTTTTCCGTGTCTTTGCGCGAGAAGCAATATATGATGACGCTTTCTTTTGGGTAGAGTTCAATAAGGGAAAGGATGGTGGTAAACGAGTCTTTTTTTGGAAGGACTTCGTAGCTTAAGTTTTCTCGATTGAAGCTCGAGGTGAAAATATTTGGGGAAGGGAGATTGAGCTGCTTTACTATATCCTCACGGACTTTCTGTGTGGCAGTAGCAGTCAGCGCAATAATGGGAATGGAGGGGAAGGTGGTGCGCAGCTTGTTGAGATTACGATAGTCTGGTCTGAAGTCGTGGCCCCACTCTGAAATACAGTGAGCTTCGTCGATAGCAAACAAACCGATGGGTATGGTATGCAGTAGCTCTTGAAAGTTTGGTACGGAAAGTCGCTCGGGAGCGATGTATAGAAGCTTAATAGAGCCACTTTGTATATCATTGACGATATGGGCAATTTCTTCGTGTGAAAGTGAGCTATTGATAAACGCAGCGCTGATGCCGTTTTGGGTCAGCGCATCTACTTGGTCTTTCATGAGGGAAATCAGCGGAGAGATAACAATCGTCAATCCGTCTTGCAGGAGTGACGGTAACTGGAAACATAGCGACTTGCCGCCGCCGGTTGGCATCAAGACCAAGCAGTCTTCTTTTTTAAGGACGCGGTCAATAATATCTTCCTGCAATGGGCGAAAGGCATCGTAGCCAAAATGTTTTTTAAGAGTGTCGTACATATATATATGAGTTTGTTGTATCTCATGCAGGAGCACTATTTGGAATCAATGCTTTTCAGGTCAGCTAATGAAGAAAAGAGATAGTCGGGATTCATTTTTGCAAGGCGCAATCGCGCTTTCTCTCTGCGTTGAATACCTGCCGATTGGATACCAACAGACTGTGCCGCACTAATATCTGTGGGGAGGTCACCGACATATAATACGGTTTCTTTTGGTAGTGCCAGACGCTCTATGAGGATTTGGAGCTTCTCATCCTTTTTGTCTTGGTTGCCGAGTATCAACTCACTAGAAAAGAGACGCATGAGATCGTATTTATGTAGTTGGTCAGTGATATCTTCACCGTTTCCATTTGAACAAATCCCGAGAATGAATCCTTGCTCGACAGCTTTAGTAAGTGCTCCTGCGGCTTCAGAAAAAATAGATGAAGACTTCTGATATTTTGCTATTTTAGCATCGTGACGATCGCTGAGTTCGTCAATATCGGAGGTGTCTATACCAAGCGATTGATAATACGCTTCTCGTGGTTGCATATAGTCATCAAGTACGTCATCAATGCTCACGGTAACGCCATACGAAGCCGCTGTTTCTTGTATGCCTTTTGCAATGTTTGACATTGAATCAGCGATAACCCCGTCCCAGTCGAAAATTATAGCCTTGATCATAAGAATCCGATTGTACCACGACGGTAGGTCCTCCAGCCAGATTCCTTTCTGTGAGACTAGAGCCTTAATGCGCTAACGCGACACAGGTGATTGAAGCGGGGGAAAGTGGAGAAAGCGCTCGCTTAGCCGCTTTGAGTGTCGCGCCGGTTGTATACACGTCGTCAAGGAGTATGACGTGTTTATTCTGGATTTTTCTGTACGTGGAGGCTTGGTCGTGGATGCCG
>JBLHGD010000039.1:0-8800 GCA_047616585.1 Candidatus Azotimanducaceae bacterium
GATGTTGGTAAGTCGTTCTTTAAGGATCTGCAGTGCATCAACTTTTCCTGAGGAAGCAGCTATTTGTATACCAGTGACCGCCAACAAGACGACACTCAAAATAATTAGTAAACCGGTAATAAACGTAACGACCTTTCCTGTCATTATCGCAAAGGTACACAAACTACATGGCACACCACCTGCAACATCAGTTCCGTCGCATGTAACCAAACCGCCCGCACCATACACGTCAGGTACAAAACTATAAACTAGTATCAAGGCAAGTGTGCCGAGTAAATATTTCATATTATTCTAATGATACACTCCCCGGACAAAAGCTAAAACCGATATTTTGCCCAGATAAAAAACTGTTTACATCAGTCGGTACGCCAACATACACATTCAGCTTACACATCTCCACTTCAGAAATACCAAGCATACTTCTAAGAAACTCCTCCATACTGCGCCGCGTCTCAACAACCGGTTCTGCATTAATTGAAATTGCGAAGCTACCACCCCCCTCAGCGTATACGATATTAAAAGGAAGGAAGTATTCATCATCAACTGATTGCCGCAACTCATAGCGCCCACTACTGACCTCTCTTGTTGCGGGCAAGGTTCGTACATTATTAATCTCGATGACACTACCTTCACCAGTTTGCACGACGACTCTATCAGTAGAGTCCTGAACAACTGGACGTCCAACGCCAGGCTGTATATTCAAATCTGTAAACGTATCATCAGTAGTATCACGCGGCGTTTTCTCCGGCCACAAAAATACACCAAAGATAATCACTCCAAGAACTAAAACAATGACCACAAAGACTTTTTTCATATCACGCTACAAATTACATCTATTACGTTTATATGCTGACCACTCAGACCACCCTCTCCCACTACTATTAATCCGCTTTGCAACAGCTCCGCTGCAGGCTGGATCTTTCAATGCTTCAACACACTGATTGTATAAATCTGAGTTTACAAGAACCGAATTAAAATCTTTTCCTGTATACGCAGCCTTACAATCAATTGGTCCTGACGCGCATTCACCTGCTTGTATCTCATGCACGGTCAGATTAATCTGCCATGGACTCACTGAAAATGGAACTTTCTCATTGGCTGTATTAAAACTATAATCTGTAGCGCTATAGAAAAGTGCTCCACATGAACTTTCTCCCTGCAGTACACACTGCGCAACCTTTTCCTCTCCAGGGAAATATGTTCCGAGGTACGCATTGTTACACAAATCAACTCCCGAAACAGGAGGTAACTCCGCCCCTCCCCCTACACTAACTCGTCCGGCAGGGGTATTTGGATTCACGTTACCTGGAACTGGAGTACCACTCAGTGCACACAACTCACCAATTGGTGTTTGCCATGTTTTCACGATGCCTTCGTCAGTCACCAGCGCCTTCAGAACCGTATCAACCAATGTCCACCCAGCGATAATCAGCAAGAAGCCGATCACGATGTTGGTAAGTCGTTCTTTAAGGATCTGCAGTGCATCAACTTTTCCTGAGGAAGCAGCTATTTGTATGCCGGTTACTGCAAGCAGGACGACACTGATGACTATCATCAGTGTCGTAACAAAACGCACCACATTTGAAGCTGTCGTTGCAAAGGTACAGAGATTACAGTCAAAGCCTGAGCACGTCACAAGCCCCTGAGCACTCGCAGCTGCAGGGAGGAAAATGAGCATGAGAACAAAGCCTCTAAGTACATATCGCATTATTATAATATGGTAGCACATTGATTTTGCAATTATTATAGTAAGTCAAAGCAAACTGTTCTGTGTACAATTGGTTTTTGTATATACTATTTGCAATGTACAATGCATCTATGGCCACTGTCGATAAAGCAGATATCGTGAGAATACAAAATTTGTATTCGAAGCAAAATTATAGTGCCCGGATGATTGCCGAAACTCTTCACTACCCTCTTAATGCTGTGTACTATGCGATGCGTAGACACAATATTGTACGTAGGGACGCTTTTGAAAATAGACAAATTCAATTCAATAGAAAACCATTATCATATGCCTTAAAAACAAATCTTTCCGAAAGAGATCGCTCCTTGAAATTAGCTGGAGTGATGTTGTACTGGACAGAAGGATACAAGACAGCTAAAAGTTCCGGTATTGACTTTGCAAATAGCGATATCAAAATGGTTATACTTTTTATATCATTTTTACGCACTATTTGTGTAATAAATGAGGATCGACTTCGTGTGTATCTGTACTGTCATGATAAAGCGCTACAGAATGAATTTATTGATTTCTGGAGTTTGCAACTAAAGGTGCCAAAGAAGCAATTCACAAAACCATACATACACACAAGTGGCAGGGTTGATAAAAAAGGCAAAATGCCGTATGGTCTTGTACATATTCGATATGCTGACAAGAAGTTGCTAATACAAGTTCTTGACTGGATTGAAGAATACAAAAGTAGTCTTGCAGACTAATAATTCTGCTAAACTATAACGTAATGCGTCGGTGGCGGAGTGGTCAATCGCATTTGGCTGTAAACCAAACGACTTATGTCTACGCAGGTTCGAATCCTGCCCGGCGCACAAATAAAAATACCCTTGTTTTGCAAGGGTATTTTTATTAGGCCGAACTGGAGGTTAGAACTTAACTAACAAGGAGCTCTGTATGTATCTATTTCATCGAGAGTTCCTCTGCGATACGAACCAAAGTGACAACCACCATCTTTAAACCAAACTGTATCAGCATCTTTCACAATGGCATTTCCCATTAGAAACTCACTCTCACTAAAATCAATATCTTCCAGCAACAAACCATTGGAATACAACTTCTCCTCACTTACACCGAAAACATCAGATGGATGATCTGAATCATTCAGTAAGTAGAAAACGAAGTTGTCTGGATTAGCTCCTTCCAATTTTATTGGCACACCTTCGCCATTGGCAAAGGTGAAGATTGAATAAATTGACTCACCGTCTGATATATGATTATAACCAAGTACTTCTAACTCATCTTTATTAAAGTTGGTTAACTCTCTCAAGTACGGCCAAGAAAGACCGACTGGCACTTCAACAAAAAATCGTTCTCCATTTTTGACAAAAGTAACTTCTTTTTCTACGAAAATTTCGATGCCAGCAGAGGCATCAAGTTCAATATATTCAGGAATTATAATAGCCCACAAACCCTCTAAACGATACACTTCCTCACCATCAGTAAACACACCTTTGCCGACATATCGAAGGGTGCTGGGATTAATAATATGAACCGAACTCCATTCATCCCATTCGTATGGATTAAATTGGTCTCTTTGTCTCCAAGATAAGCTACTACTAGCTAAAACTGCCTCAGTTTCAAGTTTTAAATCTTTTAAATAGAATGTCACATCAGGGTTACTAAATGGTAATTCATTATCAGTAGAATCTTGGAGACTTTGGATATAATCCTCCACTCCAACCACTTTCTCTTCCACCCTAATCACCTCCACCACCTTTTCAGGTGCATAGGTATACCCAATCCATCCACCAATAAACGGGAGAATGACGAATAAAGCTAGTGCTAGATATTTTGATAAGGGTGTCACTTGGTGCAGTGGACTTGGTTGTTCAACCTGCACAACTCCTTGCTCTTGGGTTTCATTTTCCATATCAAAAGTATATCACTGCACAACATTTATATGTGTCCAACTCGGCAGAAAACAATACTCACTTTCCACAATACTAGTTCTAACTTCTTGCATTCCAGTGCACACAGATAAAACACTGCACTGCAAAAACAGAGCAGCCTTACAATTTCTTGTACACCTCTTTTCTGTGGGCAATTCGAATGATCACTATGACGATTTTGTCTTCCTCAACAGTGAAAATAATTCTGTAATCGCCAGAACGAACACGGTATAAAGAAAAGTCTGAACTCCCACGCAATTTCTTTATTCCAGTTGCGGTTTGAAAATACTGGAGTGAATCAATTTTAAGTAAAATTTGTGTAATGTATCTCTTGGGAAGTTTCTCGAGTTCTTTCTCGGCTTTGTCCAAGTACTCAATTTTATACTCCATACTTGGCTTTCAAAGCTGTATGACTTGCGCGCACAACACCAGTCTTTTCTTGTAGGAGTCTCTGAGTGGCTTCAAGTGTATCCTTTAGATCTTGAAGTTCTTCAGCATCAAGAACCGCAACAGTTTCAGCTCCACTTTTCTCAAGTATATACGTAGTTTTATTCTTTAAAATATCCTGCACCAAAGCACCCAAGCCAACTCGTGCTTTTGTCATTGGAATCATTTTTACCATGCTTGAAATTGATTAGTATTGATTAATGCTAATCAATCGTAACATTACTAATCCCAAAGTACAACAAAATGAACTCTCTATTGGGGGGGTCCAGCTTTCTATAACCACTGGTTATGAGCTCGCCAAGCTGATTCTTTTAAATAGTACAATGGTCCAGACCCTTTCTCCACGTCAGGACGAACGTCCTGACGTGCGTCCTGACGTCTTCAGTCATGGTTCGAACATCAAACATCCTACAAAAATATCCTCTGAAATCCCCATACAAGCCCAAAGACTGCAATCACGACAGCAATTACCTTCACAACCTTCGGATACCACTTCTTTTTTCTGAATAGATAGATGAACGGTAACGCAGCCGCGACAATCGCAAACTGGCCGAGTTCAATGCCAATATTGAATGAAAGGAGTGACGAAACGAATCTGTCATCTGGCACTTGTATGTCTTTGAGAAGACCGGCAAACCCGAGACCATGAAACAGACCGAACAGAAAAACCGTGGATACTTTATTGGCGTGTCCACTAAAAACTTTTATATGCTTAAAGAACACACTCGTGATAGCCATGTAGGTGATAGACAGAGCGACCACAGGCTCCACAACCCGAGAAGAAAGCGTCAGGATGCCTGAACCAGCTACGATGAGAGAGATACTGTGAGCAAGCGTAAAGACCGTGAGCAATACTACTTCCCGCTTAAATGTTGAATAAATGAGAAGAAGCGAGAGTACAAAGAGTACATGGTCAGTTCCTTCAAGAATATGAATAATACCAAGTCGTACAAAATCACGAACATTATGCAGCCAACTCTCCGGCTCTTGCTGGACCACAATGATGTGATCCATAAAATCACCATCGTCACGAAGTGCAGGATTTTCCGTCATAAATACATCAAACTCCTCACTAGAGTAATTTGGATTTTCACGGACAAACTCAAGGTAGATCTCCGGAAGCACTTCGTGTGCGAGCACAAGTGACGGCAAGAGTATTGATAACGTAAGCAGCAAGCCTAAAACAAGATGTCTCATACTGTCATACATTAGTCACAGTGCTCGGGACCTCCGTCATGTGAATGAAGACCAGTCTCACACGGCACTTCTTTAGAATTCTCTGGCTCCCACAAGATGAAGCCCACAAGCAGTATAAAAGCGAGACAGCCAACGAATATAAAAACTTTTGTAGGTGGCATACCTACATATCTTACCAAGATGTCACAAATATTTCAGAAAACTTACTCATAACTTTCTGCCACCCAAAAGTTGTGTTTGGTCTCGAATATGAATTTCGTGTATTGTTTTAAAATAAATATGTTGCACTTGCACGTTGAACAGTTTTGGAATCATCACGCAATATCCCAAACTCATCATGTGAACATTCGCAACTCTGACAGTCCTCTTGTCACGTCAGTCATTTTCAAAAATATATAGCCTGTCCTTTGCAGGTCTTTGGGGTGTTTTTTATTATAAAGTACGCGGGGCGCCCATAGGGCGCCCCGCGTACTTTAGTGTATTGTTCCGAGTTATTTCTACGCCGCAACAGTCTCTCTCTTCTTTGTTGTAGTCTTATGTACCTTATTCGCACGCCGTGCTCCTTTTCTCATTTTCTTTTTGATATCAAATGAAAGCTCATCCTTTTTCATTGAGACTTTCACCGTGCCTCCCTGTAGCATTCCCTCGCCTACCATCATATTAGCTACTGGGGTAAGAATTCGTGACTGGATAACGCGCTTGAGTGGTCGCGCACCGAACTTCGGATCGTATCCGGCTTTTGAAAGATACTCTAAGACCTCATCAGTAACACTCAATTCAATTTCCTTGTTCGCAAGACGCTTACGGACTTCCTCAACTTGCAGCCCAACAATCTCACGAATGGTTTTTGGAGTCAGGATATCGAAGATGATAATTTCATCGAGTCGATTTAAGAATTCTGGTCGGAAGAAGTCTTTGAGTGAATTCATCACCTTGTCTTTTGCTTGGCCGTATTGTGCCTCCTCATCTTTATCAATCTTGAAACCGAAGCTTGACATGCGATCGATATGTTCAGCACCAATATTAGAGGTCATGATAATGATTGTGTTTTTAAAGTTGATCTTACGACCCTTCGCGTCAGTAAGGTGACCTGAGTCAAGCACCTGCAGAAGAATATTGAATACTTCGGGATGTGCTTTCTCGATCTCATCAAGAAGAATAACCGCGTACGGACGCCTTCGTACTCGCTCAGTTATCGTACCTCCCTCTTCGTGCCCTACGTACCCAGGAGGAGAACCGATGATCTTTGAAACGGAATGCTTCTCCATAAACTCTGACATATCAATTCGCAAGAGCGCATCTTGATCATCAAACATAAATTCAGCCAGTGCTTTAGAGAGTTCTGTTTTGCCAACTCCAGTAGGACCGAGGAATAGAAATGAACCAATTGGCCGATTCGGGTCAGCAATACCAGCACGCGATCGCTTCACTGCGTTTCCAATAAGGTTAACCGCACGATCTTGACCTACCACCCGCTGTGTTAAGTCTTCCTCCATTCGCGAAAGTTTTTGAGCTTCTGCTTCAAGCATTCGCATTGCAGGGATACCAGTCCAACGTGAGACAACAAGAGCTATATCCTCTTCAGTTACTTCTTCCTTGAGAAGTTGTCGACTTCGTTGTAGTTTCTTCAGACGCTTCATTTTAATCTGCATATCTTTCTCGACTGCAGGGATGCTGTCGTAGCGGATTTCTGCTGCACGAGTAAGGTCAGCCATTGCTTCAGCAGACTCTGCCTCGAGACGTAACTCTTCCATTTCTTTTTTCAATTTGCTGATCTCTCCAAGCGCTGTTTTCTCATTATTCCACTTTGTTTCAAGTGCTTTTGTTGTTTCTTTTAGCTCACCAATTTCTGCGTCGATTTCTTTTAAGCGTGACGTAAGCTTCTTTTTATTATCGGGGTTAATCTCTTCTTTTTTGAGCGCTTCTTTTTCAATTTCGAGGCGTCGAATTTGTCTGTCAGCAAGCACTAATTCTTCAGGCTTGTTCTCAAGTGAGATACGAAGTGCTGAAGCGGCCTCGTCGATCAAGTCTACAGCCTTATCCGGCAAGAAACGATCAGTGATGTATCGGCTCGAGAGATCAACGGCAGAGACGATCGCATCATCTGTAATCCGCACCCCATGGAAAAGTTCATACTTCTCAGCAATACCTCGAAGGATTGCAATTGCATCTTCTGGAGACGGCTCCTCAACGTACACTGGCTGGAAGCGACGTGTTAATGCTGGATCACGTTCAATGTGCTTCTGATACTCTTTAAGAGTCGTTGCTCCAATGACGCGCATCTCACCACGAGCTAACGCAGGCTTTAGCATGTTTGATGCGTCCATAGAACCTTCCGCTTGTCCTGCCCCTACAATTGTATGCAATTCATCGATAAACAGAATCACGGAACCTTCCGCTTGTTCGATTTCTTTCATGACTGCCTTTAGTCGTTCTTCAAATTCTCCTCGAAACTTTGTCCCCGCAATCAAAAGCCCCAAGTCCAACGACAGAATTTCTTTTCCTTTAATAGATTCCGGTACTTGTCCTTGTGTGATTTGTTGCGCAAGCCCCTCTGCTATAGCAGTCTTCCCTACTCCCGCTTCCCCAATTAAAACTGGGTTGTTTTTAGTTCGTCGCGAAAGGATCTGGATCACGCGCTGCACTTCAGCGTCACGACCAATAACTGGATCGAGTTTATTTTCTTGTGCAAGTTTGTTTAAATTTCGTGTGTACTTAGCGAGTGCACGGAATTTTTTTGGCGCAGTTGCGTCCACGTCACTATTCTCACGAATCTCTTGAAGTGTTGACGCGATCTGTGTCTTATCAACTCCTGATCGTTGTAGTACTTCAATAGCCGGTCCTGGGTACTCCAAAGCTGCCAAAAAGAGATGCTCAACTCCCACGTATGAGTCTCCAAGTTGTTCTGCCACGCGCCCTGAGTGCTCGAGAGCCTTGGCTAGATCAGGGGTGAGATAGAGCTGGTATGACTGCGAAATATTTGTATTCACCTCAGGCCCTTCAAGTGCCTCGATGAGTAAATCGGTGAAAACAATAATATCTATGTCGAGGCGATCTAGTACAGAAATCACAGTGCTCTCGTCCTGCATCGCAAGCGCTGTTAGTAGATGCACCGGGCTCACGTGGTTTTGCCCACGCTCAATAGCAAGCTCATGGGCTTTCCTGATGGCCTCCTTTGCTCTGGATGTAAAATTGTGAAAATTTGGCATAGTTCAATATTCTTAGATTCATTATACGGCACTTCGCTCATCATTTCTTCCATGGACTGCAAAACTGACCTATCTCTTATTGTACGTGCCGATGTAAATATATATTGCAACAAAAATGACTTTAAGTCAAAGATTTTTGGAACGTCCGCATTTTTGCCACATGACTTGTGAGCACATCAATTGCTGCATCAATTTCTTGTTGTGTTGTCGCCTCTCCAAGCGAGAATCGTATTGTCGAGTTCGCTCGTGACTCATTCTTTGTCACCTCTTGTACTACATACGAACCACCCCCGTCTGCGCCGCTGCATGCGCTTTTAGTACTT
>JBLHGD010000040.1:0-8761 GCA_047616585.1 Candidatus Azotimanducaceae bacterium
GTCGAAAACAAGGACTGCCTTGAAATTGAACATGTGGCAATTTCAACTTTTGGACCTTTGCCAATTAATGTCGAGGTCCTAAAGGTACCTAATGGATCAATTCCGTTACCAATTGATGTGGGGATCATAGGAGCCTCTCTGAGAACGGATAACGTTCTACTATCAAGTAAAGCACCTTTGATCGTGCTCAGCGATCCACCAACCAAAGGAGAGCTCGAGGAATTGGGTCGACTTATTCGTTCAGGTCGACTGCCTAGACTCACTCTTATCACAGGAGTAAGCAAGACAGACAGACTCCACTAAGCGCTCACTGAAGTGACAAGTCTTCTATATACAAACTCTAGGCCACGCCTAAGTTTTCAACTTCTGGAGTCAAGGGAATTTTTAGTGTAAAACCCAGATGCTTGTTCATATCATTGTATATGCTCAAACAGACGAGACTGTTGACATTTAGAGGTCGCTCTGGCACTATGCAGTCGCTGTTGGTAGTGACTCCTTCCATACGAGAGGTTGCCACAACAGTCCGGCTGCGGCCACGGCGGAATCTGGGTGCCGACAACCAGATTCTGCCGTGGTACGGCGCTTTACATGTTCTTGAACTCATCCCATCACTTTCTATCAGTTGATGGATTTTTTGTTATCAAATCAACATTCTAGTTAATAACGTGTTTGACTTACTGTCGCCAATAAACTAGATTGGGCAAGCGTCCCAGATAATTTCCCACACTGAGTACGACGCACCGTTTTTTCAACATAACCCCATAAGGTGTCGTCATGGACAACAAAAAGCATAGGATGTTCGGCCTCCTGACAGAGAAGGAGGTGCCGAGTCATATCTCGGAGGACTAGGGAGCTGTCCTCTCACTCCGAGGGGACCAGCAACACATGACGGTTCATTGGCCGGCGTGCGGAGCAACCCTCCGTACGCCGTAACCGCCCATTTTCAATGTCTGAGAATGAGGCGTTTTATTTTTGCAAAAATTCCTAGACAATTCCCTTTTTGTATACTATACTCGCCTTCACCGAAAGGTATTATCAGTTCCTAGCGGCACACGCATAGCCCCGTACTCACGCACATGGCCACGAGTAATAGTTGTACGGAAAACGTGTCGTCGGAATAACAGTTGAATAAATGTTAGAAACACTAAAAGCGGTCGCAGACCGTGCGTTCTCTTCTACGCCTGTAAGCGTAGACGACACGCAAAACCCAGGGGGAGCACCCGGACTGATGCATACATATGTAGCAGACAGTCCCGTTCCTCCAAAAGCAGGGGAGATTATTGAAGGGACCGTCTCAGCCATTGGCCGAGCACGAGTATATATTGAGCTTGCACCATTTGGTACAGGGCTCATTTTTGGTCGTGAGTTTATGAACGCACGAGACATTCTTCGTAAGGTCTCAGTTGGAGACACCATTGCAGCGAAGATCGTTGACGCTGGAAACGAAGACGGGTACATCGAGCTTTCACTTAAGGAAGCGCGACAAGCACTGATCTGGAGCGAAGCTGAAGCATCAAGCAAGAGCCAGAAGGTACTTTCGCTTCCAGTGAAGGAAGCAAACAAGGGTGGTCTGATTCTTGAGTGGCAAGGCATCCCAGGATTCCTTCCTGCTTCACAGCTTTCAGCTGAGAACTATCCACGAGTTGCTGACGGAGACAAGGACAAGATTCTTGTTGAACTGCAAAACCTTGTTGGTAAGTCACTGAGCGTGATTATCATCACTGCAGACCAGAAAGAATCAAAACTTATCTTCTCTGAGAAAGGACCGCAAGAAAAGGAAGACAAGGAAGAGAAAGTGAGTAAGTATGAAATTGGCGATACACTTTCTGGTGAAGTCACTGGTGCTGTCGACTTTGGTATCTTTGTGAAGCTTGAAGAAGGCCTTGAAGGACTCGTGCACATCTCTGAACTTGATTGGGGACTCGTTGAAGACACACGGTCTCTCTACAAAGTTGGTGACAAGGTACAGGTTAAGGTGATCGAGGTGAAAGATGACAAGATCTCACTGTCTATCAAACAACTAAAAGAGAATCCTTGGGAAACAGCGGCGAAGAAGTACAAGAAGGATCAGATTGTTGAAGGAGTAGTGATCAAGTACAACAAACACGGAGCACTTGCTTCAATTGAAGAAGGTGTTGCTGGTTTGGTACACATTTCAGAATTTGAAACTGAAGACGCATTGAAAGAAGCACTTTCGCTTGGAAGCGTGTACAAGTTCAAAATCTCATTGTTTGAGCCAAAAGAACAACGTATGACACTTTCTTTTAAGGAAGCGCCAAAGGACTAGAGCTAAAGGCTTACAGTCTAAAGCACAAAAAACCGCACCCAAGGGTGTGGTTTTTTGTATTTCACTATAGTTGTATACTGCTGTAATGGAAAGTTTCAAACAAGAACCGAAGTTTGACCAATCGAACAACCGAGAAAAGATAAAGCGTTCCAAATTGTCAGCCATTGCGGCGGTTTTATTTGCGGCTTGGCCGGGAAGTGTTGAGAGTATAGAGATCCCGGAAGAAACCAGTTGGTTGCAGGGTATAGAAATTCTACAGGACGCCATTACAGATGAGGTCGAGTGGGGGGGCAGTATATACAATTAACAAATCAGGAGAAGGACGTTGGCAACAGGTCACTAAAGGTAAAGATGGGTCTGTATCTATTGACTACAATACGGATGAGGAAATTTCAAAATTGAAAAGAATTTGTTCGCTTCATACACACAACCACAGGCCTGATCGTGAAGTATCAAAATCAGAGAAATACGAAGTTCATGCAGGACCGTCTTTTGCCGATTTTAGAGCGATACGGAGCGTTAAAGCCTCCATAGATGAGCAAAACTTGGATAATGCTCCAGAAATTATAGGTGCGGTACATACATCTCATGGGATGTGGTATCACCAGCCTGATAGAGCCGGTGAGAGTTCCAGATTTTTACCATCCGATTTTCCAAATTCTGAAGCAGACAAGACCGCACGTACAGAATTTGCTGAAACAGCAGGTAGTTACATAAGACGGTCACTAGAGTCGAAGTCTAATACTGAAATTGATAACTTCTATTTATCGTTTGGTGTGTTTAAGGAATTTTCAGAGAAATATCACAAGCTAGACAAAAGCGCGAAAGTGGATGCGTACACTGATCTTTTACTACTCACGTTACATGCTGGCTTAAAGGGTGATTTTAAAGATTTAAAAGAGTCAACAGTTTTTAGGTTTCTATCAAAAAATTTCATGAGGAATGAAGAAGATGAACTCGTTGGTCTATTTAAAAAGACTAAATTACATTATAGATCCAATTATTATTTGGATACTCAATTATTTGTTCCCAGCGAATCAACACTAGACGAACAAAGTATGGAAAGAATAAACAGATCAGCCGCCATTTTCGGTCAGAGCATTAGACTTGTCAATTATAAGGAGCTCAAAAATGAACCGCCGTGCACCGGGGTTTGGAAATCTGATATGGCAAATAATTAAAATTGGAGAAAAGTTCCAACTTCGTCCCAAACAACTCGAGCAGAGCACAGTAGCAGACAAAAGTTAATGTCCATTAAATGGGTCATTGATTTTCACTTACTACACTCTACGTACTACCTACTAATTAAACTCATTCATCGCTTTTTCTACACCCTCACAGACGATCGCTTGAAGCGCATCGGTGGTACGTTGCAACACTTCCTCGAGCTTCTTCCATTCGCTCTTGCTAAACTTCCCCAGCACATGCTGTGAGAGACGATCGCCCGTCGGCCGCTTCATGCCACCGAAAAACCCTAGTGAAGCAACTCCAATGCGTATCCGTACAAACTCCTTACTCCCGAGAGATTCAATAATAGACTTAACCCCATTATGTCCCCCGCTTCCTCTGCCAAATGAAATCTTGATCTCTCCCAACGGAAGATCAACATCGTCATATACTACTATCAAATTTGCTTCAGTACCTTTCCCAACCAATTTTTTTACCGCAGACCCAGACATATTCATAAATGTATCCGGCAACAAAAGTGTCACATCCTTACCCTCAAGTACTCCTTCTGATATCAGTCCGCCATATTTTGAAGATGGCACAAACGACGGAAAGTGTGACACGTCTACAATATACGCAAGCGCTGCAAACCCCACGTTGTGTCGTGTGCTTTTATATTCTTCTCCAGGATTTCCTAGTCCGACGATGTAATGCTGCATGTTAGGTAGTATATCAGCGTCCAGGAATTCGCTCTAGGGCAAAAGAGCGAATTCGGACGTAAATTCAATATAGTCGCTGCGCTCCTTATTTCATTTGATTTTTGCGTGCAACCTATTTTTCACATATAATAGTGTGGACATATTGTATGAGCATCTTTTTTAGAGACAAAAAAAATAAAGAAGGTGCAGTCATATACGATATTTCCTCTACAGAAATTAACACCGACCAACAAGAGGAGGCGTTTTTTGAGGAAGAAAAGGAAGAACATCCTTTTCTAGAAATCGTCCGATTCGCCATTATTGCACTCATTATTGTTGTGCCAATTCGAATGTTTGTTGCACAGCCATTTATAGTCTCAGGGGCTTCAATGGAGCAGACATTTCATGGCGGCGAGTATCTCATTGTTGATCAGCTCACATACTATTTTGAGGAACCGCAACGTGGAGATGTGATTATTTTTAGGTATCCAAGAGATACATCAAAATTCTTCATCAAACGTCTAATTGGTGTGCCGGGAGATACTCTCGCCATTGAAGGAAATGTGTTTACACTTACTAATGAAGCGCATCCTGATGGCATTATTGTCGACGAACCGTACGTGAATACCATGGAGCCAAATGCACACATAACCGAAGTACTCGGCGATGGCGAGTACTTCGTAATGGGAGACAATCGTGACCACAGCTCTGACTCACGCAAATGGGGAATTCTCAGTCGTGACAAAATCATCGGCAGAGCATTTCTCCGCTTATTCCCTCTTCCTGCTGTTGATGTCTTCCCGGGAGGACACAAAACCGACCAAATGTTATTAGAACAAAGCTCTGCCTTTTAGTAATTTATTTTTATACTATGGATATCACCGCAACAGAATTTCTAAAGACCGCAACACACACTGCCGAACATTTTGGTTTTCAGTCAGTGGACGCATACAAGCGCAACTCTGTCTGCAGGCACTGTAAGGAGAAGATCGAACATTCAGCAAGTGCCACCGACAAAAAACTCGACGCGTTGCATGGTCTTCTGACTTCTGGGATGTCCTCATATACTGATTCAAAGATGCACGCATTGGAAGAGCCCGTATTGTTCTACTCCGCTGAACAAGTCCCCCGCTCTGGAGAGGTAGCACTTTCACTGCAAATCTTCGGCGTACCTAAGAGTATTGCTGAAGCAATCCTTATACAGACTACACGGGCACTTGCTATTGATTTAGGGTACGAGAATCATACAATTCGTATCAATTCACTTGGAGACCGCGATTCAAACACTCGCTACACTCGTGAGCTGACAAACTACCTCAAGAAACGACTCGACGACATGCCGCCACCAGCTCGTGAGCTTATGAAGGTACATGTGCTTGAAGCATTGATGTATCTCATTGAGAAAGAACACGACTTAGCGTATAGAAGCCCAAACCCACTTGAACACTTAAGTGACCCCAGCCGTAAGCATTTCCGTGAGATTGTTGAATACCTCGACATGAGCGAGACACCGTACGAGATCGATCCAAAACTTATTGGACATCATGAGTGCTACTCGGATGCATTATTCGCGCTTGATATTGCCGATGCTGAGGGGGTCAAAATGACGAATCCACCTGTGTATATTCGTGGAGGGCGGTACAGTGAGTTCGTCCATCGACACACAAAGCAAGAAATATCTGCTGCTGGAGCTGTGATTGTCCTGCGTGATAAAAAAGCACCATCACGAACTCCACGCGCCCAAAAAACTGCAGGTCCATCAGTGTATGTCGTACAACTAGGCTTTGGACCAAAGATCACAAGCCTGATGCTTATTGATGAGCTGCGCAAGGAACAGGTGCCTGTGTTCCAAAATTTGGCGTGTGACTCACTTTCAACCCAACTACGCGACGCTGAGGCACGCGGTGTGAAGTACACCGTCATCATCGGACAAAAAGAACACGTAGATCACACAGTGATCCTGCGAAACATGCACGCTCGAAGCCAGGAGCACGTCCCTATTGCGTCGTTGGTCTCACAACTGAAACGAATGTCGCAAGCAACGGTGTAGACTGAGAGACACTTATGACGTCAAAAAAATCACTGCTTTAAAGCAGTGATTCTTTTTTTCTAACACTGCGTTTCTAATAGCCATACAAATGACGGACTTGCTATCCCAACGCAATAATGCTATATTTTTGCCCACATATGGCATTAAACGTACAAGTAGAAAAGAATCAGAACGAAAGCAGCGCGAATGTTATTCGTCGGTTTACTAAGCGAATGCAGAATGCAGGCATCGTGCGGAAAATTCGTGGTATCCGGTATCACGCTCGAACTAAGAGTAAAAATGTACAGAAAGAAACTCGTCTGAAGAAACTTGGACGAAAAGATGAGTACGAAAAACTCCACAAGCTCGGAAAGATCCAGGACAACCGACGATAAACAAGGCTTCCAATAGGCCTACCCAAGAAGAGCGTTCCATGGTATACTATGTGTACATGGAGCGCTTTTCTATATCCTCAACTGTAAAGGAATATCCACAGTTACCATACGAGGCAATCAAAAACGACATCTTAGGCAAAACTTTTGAGTTATCATTGGTCTTTATTGGGCCTGCGCGAGCTAAAAAGCTCAATGAGTCTACTCGCGGCAAGACATACATCCCCAACGTATTAGCCTTTCCTCTTACAGAAACCAACGGAGAGATCTTTATTGCCCCCACAACCGCAGAAGCTGAGTGTAAGCGATACAAGCTCTCTCCAAAGGGCTATATAGGCTTTTTATACATACATGGACTCTTGCATCTCAAAGGCTTCACCCACGGCCCTAAGATGGAACGCCTCGAACAACGATTCCTCGAACGCTTCAAACTCTCGTAGAGAAGAATCCCGCGTCACCAATCGCTCTCCCCATTCGGAGAGCGTTTTCAATACCCAAACTATCCCCTTCCCAACATTCACGAAACTACCTAGTATCCGGAAAACTATTGGAGTGGGGTAAATCCACAGAGCTGTGAAGCGCACTAATGGTACAATTGGAATATTATGTCAGACCGCATTATAGCCGGTATAGATGTTGGTACCTACCAAGTGAAGGTGGTGGTTGTTAAACATTCCCGCAAGGGCAGCGAGCGGTCGCTACCACAGATTATCGGGACCGGTTACGCTGAGAGCCGCGGTATGCGAAACGGATACATCATAAACGAAACTGACGTGATCCGAAGCGTACGCAGCGCTGTCCTGCAAGCCGAAAAGGCTTCTGGTGTTGAAATAAAGCGGGCATACGTCTCGACCAACAGTATCGGACTCGACGAGATCAGATCTCATGGTGAAGTCATTACCTCTCGAGCTGATTCAGAGATTACACAGGCCGATCTCGATAAAGCGCTACAAGACAGCGAGGAGCGAATTATTGATCAAATCCCTAATAGAAAAATTCTACACGCCATTCCGCTTTCATACTTAGTTGACGGAGAAAAGGTGCTCGGGCGCCCTCACGGGATGAAAGGTACAAAACTGGAGGTTGACTCACTTTTTATAACCACCTTCGAACAACATTTAAACGATCTAGTTTCAGCAATCGAAACTATCGGTGTCACTGTTGAAGACGTCACCGTAGCGCCGCTCGCTGCAAGTTTTGTGATGCTCACAAAAGCTCAAAAACGTGCGGGTTGTGTCTTGGCAAATGTTGGCGCTGAAACTGTTTCAATCGTCGTGTTTGAAAATAGCACTCCGACTTCACTGAAAGTCTTCCCTATTGGATCAAACGACATCACAAACGACATTGCACTTGGTCTGAAAATCCCACTCGAGGAAGCTGAAAAAATTAAGAGAGGCGGTATGTCTGGGGCAAATTATTCAAAGCGTAAGTTAGATGAAATTGTTGCTGCACGATTGACTGACATCTTTGAACTCATTGATGCGCACCTAAAAGTAATTAGACGAGATGGACTGCTACCTGCTGGAATTATTATTACTGGAGGTGGGTCAGGCATTGCAACAATCCAAGACCTCGCAAAGGCATCACTCCAACTTCCCTCCCGTATCGCAACGCTCGATCCAGGACAAAACGGTAAAGTACGTGACGCTTCATGGGCTGTTGCGTACGGACTGTGCATGTGGGGCGCAAGCGATGACGTTGAGGACACTCCAATTGGTATTGCAAAGAAAGCCCGAAGTTCCATAATTGAATGGGTAAGCCAGTTTCTTCCTTAGCGCGTAGTGTGTAGATAGTCGACGGTAGAAAGCGCCCCATACATGGGGCGCTTTTTCGTTTCTACAGACTACGAACTACCCTCTACTGACTAATTCGTCAATTACACGAAAGGTGATTTTGTCAATATGGTGACAGATTCATACAGGCACTGTATTATGTCCATCACGTAGAGGAGGTGTGTCGACTTGCACCTGTCGTACACATTAATCCTTGGAGGTATCAGCTAGTTTATTACACTAAGTATGGAACAGATTAAATCAGACGTAGAATCATTCGCACGAATTCGTGTTGTTGGAGCTGGAGGCTCAGGATGCAACGCGGTTAACCACATGGTCACCTCAAAAATTAAAGGGGTGGAATTCGTCTCAGTAAACAGTGACTCTCAGGACTTGCATCACTCGCTTGCGAAGAA
>JBLHGD010000041.1:0-8472 GCA_047616585.1 Candidatus Azotimanducaceae bacterium
GTACGGTATAGTTTTGCCCACTATATATGCCAATTACAAAAGGAGCAATTAAAGCCAACCGTGCATCGCTAAAAAAGCGAGTATTTAACGTACGTCGCAAGGACACGATGAACGATGTTGTGAAGAACATGCGCAAATTAATCGTAGCTGGATCAACTGACGAAGCACAAAAAATGCTTCCGTTGGCTCACAAAGCAATTGATAAGGCTGCTAAACGAGGGATTATCAAGGAAAATACAGCAGCGCGGAAGAAATCACGACTATCTGCAGCGATTGTGAAGACGAAGGGGAAGAAATAAGGAAGTAGGAACAAAAAACACGAGACCTGACGGTCTCGTGTTTTTGTTTATTTTTCCCAATCTTCGATAATGAGTTTTTTACCTACTTTGCGTATGTTGAGCTTTTGGTGTTCTCATCTTGCAGATGTTGTTCAAGTTACCAAACATTTTGAAAAAATGTTTGGTAACCCCTTGCGAAAGTACGTAGGTACTTTCTCACCATTTAAACTCTTGCACGTATTCGATAGGGAGGGTGATGCCGTAGCTTGTGCCACTGGCAACCTTCGTGAGTTTCCGTATGTTACGCATCTTACAGGTGCTGTCCACTCATTGGATATTTTGTTTCGCTTCGCTCATAAAATACCTCAATGAGTCTTGCGAAGTGACTCAAATCACTTCTCACTTCAAATCTGTTTCTAGACATGAGTATATGGATAGCAGGTTCTCAGTATTTAACTACTGAGATGGTGGGAGTCGGTCACGAGTACGAGGTGTATTACCAGGAATCTTTCATTACATGAACTGCCCGTCTTACAGACGCTGTTCAGGTTATCGCTATAAAATAGCAGGTAACCCTCTATAACAGTCTCCCAGACTGTTATAGCCTTTTGGGTGTTTCTATTTGCAAGTAAGCAAATTCTACGTGCCTCGTATAAAATGCTTCAGAATCTGTGCCTCCGCCAGGGATCGAACCTGGAGCATCGGTTTCGCAAACCGATATTTTATCCATTAAACTACGGAAGCATTTTTGTGCTGTAGTCCATTAAACTATGAGAGCAATGGTGGGGGAGATTCTACAATTAAAACCCGAAAATTTCCAGTATTTTTGTGGCGAGGGGTTCTTCGATGTGTTCTTCGGGGAGTCGTGCTTCGAGGATGTCTTCGATGTCTTCAACGTGATCCTCAGGAATTGGCATGATGATAAGAGGCATGAAGAGTTTTTGTGATCGGGCCAAGAGTTGTGGTCCAATTGGATCATCTTCGTCGATGTAAAATGCTTCAAGTGTGCTGTATGGGTAGAGTCTGTCTCCAACCCTCAGTCCGCGAGTTGTGATTGCATATGCGACGATCTCAGGTGGGCGGTTAACCAAAAGCGCCATAATACCAGCAGCAATAATAATAAGAATAGCTAGCAGATAGTTGCCAAAGAAAAATGCAGCAGCTCCTGCAGAGAGTGAGACGATGCCTAGTGCCCAAAACCAGTCACTGGTTTTTTCAATATGGTGGTGTGCAGGGGCATCCCATGTGATAGATCGTGCAAGTGCTTCCATGTGTAAATTGTAGCATGTTGGATTGGCAACAGGGCGTATAGGCACAATATTTAAGAGAGGGAATTTCGGTCGTTACTTGGACAAGCGAGGAAATAAGAGAAAGTTCACTTTCGCTTACTTTCCGAGCGCAGTTCAAGAAAGCTTTGCTTACACGACCAGTATACCTTTTGAGTATATTATTTCGCTTTGCTCATAATCTACTACAAAAGCTTTTCGAATCGCGCAACGCTTTTCGGAGAAAAGCTGCGCCCTCTCTCTCCGCAATACAAAAAGACGCCCCATGGGGCGTCTTTTTGTATTGCGGGCAGTCTCGAGTTAGAACCGTGGTGGGTCAAGCCCTTCTTGACCGATTAGCTTACATTTGGAATTCAATTCGATAGTGTCTCGAGCGTACGAAAATTACTATGAACTACCTAGTAATGACTATTCCATTGACACTCTTATATAATTTTTTCCACTACTATCTGTTGCATTGAAAACTGGTACAGAATCTTGGAAGTGTAGGTTTTGTATCCAGACATAATTAGAAGAACGCTTGCCATGACTTACTACAAAATAACCAGATCTGTCACGAACAATGTATGCGTGTCTAGACCCATCGTCCGACAGGATACCTCCCCTAAATGCAGTTTGGCATTCGTCATTTTTGATTTTTTCAGTGCCTACCAATGTTTCATTGTGGTATACATTAACTTTTGATTTTGCGGCACTGTCAAAACAATCTTTTTTCGGCCCAAACTTTTCAATTCTCAGTGTACTACTTCCTTTTATGTCGCTTTGCTCAGACGATTCTACAGTACCCAATTCAACGGGCCAGCCAATTTCATGTCCTCGGCGCCAATATGCACTACTGGATTCTCTTTTTGAAATTATTCCCCAATTATAAGGACCATTTACTTTTCCATTCTTTACATAATAGCGATTTCCGCCCCGCAAAAAATATCCAATCATCAATCCACTTGAGTCAACGGAGCTAAATCTTTGATGTTTTTCTGGCGTGGGACCAATAACATCTATCACCTCATATACTAAAGGCCTATCATCAGCATATATCCAATATGGAACTGGCAAGAAAGCCAGAACTTGTGCCATTAAATAATATGCAACCAGACCAACTAAGGACCAGAGTACAATTCCAATCACAGGGAATGCTGTAAACTTTTTCATATTTTTATTATACCGTAGGTGTCTCGTGCTAGCACGATGATGCGGAGAGAGAGGGATTCGAACCCTCGAAGAGCTTACACCCTTAACGGTTTTCAAGACCGCCGCCTTCAACCAACTCAGCCATCTCTCCGTGGCTAGTACTATATCATCTATTTTTCTCCGTACAAGGCACGGCCATAGTGGTGTGCGACATGGCAGTTTGGACACAAAAGTTCTATCCTTTTAAGGATAGAAAGGGCAACCAAATTGGTTGGCGTATAGAAAATATCTAGCAATATGGTAGTCTGACTTTTTAATTATTCAGTCAGTTACTGTACACGCATATGATTCCACAAAGTATTCAAGAATTTAGAAAGTTGGGTTTATTGTTCGCTTTGTTTATCGCGATGGTTATTGGGATGAATTTGCTTGGGGGGAAGATAACGAGTTTTTGGGCGTGTCAGTGTCGGTCGCGATATTGATGATGCCGTTGACGTTTCTTATTACTGACGTTGTCGCAGAAGTGTATGGTAAAAAAGTAACCAGAGAATTTGTCGTAGGGGCAGTTATAGCGACGATTGTCATTCTCGCGTTTACATATCTCTTTATCTTGCTACCGAGTCATTCTAAGTATGCCTTTACGGATGAGTATGCACTTATTTTCTCTAACTCCATACGAATTATGGTGGCAAGTGTTATTTCATTTAGCTTTGCGCAGCTTCACGATATTTGGGCATATGAATTTTGGAAGAAGAAAACAAACGGGAAGCATCTCTGGCTACGCAATAATGCGTCGACGATTGTGTCCTAGGCTATCGACACACTCTTATTCATGTTTATTGCGTTTTACGGTATTAGCGAGAAGTTTGATGCGCTCTTTATCCTTGAGTTGGCCCTCCCATTCTATTTGTTCAAAGTTGGGTTTGCGGTACTTGATACGCCGCTTGTGTATCTTGGTGTGCGGTGGCTTCGGAAGGGAATGGTGCGTACAGACTAGTTCATTCATATTTTATTTCAGAGTCTGTGTTGCCATGGTATCCTAGCCCTATGCGAAAAATGGGAATTGATTATGGAAGCAAGCGTGTGGGCGTTGCTTTTTCTGACGACAAAGGCTTGATGGCATTTCCTCATGATGTGCTTCCAAATGATGTCCAACTTCTTTCAGAAATTGTGAAGCTGATTGCAGAAAAGGAGGTGGGGGAGATTGTTATCGGGCTCTCACTTGGTCGAGACGGAAAGCCCAATGAGATTCATAGTAAAGTTGAAGGACTCATGACCGACCTTACGCTTGAAACAGGTCTGCCAATTCATCTCGAGCCAGAGCAATACACAACCCAAGAAGCAACGCGTTTTCAGGGCAAAACAGAAAAGACGGATGCAGCTGCAGCTGCTATTATTCTCAACAGCTTTATCACACGAGTAAAGTAAATAGTATGGATCAAATTAACTACAACGATTTTGCAAAACTAGAAATTAAGATTGGTATGATCCAGTCTGTTGAAGTGGTTGAGGATGCCGACAAACTTCTGAAACTTACCGTTGATGTAGGCGAGGAGTCGCCTCGGCAAATTATTTCTGGTATTAGAGAATTTTTTGAGGACCCTCAATTTCTCGTTGGAAAACAGTGCCCATTTCTCACTAATCTTGAACCGCGAGTGATCAGAGGGTACGAAAGTCAGGGAATGATTTTAGCTTCAAACTTTGAGGACGTATTTTCACTGCTTATTCCGCACAACGAATTACCTGTGGGAACACTCATAAAATAATGAAAGATATCGATTTACAAAAGGAATCTCCAGCAGTTGTGCAGGTTACACAGACGGGAATCTCTTGGTTGCGCTCAAAATATGCGATGTGGTATTTAGCAGCGATAGCATTTGCTGAGTCTTTCTTTGTCCCAATAATTATTGATCCATTTTTGGTGGCGCTTATATTAGCTCGACGAACATTGTGGAAAAAATTTGTAATCGTTGCAGTTGCCGCATCAATTACGGGAGGTCTTGCTGGGTATGCTCTAGGTGCGTTCTTGTTTGAAACGGTTGGAGCAGAGTTACTTGCTGCGTTTGGTCTTTCTGAGAGTTTCTCATCTCTTGCAGAGAGCTTTGATTCAAATGGTTTTGTCTTTGTTTTGATTGGTGCGTTTACTCCTGTTCCGTATAAAATCGTTGCAATTGCAAGTGGAGTATTAGAGATTAATATCATAACGTTTATTGTAGCCTCTCTTTTTGGACGCTTCTTCCGACTTGGTCTTGTTGGCTTCGCTGCATACGCGCTTGGGCCACACGCGCTACCAATGATGCAGCGTAATTTACACTGGCTAGCTGGTATTCTGGGTGTTGTATTAATTGGGTATATTATTTTTCAATTACGGTAGAGTGTGAGTTATGGAAGATATTCTTATGAGTTTCATCGTATAATATACTGTACAAATGTCTGTTCTTACTATATTGGGAAATATTATTCCACCGCCAAATTACCTTACAATGCCAAGTGTCGGTGTTGATATTTCTGATACGTCCTTAAAATATATTCAGTTTAGGAAGGATCACCACAGCGGTACAAAGCTGCAACTACAAAGTTGGGGAGATATTGATATTCCTGATGGAGTTCTAAAACGTGGGGATATCAAAGATACTAAAAAATTAGCCGAATCACTCAAAGAAGTTAAGAAACTCACAGGGGCTTCGAATGTTCGAGTATCACTTCCTGAGGAGCGCGCATACTTGTTTGAAACTGAGATTAAGCAGGGAACTCCTTTTAAGGAAATTCGAGGATTGCTTGAGTTTAAACTGGAAGAAAATGTACCACTTTCACCCCGAGATGCTTTCTTTGACTATGACATTGTTGAAGATGATTTAAATGCCGGAGTACATAGGGTCTTGGTTACTGCGTATTCGCGCGATACTGTCATGGGGTATTACGAAGCATGCAGGGAGGCACAGGTTACCCCGCTTGCATTTGAGGTAGAGGCGCAAGCGATCGCACGAGCCTCGTTACCTAAGGGCGATATGGGTACGTATATGATCGTTGATTTTGGAAAAACCAGAACAGGTATCGGTATAGTGCATCGCGGGGCACTTATGTACACGTCCACAGTTGATATAGGTGGGACTGAATTATCAACAGCACTACGTCGACAGCTTGGGGATCGTGAAGAGAGTGAATATACAAAAATAAAAAACACCGAAGGTCTTGTTCCTGGAGTTTCTGATTCATCGTCATACGATGCATTGATTACGACGATGTCAGCCATTAAAGATGAGATCGCCACACGAATACAGTATTGGAATACTCGGGATGTCGAACGTGAGGAACGTCAGATTGAAGGTATTATCTTATGTGGCGGGAGCGTAAACTTAAAAGGTCTTCCTGGATATTTTACTCAGTCATTAGGTGTTGAGTCAAAGCGGGCTGAAGTCTGGATCAATGCATTTAATGTGAAGGAAGTAATTCCACCGATCGGTCGACGGTATTCATACGGATATGCAACTGCAATAGGGCTTGCGCTTACCGATATCACATAATTATTTATGGCAAATCTTATTCCACCAGATGCAAAACACGCAATTACTGTTGAGTATTGGCTCCGAGTTGTGACCGTGTGGTTTGTGCTTATTGGTTTGGCATTGATTGTGGTTGCTGTGCTACAGTTCCCTACATACGTGTTAGTACAAACACAGTTGGACGCTTTTTCTGGCAAGTATAATGACGCCAACAACAGTGTAGAGACATTTGCTGAAGCACAGCGTGTGCTGGTTGAAGTTAATGATTTGTCGAGTCTACTTACAAGTAGTATTGCAGATATTGGATTATCAAATCTTGTTGATGTGTTAGATGCAATTGCTGGTGATAGTGTGACTATTTCTAATTTTAGTTTTAAAAGATCAGAGACCGAGCTCATAGAAATTCACATAAATGGTTTAGCAAAGACACGAACTGCACTCGCTAATTTCAGTAATGATATTGAGGACCATCCTTTATTTACTGAAGCTGATGTACCAATATCTAATCTGGCGAAAGATAAAGATATTCTGTTTGATATTGATATTAAACCAGCGCTACCATGATTACTTTACAAAAAATACGTCCGATACTCTTCGCATTTCTTTTTATGGGAACTGCGGCTAGTGGCCTGGGTTGGATTTGGTTTAGCATAGAAAGCTATGGGACAGATTTGCGTGATCGATTGCAAACAATTGCTAATGAACAAGCATTTTCTGCGCAGTACGACGACTTGCTCGCTGTGACTCAGAAGACTGAGACTGAGCGAATGATACTCAATCAGTTTGTGTTGCGTGATGAGAGTGACACGATCACTCTTCTCTCGAGGCTCGATGAAATTGAGATGGAACAAGGTGTTGATCTAGAGACACAAGAATTGAGTGTATCGGAGGGATTAGGCAGTTTTGATAATTTGGAAGTAAGTTTTAAGCTGTCTGGAAATGGGAGGGAAGTAAATAATATGATTAGAATATTTGAAACATTGCCGTACCATGGATATATTACTTCCCTTTCGATACACCGGATATTTGATGAAACGACAGGCGGCCGCGAGATTGATGCAAGAATTTTATTACTTGTAAGTGTTAAAAAACATGATTGACAAAAAAAATATTCTACAAATGGTGCGACATGTGACGCGACACACGCAAGGCCACGAACAGCGCAGATTAGTTGATCCGCGCCGGGAATGGTTTCTTGGCATTTGTGTTTTTATTATTATCGCAACTATGGGTAGTGTCTTGAACGCAAAAACCCACGTGAAATACAATTCGCTCGAATCAACCATCGTCAGCACAAATGCCTCAATGATAAAATATGATGAGGCAGCAGCCACCGCGGCCATAGATTTATATACACAGAAATTATCATTGTTTGATGAACTTGCTGCTGATGTTCCAGATCTTCCTGTAGAAGAAACTATTGAAGATTCAGAAGAAAGTGAACCAGAAGAAAGTGATGACGAGATTCTTGGAGAGAAGATAGACCCAAAGCCTCTGACTGTGGACTAGGTTGGCAACGTCTCAGTAGTAACTGAACTTATTCGTTCTATGATAACTTATACAATAAAATTGTGACTTCTGTATTTTCATGTGTGACTCTTTTAAGAATAAAAGTTGTAGAGGATTTACATTGCTCGAGTTATTGGTAGCTATAGCTATCATAGGTGTATTATCAGCAGTTATTGTCGTTGTGGAAGGTACCCCAAATCTAAGACACCTTTTCTAAGTCTTTCAATAATACACCAGCCCGGTATTTCTCCGCAAACACCGCAGGTGGTTGCTTCAAAGCTGAGTGTATTCTTTTCTGGTTATAGTACCCAATAGTCTGATAAATAGCTGCTACCAGCTCGCCAAGGGTGTCGTATCTGTTCGGATCACCTAAGTCCAACTTAAAGCCTTTAAAAAGCTTTCCTGATACCCATTCTCCCAAGGGCAACCAGGAGCACTCATCGACTGGTTAATCTTCAGTGATTGCACGAGGTTGGTATAATCACGGCTGGCATACTCACTACCTTGATCTGAATGAATGATCCGCGGTGGCGCACGATGGAGTATTGCTGCAGAGAGTGCATTAATCACCAGCTGTGTGGCATGCGTGTTGAGCATGGACACTCCAACGATCTCTCTGGTATAGACATCTAAGACCGTAGCCACATACAACCACTTGCCACGATACTTCACATACGTGAAGTCACTGGCATAGATGTCTCCCATACCACGAGGTTCCTCACTCATCAGATAGTTAGGAAACACACTGTCTTTGGGCTTTGTATA
>JBLHGD010000042.1:0-8296 GCA_047616585.1 Candidatus Azotimanducaceae bacterium
ATATGCAGGAACACCTGATACTGCCCCGACAAAAAGAGCCCGTGCTTCAATCTTTTTCATATAAATATTCTAACACCATATTACTTGCGTCCCACAGGCAAAATACGAAGTGATTTATAACAGAACCTTATGTAGTTGGTCGTGATTTCTTCTGCTCTTCTGGAACGAAATACTCATACCGACCATCGGTATACTGAAACGCATCTTTTGAGGTGTATGCACACGTGTAGACTCCTGCTAGTTTCTCTCCACTCATCAAAACGGGGTAGGAGTAAAATCGCCAGCTACCTGCGCAGGTCGGGATACGACCTTGGGTTGTGTGCCAGAAGAACCAAAAGGCGAAGCGTGCCATCCATGGCTGTATTGGTAATACCTTCTTCCCAACTGCCTTCGCCATATCAGGAGCAAACACTGCATCACTTACTGGTGTGATATTAAAGACATTGTAGTCCCAGTCCATGTCTTCAAACGTAAACTTCATCACAATGTCGTTCACATCATCTTCGTGAATAAACTGTCGGGCCCAGCCCAAGCTCGCCGGCACAAACGATGTAAGTGTAGTGATAAGTCGATTGATGAAACCTCCTTTAAGATTTCCCTGTAGTGCTGACTGCAAACCGAAACGGATGCGCATGTATCTACCACGAGGACCCGTCACAGCCGCTGGGCGGACGATTGAAACCTGAGGGACTGCTTTTCCACTTGCTTTTGCGTCGTTATACTTTTTCTTCAAACTTTCTTCTGTAACCTTCTTCTCCTGTGCGTAGATGTAATCATCATCTCGAAAGCCTTCTTCTTCGGTAAATAAATGTTCAAACCGATTGTCTTCCCGCGCAGAGTAAGATGACGCAGTCGAAAAATAAATAAGTTTTTTTACGGATGGTGCGCTCAACGCAAAATCAAAAACTTTATTTGAGCCATCGACATTCCAGCGATGCTGTTCATCTTTTTGTCCATACATTGCACGAATCTGCCAGGCTGTTTGTACAACAGTGTCTGGAGCAAACTTTGCAACTTGGTCCTCCCATCCTTGGTCTGCCATATTGTGCTCTATGTACGTGAGCTTAGGTAACGCTTTCAAAAAATCTGATTGGGGTTCTTTATCAAGCGCAATAATCTTTGCAACATCCTCTCGCTTGGAAAACTGCTCACAGAGCATCTCCCCCACGTACCCGGTACCAACAATAAAAATAGTTCTGTTTTCCATATCTTCTATAACAACGCCAATTTTAACACAGTTACATCACAAGCAAATCTAAAGACGAAAACATCTATGTACGATTATTTTGGGAGTTTGATCGTGACGTCAAACCGTGCGAGTAAGGTCTTGAGTGTGCGGAATAAGATACTCATATCAAGCATAAATGAGCGATTCTTCACATAATAGAGGTCATACGCCAAACGTAGGCGTGATTCCTCAAGTGACTGTGGGCTTATATTATCCCCCATATAGTGTTGGTGCGTCTGTGCCCACCCTGACACGCCCGGCTTCACGAAATTACGAATATTGTAATATGGGATTTGTTCAGCTAAACGGGCGCCCAAACCGACAATGTCATTACGCGGACCAATGAGTGACATCTCTCCTTTAAGAATATTCCATACTTGCGGAACCTCATCGAGGCTCAACTTACGCACTATTGCGCCAACTTTTGTAATAGCATTACCCTTGTCGTGATCCTCGATGGTCCACGTACTCGAGCTCGCATCATTCTCAGTCATGGTTTGCAGTTTTATGACATCAACTGGCGTATTAAATTGACCAATTCTTTTTTGGACCATGAAGATATTTTTATTACCCTCAATTCGCATCGCTATATAGATGATCGGCAGTAGAATCAAGAAGAGTCCACTTAAAACTATGCTGCCAAAAATATCAAATGCTCGCTTGAAGAAATCGTAGACAAGACTTTTTGATTGCGAAACATGCGTTATGAACCAATCATACCGAAGTGCTGAAAGCGGCACCCGGTCAAACGTGTCTTCGTACACCTTATAAAAATCAAGAAATATAAACTCAAACTTCAAAAATGCCAAATCAAAGATCGACGGAAGCACTCGCTCGATGTGTTCCCCAGTAGGATTTGCGACAATAATCTTAATATTCTCCTGATTGATTAATGCAAGAAGTTTCGCCTCAAAATCAGGTGTATGCATGGCAGCTTTCTCGTCAATAATGCGCACAAACGCATAGTTGTACCGATCATTATTGTTGATCTCATCAACAAGTTCAATTGCTTCGTCGCCGTCGGCAATCAAAAGAGCTTTATGTCTATTTTTGGGAGAAAAACGATTGAATAGTTTCAATCGCCACCACGAAATAAGCAGAACCGAAATGATGAGATAGATAACAAGGTTAGTTTTTGGCGCTATGCCAAACGGAATGATGAGAAACAATAATGACGCAATAAGTCCGTTTACGGCTTGTGTATTAAGAATGCGACTAAACAATAGATTCTTCAAAAATACTGTATGTTTGTCGTATAAACCAGCAATATAAAATACAAACAACCAAACGCCCGAAAGGATCAAAAAAGGACCAAAATGGGCTTCCAGTAGTGCTTCATCAGGAATTTCAAAATACCTCACAAAAAGAGTAAGGTACAGTGACACAACAATAAAAAAAACATCACCGAGTATCAGTATAAGAAGCTCTCTTGTTCGCTCACCCATATATAAGATATCCTACCGGAACAATACCAAACTGCAAGTAAAACGTGACCATATGTAAGCTTTTCTACTTGTCTAAAGATAGGGTTGCACGGGCAAAACCTTACAGTATGTAGTACTGTTACAGTATCTATGGAGCGCAAAAAAATCTTATTCCTTATCACAAAATCAAACTATGGTGGTGCCCAACGCTACGTGTACGACCTGGCGACCTCACTTCCCCGTGATCAGTTCGAGGTAGTTGTGGCGCTAGGAGGTACCGGAGTACTGATAGATATGCTCCAAACAGCTTCCGTTGATGTGATTCGTATACCTGGTTTACAACGGGATATTTCCTTTAAAAAAGAAATCACCTCACTACAAGAACTGCGTCAAATTATCAAAGATGAGAAGCCTGACGTGTTACACCTCAATAGCTCTAAGGCGGCACTGCTGGGTGCGATACTGGGAAGAATCTGTGGTGTACAGAAAATTGTATTTACTGCTCACGGGTGGGCCTTTAATGAAGACCGACCATCTATAGAAAGATTTATACTTAAAATACTGCACTGGGTCACCGTACTCCTTTCTCACAAAACTATTGCTGTTTCAAACATGACTAAATTACAGATGAATTGGCCGTTGATATCATCTAAGATACAGACCATACGCAATGGACGGACGACACACTCTATGCTTTCAAAAGACGAAAGTCGAAACGAACTAACTGCACTAGTGCCAGAATTGACCCAGTATGTGAACGACCTTTGGATCGGGACTGTTGCAGAGCTGCATCCGGTAAAGCAACACGCTCTGGCCATTGAAGCGTTAGCGAAAATAATCACAACATTCCCTACCCTACGGTATATCATCGTTGGTGAAGGAACAGAGAAAGGAACACTCTCTGCACTTATACGAGCGAAGCACCTTCAGAACAATGTATTTCTCGTGGGACACATTGACGATGCAGCACACATCATGAAAGCGTTTGATGTGTTTACGCTGACTTCAAAATCAGAAGCGCTTGCATACGTACTTCTTGAGGCGGCGCAAGCGGGCGTACCTATTGTTGCAACGAAAGTTGGAGGGATACCTGAAATTATTATCGATGATGTACACGGGTACCTCGTACCAGACGCTGACGTGGGAGGTGTAGCTTCTGCGTATACAAAATTGCTCAACGACGAAACACTAAGGCACACTTTCAGTAAAAATATATTCCAGCAGGCAAAGCTATTTTCGGTAGAGAAAATGCTCGAGGACACAATTGCAATTTACAACGCACGCTAAGTGTCGCCAGAAATAAGTTCCCCTCCCTGATACCTTGTTTTAGTGTAGCGACTCATTGCCATCACAATTCCCACACCTAAAAACTCCGTCATGAGGTGCGTACCTCCATAACTTAAAAATGGAACCGTTGTTCCTGTTACTGGCAACAATCCAATGTTCATCCCAATATGCACGAAAAAATGGCTCGTAATAAGGATCGCAACGCCGGTGGCAAAAAGTCGCTCAAAATTCGTAGCTCCTAAAACTGCAAAATGTAGCAGACGCCAAATGACAACACCGAAAAGCAGGAAAAGTAATCCTACACCAATAAGCCCCCACTCTTCAGCAAATGCTGCAAAAATAAAATCTGTTTCGTACTCGGGTAAAAACTGCAGTTTTGATTGTGTACCATATCCAATACCCTTCCCAAATACTTGGCCACTACCTACAGCGATAGTAGATTGATATGCGTTGTATCCCGCTCCTTGGATATCAGCTAACGGATCGAAGAATGTTGCAATACGTTCCTTCTGATAATCTTGGAACGCAAACTGCCACATACCCCCAAACGTGAGTGCTCCGAGCATAAAGACAATCGCAAAGTGCTTAAGTTTAATACCAGCCACCAAAATCATTCCAGCCCAAATAAAAAACAAAATAATTGCTGAACCAAAATCGGGCTGCACAAACACCAGACCAAAAATTATAAACGTGTAGAGCCCTGAAACAATGATATGTCGAAAATCTCCAATAAGTTCATGGCGTTTAGAGAAATATTTTGCTAGGACTGCAATAAGAATGAGCTTAGCGGGATCAGACGGCTGGATTGAAAAAAGACCCAAGTCAAACCGACTTTGCGCACCAAGCGTAACTTCACCAAAAAGTAACACCAACACAAGTGAAACAAAAGCAACGATGTACAAAATGAATGTAGTGTTACCTGACCGCAAAAAACGATAGTCAGGAATCATCGCCAACAACATCAACCCAACACTCACAAAAATCCACACTGTTTGTCGCTCAAAATATGCATTGTCGCCCGAGAATGTATACATTGTGACCAAACCCATAAGCGTCAGCGTCAGTATGGAGCCAAACAATATGACGTCAAAACCAGAAAAAAGTGTTCGAATTGCGCGCATCCCGTTAGAAATCGGAAGTTACCTTCCGAAGAGTTAGACAGCTGTTAAAACATAATTCGACAACATACGTGAGACTAAATCGATTCGGCACACACCAACTTTTGTAATTTCTAACGGGACGCATAGTATCACTAGTATACGGATATCTTGAGTCACTGTCCAAAAAGGTCGGTACCCTATGATTACCGACCTTTTTAAATCTCTCTTTCTATGTGATCACTACTGTAATGGAGGAAATGAAGCACTGATCTTTGGAATAATCTCTATGACAGCAGCTCCATCCTCACAGATAGCTCCGGTAATCGTACGGTAAATCTCATCTACCTCACTACTCCCAAGAGCCTTAAATGTATATTCTGGACTTGATGCAAGCGACCCCACAAAATCCATATTCACTTTTTCTCCGAGACCAATAGCATACACATCTACACCAGACGCCCGCAATGCTTCTGCTTGCTGTTTTGCATACTCTTCAGGCTCCTCTTCGGGAGCGGTCGCCAGACCGTCGGTGAGAACAACGAGTACTTTCCGTGCATCTTGGTTATGCCGTTGTGATGTGAATTCAGCCATCGCATGCGCAAACGCATCTCCCGTGTTTGTATTACCAGTCTCTTCCTCAGGATCTATCCCCAAGGTATTGATGACACTAGCTGCTCTAGACACATCATTTGAAAACTGCAGCCGAGTATCAGCTTCGGATGCAAATGTCACAACTGACACTTGATCTTTATCCTTAATACGCGAAACAAACGACTGCGCAGACGACAAGACTGCGGTAACCGGCTGCGGAGGGTTTGCGCTATCATTATTCATACTTCCCGAGAGATCAATCGCAAGAATTACATCAGTTGGAACCTCACAACTTCGAAGCGTCTTCGCAATTGGCTCAGGCCACGTGAATACAACATCCTGCTCTGATTGCGGTGCAAAATTCTCGACAAACGTTCGTGAAGACGTGAGAGCATTTCCTCTCGAATCAAAAATGGTCGCAACAACTTCCACCTCTCTCGCTTCTGTTAACGCACTGTTAAGAATGGTTGCATCGAGGCGAGGACTCGCACCAGCACCAGTTAAGTTCCGGTCCACAACTGAAAATTGATCACGTCCCGCTGAAGCTGGACGCCATACTTCAGGCGCTTCAAACTCCATAAATGTTTGCGTGGGCACACGATCCCCTGTCTGGATCGGACCTACAAATATAGGATACACACTATCTGGCGGTAGCACTGTAGTCCCTGTCTTTTCTGCTATTAAGCCTTCATTGTCATAAAGTGTGAATGTATATTTTATTTCGGGCGCAGCGACGTCGATATTTCGATTTTCTATATAGGCGACTGCATTGTACTGTCCGTCGCGGACCCTAAAGCTCTGTGCCCACCGCACCTTCGGTTCTTGTACATCCAGTGCACAGATTCTCGTACACGCTCCCCCACAGTCAATACCTCGCTCTTCACCATTTTGGGCACCGTCGAAACACGTTGGAGCAATATTAAAATACGCAAAATATACTCCTGTAAAAACAAATACCCAAAACAAACCAAACCCAATGCCATATTGCATTCGTCGTCTAAAAGCCCACGCAGAAGTTGTCCTCATTGATAGTATTGTATCATTTGCATCCTCTTTTATTTCTGACAAAGAGTACTGTTGGGCAAACCTACACTCATCACAAATCACAAAACCTTTCGATCGATCGAAAGGTTTATGGTGAGACTATCCGTGTTCGATGCGGGAGTACAAATGCATGTCCCTCACTAAGCTTTGCTTTAGTGCTTGGATAAACTGACGTTTCTTCCAGAAACTGTATACAATGACTGCTAATCTTTGCAATCAACATCATAGCCATAACGGGTAAAACTTATTTTTTAAAAAATGTATTTTAAACAAAACGTATGTTACGAGTACCCAAAAGACTTTCTAAGCTTTCTTTTAAGAAAATTGTAACGATTGCTCGAGGTTTTACTATCCTTGAACTATTGATTGCCATTGCCATTATTGGGGTGTTATCCATCATCATATACGCAAGCTTAGGCACGACCCGACTCAAGGCTGACAATGCTTACAATATCAGTCAAGCAAGAGAATATGTCAGGGTGCTTGAGCTCTTATTTCTTGAGACCGACAGCCATCCGGACTATGCAACGAGCATCACGGAAGATATTTGTTTTAGTGGCACAGGCACATGTGGTTGGTTTGGCGGAGCATATACTGGTGGTGTGGACGACACAAACGTGACTACTATGATACGCCAATATATGAGCTCTCTGCCGACCTTAAAACCCATTAAACTTACTTTGGCAGGTGGTAGCGGAACAGTAGAAGCTATCGGACCAGCCTATCGTTGCAAAGAACGAGCGGGTGGCAGATGCGTAAAGGCTCACCTAGATTGGTACTTAAATTTTGATCATCAACAATGTGGCTTTGGAGCTTCTGAGGTACCATCTCCTGAAAATAATGTTGTTTCAGGCACTTGGTGTCGCCTAGAAATAGGTACTAGTCCAGCAATGGCAACATGCCCCCTTGGACAAACTGACAATGACGGCGATGGCATGTGTAGTGGCCCCGACGATTGTAATGACTCCAACCCAGAAATTTTTTCGGGACACCCAGAAATTTTTGGGGACGGTCTCGATAATGACTGCGACGGAATAGTTCTTTAAAGCATTAAACTTATACAAGCAACAAAAAACACCCAAGATTTCTCTCTATAAATACTGTATGTTGGCGCCGACGCACTCCGCTTACAGCGGCTGTTCAGGTTGTCGCTATTTTTTCAAAATAGCAGGCAAGGTCTTGCGTGAGTAAAACGGCCTGGGAGACTGTTTTACCGGTGGTAGTGGGCTTACTTTCAAGCGAATGAGCAAAGTGGGAGAATGCATTCTCACATTTTCGAGTGAGCACAGAAAGGTAGCAACGCGTAGTTTCGAGGGAGCGAACAAAGTGGAAAAGTTCACTTTTACATTCTTGAGCGAGCGCTGAAAGATAGCGGAGCGTATTTTCCGTGTTCGGCCCAGCCCTAAAACCTTCCATTCGAATGGAAGGTTTTAGGGCTGGATAAAAAGAGAACGGGTGAGGCGGTCTGGGTGAGAAGTGCCCCAAACTCCCTTATTCCCCCTAATACACCCATGTGTTTTAGGGGGAATAAGTCCTACCTACTTACTTACTTTAAAAGTAAAAAATAAAAAGTTCATAAAGTATCAAAGAAGCTCCGCTTCCACTTTTAGCTTTTGACTTTA
>JBLHGD010000043.1:0-8294 GCA_047616585.1 Candidatus Azotimanducaceae bacterium
GTGGGTGGGTGGGGGTGGGGTTAGGCCCCCACGACGTTCTTCAGACGTTCTTTTCTAGTGAGTGTTGTTTGTGGTGCGGTATCGATTTTCTTGTGCAGCATGTTTTTTTCAATGTGCGCATTTTTTGCATATGACAGTATGGATACGATCTGGTTGTGACCACGTTTCTTTTTCCTCTCTTTTGAGAGGGGAATTGGAATAATAATTGTATCTTGCTCTCGTGCATAGACGTATCTATCAATGATCGCACCAAGCAACTCGGCAGCTTTTTGATTTTCGTGGAATTTTATTTCATGAATGCTTGCGCGAACTACGGCGTTGCTAAACGGTAATAGCCACACAATCTCACCGGTTATGTTCTGTGTATACAACTTCTGAATGTCTGCATGATCAGTGCGCGCGACGATGCGGGCATCTTCACGCATCGGGAATAGTATTTCCAAAAATATACGAAGTGTTTGTTTCATGCAAAGAACGCTAAATGACCATGTTAGAATTATGACACATTGTTATGGCTTTTGATCTTAAAAATATTTTATCTTCTTTCAAGAAAAACACACAGAGCGCCCCGATGCATGTTGTTGGGATCGATGTAGGTTCGTCCTCGATTAAGGTTGTCGAGCTTGAACAAACGCCAAAGGCAATCACGTTGCGCACGTATGGTGAGTTGCAGTTGGGTCCGTATGTTGATAAAGGGCTTGGAGAAGCGGTGACACTCGAACCAGAAAGATTAACTGAAGCGCTTGTGGATGTTGTTCGTGAGTCGAGTGTTAAAGCAAAAGATGGCGTGCTCGCAATCCCGTTAGCGGCAAGTTTTGTTACGGTGATTCCAGTTACCGTACGCGCACAAGAGACAATTGAATCGAAGATTCGTATCGAAGCACGCAAATATATTCCTGTCCCACTCTCTGATGTGACACTCGATTGGTCCGAGCTCCGAACGTATGGAGACAATGAAGGCTCAGTGCACGAAATGTTGCTGGCGGCAATTCAAAATGAAGCATTTGAAAGATATCAAAATTTGATGTCATCAGTCCAGATGGTTTCGCAACCTTCAGAAATTGAGGTGTTCAGTACTCTTCGCGGGGTGAACATACCGAGTGAGAATATATCAGCGATTATTGATTTTGGTGCTGAAACCAGCAAATTATACATCAGTCGCACGGGTGCACTTGAGCGCATTCACCGTATATATGATGGAGGCGCAGCATGCACTAAGCGTATTGCACGCTTGCTTGAGATCTCTTCCGAAGAAGCTGAGAATGTAAAGCGAAGCTATGATCCCAAGGGTGAGCACGCGCGCGATATCTACAAAGTATACACAAGTACTGTCGAGCGCTCTGTACAAGAATTCAAGCGTGTTATTGAACAGTATGAGGCACGACTTGGCGAACCTATAGATAAAGTCATTATTACCGGGGGGGCAGCTTCGTTTGAAGGAGCTGATACATATATAAGCGATCTTCTCAGTCGTGATGTGGTAAGAGCAAATCCGTTTTCAAAAGTTGCGTACCCGGCATTTATGGAAGACACACTGGATGAGATAGGAGTCTCTTTTTCTACTGCTTTAGGGGCAGCACTTCGACCTTTTGAGACGCTTACATAATGACTGTCCACACAACAGTTAAAAAAGTACGTACTATTCAGTATAATAGTACTTGATGGCAAATACTCCGAGCGGATCGTTCATTCCAAAAAGAAATACTAGCAAAAGCGCACAACCTCCTTCAGCGCGACGTATTTATGTATTTAGTTACATTTCGTACATTTTCTTTTTCGGTGCACTCATTGCTGTGGTTGGTACTTTCTTCCTTAATGAACAAGCAATAAAAGAATTAAACAAGCATGTCGCACTCGTTGCTGAAGCGCAAAAGCAAATAAGCCGAAGCGAACTTGATTCTGTACGACAGCTTGATAATCGTTTACATGCAGCAAAACAAATTCTTGCTGCCCATGCTGCTCCGTCAGTCTTGTTCGGGGCATTGGAAGATTCAATTCTTAGAAATGTTCAAATTGATAGTTTTACTTATACTCGTACAGACGATACGGGGGTTACGTTGAATGTAAGTGGTTTAACCGGTACATTCGACGCAATTTTGTATCAACGGGATGTCATGAAGGAAAACGAACTACTTGCGTCCGCGGATCTTGTCGAGGTCAGTTATGGAGAGCCTGAATTACGAGAGATCGAAGGCGCGGAACGCGACAGTGAACTTGCTCCTAATGCTAGTTTTGGAGAGGCTTCAGTTACATTCACATTTGAGGATGTGTCGGTTTTAGATAAAATTGGGTATACAGTAGGGACTAGGGCAAGCACGATAGAGCCTGATCCCGTGGAATTAGATGACTCTGTCTTGCCTGGCACCACAGTTGGTTCAGAGGGTGCTGCAATTACACCAGGCGATTTATTTGGCTCCGACGATCCGACAGAAGCAGGAAGTGTTGATGACGTAGCAGCGCCAGGTAATACAGTCGAATAAATACATTATGGGACATCGATCAATAATTCAAATAGTACTTATCATCATTTCAGTAGTGATTATTATTACGTACATCAAACCTACATTCACTCTAATGCAAGAGACTCAAGGTGAAACTGATGAATATCAAACAGCAATTGCAAATGCCGAGTCATACCGCACTGAACTCTCAGCATTGCTAGCGCGCGTGGAAGGATTTGACGATGACAATCGTAAGGTGCTTGAGCGATATGTCCCTGATGCTCTTGATATAGTTGCAATCATGCGTGACATTGAGACCATTGTACAAAACAATAAAATGGTCTTAACCGCCGTAAGTGCTGGAGACATTGGTGCAAAGGATATTGGAAAAATAAATGCTGTACAAGGGCAACAGTCTAAAGATAGCCAAGTAATCCAAAACGCCGGATTGCAATTCCAGCAATTTAGTGTTTCAGTAACTGGAACGTATATCCAGTTTAAACTGTTACTGAAAGATTTTGAAATAAATGCATATCCGTTAGAGATAATGAATATTGAGTTTTCCCCAGGAGAAGGTTCGTTGTACACATTTAGCTTGGGCTTGGAAACCTACTCATTTACAAGTAATGATGAAACTGAATAACTTATGACTCCTTTTGTCAAAAATGGTCTTATATTTCTCGGACTTCTACTTGTGGGAAGTTTAGGATATTACCTGTATACCATTACTAGCGAATCAGACTCAGGCACTGCTCTAAATTCTTCTCGTAATCTTGGAGCTGCGCGTGTTGCGAGTGCTCAGTTTGTGCGCGAGCTCGAGGATGTCAAATCATTTGATCTTTCGGGCGATTTATTTAACGACGATAAGTTTACGTCGTTAGTTGACTTTACTAAGCCGGTGCGCAAGTATCCCGTTGGGCGTGATAATCCGTTTGCGCCTGTTCAGTGATTAAGATATGACTATTCTTAATGACCTCAAGTCAAAGAATCTGATAACAGACGATGTTTTTTATCGAGTAGAAGAACGTATGAGTCAGGGTAGCGAGTCATACGAGCATGCACTTTTAGCGGAAGGTGTTTCTCCAGATCTGCTTCGCACAGAACTGGCAAAATATTTCTCCATCCCCGAATACACTATCTCTAAAAATGATGTCTTTACGCAGAGGATACTTTCATATATCCCAGAGGAGTCCGCTCGACATTACAAAGTGATTCCACTGAAAGTTGAAGATGGTGTTTTGGTGGTTGGAACTAATGATCCTGAGAATCTACGAATACGTGAGGTTCTTAGTTTTATTAGTTCAAAGCATGCGCTCCCGTATAAGTTAGTGTTTCTTCTGGGTGAGGATTTAGAAGCGGCACTGCAAGAGTATGAAAACCTTTCTGGGGAAGTGGATGATGCGCTCACAATACTCGAAGATGATTCTGTTGAAGGTATTGATCCTAAACAAAATCAAAAAGATGCCAAAGAGATGCTTGAGCATATTAAGGAGGATGCTCCTGTTACAAAAATTGTTGCTACAGTCTTGCGGTATGCGGTAGATGGTGGTGCTTCAGATGTTCATATAGAACCTACAGATGCAAAAGTACGTGTTCGGTTCCGTGTTGATGGCTTGTTGTCTACCAGCTTAGAGCTTCCGGGCAAGGTACAGTCTGCGGTTGTTGCACGTATTAAGATATTGTCTTCATTGCGACTGGACGAACGGAGAAAACCACAAGACGGACGTTTTTCAGCAACATTTGATGGGCGACGTGTTGATTTCCGTGTATCAATATTGCCGACCAACCATGGTGAGAAGGTGGTTATGCGTATTCTTGATACTGCACGAGGGGTAAGCTCGCTTGCAAGTACTGGTATTTCTGATCATAATCTCGCATCAATTAAACGTATGGTTCAAGAACCGTTTGGTATTATTTTGATTTCAGGTCCAACTGGTTCTGGTAAATCAACAACACTCTACACTATGCTTGAAGAAGTAGATAAACAAGGCAAAAATGTACTTTCACTGGAGGATCCTGTTGAGTACAATATTGAAGGAGTGAGTCAGTCTCAAGTTCGTCCAGAGATCGGGTACACGTTTGCTGACGGATTGCGAAGTGCACTGCGACAAGATCCGGACGTAATTCTTGTTGGAGAAATCCGAGATAAAGAAACTGCGCAGCTTGCAATCCAGGCCGCCTTGACTGGTCACCTTGTACTGTCGACCATTCACACCAATAATTCAATCGGTGTGATCCCACGTTTGGTCGACATGGGAGTTGATCCGTATTTGATTGCGCCGACATTGAAGCTTGCTATTGCGCAACGGCTTGCGAAGCGTATCTGTTCTGGTACGGGTACCGAAATACCAGTTGAGGGGAGTATCGCGACCATGATGGAAAAGGAATTTGAGTCACTCCCGCAAGAGTTTCACTCGATTATTCCTAAAAGTACAACTATGCTGCATCCGGAGCCATCTCCTGGCTGCGCGTCTGGTACGAAGGGCCGAGTTGCGGTGATGGAGGCTTTAGAGATTAACAGTGAGATTGAAAGCCTTATCCTCAGCAGTGCTTCTGAAGAGGCGATTTACAAAGTTGCACGTAAAAATGGATTTATAAGCATGAAGGAGGACGCGATCATGAAGGCACTTGAGCACGTGATTCCTTACGAGGAGGTCAGCTTGTTTGGAACAAAAATAGGGAAAGATAATGTTCTCAATGAAGAAAATCTACCTGTCGATAACCTCCTTTTGAGTGATGACTCTGAAGTATAATAAAGGGGATGAAGCTTCTACTAGTTGATGATGATGCACTTTTGCGTGACATGTACGCAACTAAGTTCAAAGAAGCAGGACATGCAGTATCAGTTGCACAGCATGCGACCGAGGCTATTTCTTTTCTTGAGAACGACGAAGTATATGACGTTATTTTGATGGATATGGTTATGCCAGGTATTACTGGTATTGAGTTACTTGATAAAATCAAACAATTCTCCCTTGCGAGTAACACAAAGTGTATTGTGCTTTCAAATCAAGGAGAACAATCTGATATAGATAATGCAAAGCAAGCGGGTGCTGATGGGTACATTATTAAGGCTGATTCGATTCCGAGTCAGGTAGTAGCGAAGGTTGAGGAGTTATCACAATAAATATGGCATCTGTAGATTATAAACGAGAGTTACGTGACCTGATTGATGTGGTCACATCTGAAAAAGGTTCAGACATTCATTTATCTGTGGGAGCACATCCTATGGTTCGTGTTGCTGGATCATTAATCCCGCTAGTAAAGAAACCTGTCCTTTCACAAGCTGACGTCAGTGGTTTTGCACAGACTTTGATGACTAAAGCGCAGTACGAAGAATTTGAGGTGACTCACGAAATGGACTTTTCGTACAGCCACAAAGATGGAATTCGCTTTCGTGGGAATGGATTCTTTCAGAGTGCTAATATGTCAATTGCGCTCCGAAATATCCCAAATACGATTCGTACATTCACTGAGCTCAATTTACCGCCGATTCTAGAGAGTTTTGTGATGCGACCGCAGGGATTCTTTCTTTGTGTAGGTCCTGTCGGACAAGGTAAATCAACGACCTTAGCTGCGATGGTTGAGCTCATCAATACAACAAGAGCTGAGCATATTGTGACCATTGAAGATCCGGTTGAATATATTTTCGAACCAAAAAAATCACTCATCGATCAACGAGAGATTAAGGTAGATACGGCTGATTTCTCAACGGCACTCAACGCTGTATTTCGACAGGATGTAGACGTTATTATGGTAGGTGAGATGCGTAATCCAGAGACTATCTCTATGGCAGTAACCGCTGCAGAAACTGGACACCTTGTGCTTTCAACTCTACACACAAACAGTGCAGCACAAACAATTGATCGTATTATCGATAGTTTCCCTGGAGATCAGCAAGGTCAAATTCGTATGCAGCTTTCGGGTTCGTTAGCAGGTATTTTTTCACAGAGACTCATACCTCGTATTTCTGGAGGATTAGTTCCAACGTACGAGTTACTTATCAATAACAGCGCGGTTTCGAACCTGATTCGAGAACAGCGCACACACGAGATTCAAACACTTATCGAAACCGGTCTTGAGCATGGCATGATTGACATGAATCGCTCGCTCGCTGACTTGGTGAAGAAGGGAGAGATTACTGTTGAGAATGCATTTGCGTATTCAATTAATCCTAAAGGCCTTGAACGCCTGATGTAATATATGCTCTTTTCATACAAAGCTATTGATCAAAATAATGCCTCTCGCAAAGGTACTGTTGAGGCAACAAATATTGACGCTGCTATTTCGACGGTTCAAAAGAGAGGATATACCGTCATTTCCATCGATCCAATTGAAGAAAAATCAGCGTTCTATAACATTGAGATAGATTGGTTTCAGAATGTTTCAAATAAGGAGATTGTGATTCTCTCGAGGCAGCTGGCGACACTCTTTGATGCACAGGTCTCAGCATTGCGTATTTTTAGACTCTTGGGTGCTGAAGCGGAAAATCCACAACTAGGAAGTATTCTTAACGGAATTGCTGATGATCTACAAGCTGGGAGTTCAATATCACGAGCACTTGCAGCACAACCTGATGTATTTTCATCATTTTACGTCAACATGGTTCGTTCTGGGGAAGAATCTGGTTCACTTGAAAAATCATTTGGCTATCTTGCTGATTATCTGGATCGTACGTATCAGATTGTTACTAAAGCACGTAATGCGCTTATCTATCCAGCGTTTGTTATCGGGGTATTTGTGTTAGTGATGGGTCTCATGCTTACGCTCGTGATCCCGCGAATTTCTCAAATTCTTATTGACTCAGGGCAAGAATTGCCGATTTACACAAAACTAGTCATTGGACTTTCAAATGTATTAACAGATTACGTTGGTGTACTATTTATCGTAGGAGCATTCGTTGGTGTTGGACTCTGGAAATTCAAACAAACACCGGTTGGTATGCGTGCGTTTGATGAATTAAAAATATCGTTCCCGTTTGTTGGAGATTTGTTTCAAAAGCTATATTTGACTCGAATTTGCGATAACTTAGCGACGATGCTCGGAAGCGGTATCTCTATGGTGCAAGCTCTGGAAGTAACTGCAGAGGTTGTAGACAATGCTGTGTATCGTGATATCGTGCAAAACACATTAATTGAAGTTAAGGGAGGACGTTCGTTTGCTGATGCAATTAGTGAGTACAACGAAATTCCAGGAGTGCTAGCGCAGATGGCAAAAGTTGGTGAAGAGACAGGTAATCTTTCAGAGATTCTCACCACGCTTGCAAAATTTTATCAACGCGAGGTAAATAATGCGGTTGACACACTTATCGGACTCATTGAACCATTAATGATTGTGCTTTTGGGTCTTGGTGTTGGTACGCTCCTTGCATCAGTATTGATGCCAATTTACAACCTTACCGGTGCTGTATAGAGCTTCTGTCTTATTCGAAGAAACGCCGGAGACTTCGTCTCCGGCGTTTCTTTTCCACACCCCACCAAACTATTGTCAAGTTTAGCCGTATAATATAGATAGCCTAACTAACGTAGGGCATAGAGTATCGAAACATACAGCTGATGTTTTGATAAAAAATTCATTAATAAAAATTAAAAAATTATGACGAAAAATATATTCAAACGAGGTTTTACGCTCATCGAGCTCCTCGTAGTTATCGCGATCATCGGTATCCTCGCATCAGTGGTTTTGGCATCGCTCAATACCGCGCGAGACAAAGGCGCCGACGCAGCTATCAAATCTAACCTCGCAAACACACGTGCTCAAGCTGAGATCGTGTACGACAGCCTTAACTGTTATGGTGACGACGGTTCATCATCAGGTGTTGCTGCAACTGACTGCGCAGCAGGAGCGGTTGCG
>JBLHGD010000044.1:0-8289 GCA_047616585.1 Candidatus Azotimanducaceae bacterium
TCAGATTCGCTCACTCGATACTTTGAAAAATTGGTCGCTCAGGGTGTGGATGTAAGCTACAAAAGCGAATAATGTATGTTAGTCTCTGACTTAGCACGACTTTCAACACGAAACTTCAAGACGAACCCGCTGCGTACGTGGCTTACAATTTTAGGTATGGGTGTGGGTACAGGCGCTGTTGTAGTACTTGTGGGGCTTGGTTTTGGTCTACAACAGATCATTCTGGAGCAGATAGTGTTTGGTGAGACACTGCTGTCACTTGGTGTGTCAGGTACCGGATCTCAAAACCTAAAACTAACTGACGAGACAGTGCGCACCTTTGAAGAGCTCGACGGAGTGCTTGATGCGTCTCCTCTGGCAAGGTTTCCAGCCTTAGTGACATACAACGGTCTTACGGGAAATGTATTCTTGCAGGGAACTGATACAGCGTATTATCGGTACGCAGGAATTATTGCCAGTTATGGTGAGGTATTTACCGATGACGATATTGATGACACGGACAGCATCATGCTTTCTCCCGCAGTTTTAAAATTGTTTGGTATTGCAGACGAGGACATACCCGAGTTCATCGGTGAGAAAGTGAAATTTAGAATTCTAGTCCCCGCAAATGATGGCACTGAGGACATCAATGAGATTTTTATTGATAAGGAATATACGGTTCGCGGCATCACCAAAGAGGAGGGCGTATTAAATGCATTGATGATGATTCCTGAGCTACGTAACCATCTTGGTATTGAAGAATACGAACGAGTGCAAGTACGAGTTACAACCAATGAGGCACTCCCGCTTGTTGAACTCGAATTGATTGAACAGGGGTATCGAGTTTCCGCACTGTCAAAAACAGTTGAGCAGGCTTCAAAGATTTTCCAGGGTGTACAAGCGGTACTTGCAGTGTTCGGAGGGATTGCTCTAGTCGTATCAGCAATTGGGATGTTTAACACCATGACTGTGACGCTTTTGGAACGCACAAAAGAGATCGGAATTATGCGTACCATTGGCGCAGCACCAACAGATATTAAATACCTGTTTGTGTCGGAATCAATTGTAGTAGGATTTCTTGGTGGGGTGAGTGGTATCGTTATGGGCGTAGTGCTGGGTGGTGTAATTAATATTGCATTGAATATCCTTGCGTCACAAAATGGTGGACAGTCTGTCTCATTGTTTGCGTTCCCACTTGATTTTCTGACTTTCATTGCGCTCTTCTCTGCGGTCGTTGGATACCTCACAGGTATTTTTCCAGCAAAGCGTGCCTCTACTCTTAATCCACTTGATGCAATCCGGTATGAGTAGAATTAGTATGTTGAGAACAACTGTGTATTACATGTGTATAAGATGGGTACAGATGCTCTGTTATGAAAAATAATTTCTTTTTTAGCAAGCTATACAATACATACTATCAACTAGAAATGTGTATAACTCGAAGAAATCAGAATTTGTTTCGTTACAATAGTAGAAGAATTAATTTTAATTATGTTGGACAACAATAACCAATTTAGTGCGTATTTTAATACAGCTGGAAAACTAACCATTGCTACAGCATTTTTTGCTGTCGCTGTTTTTACACTAATCTTTCTTTTGAACATCGGTACAAAAGAATTCAAACAGGCGACTGCTGAAACAGGTGTTGCGACCACATCAATCACGGTACTAAATACACCTCCAGCGTTTGTGGCAGGTCCATTTGAGTCTCCCGAATCTTCAACCTCGTCTCCTACAAATTCAGGTGACGTAATGACTTGGGTTGCAACTGCTGATGATCCAAGTGGAAATGATTATTATCTTTTGATTTGTGACGGAGAAACCGCATCACCAACTGCGTTTAACGGCGCTGCCCCTACCTGTGATGGATCTGATGTTACGTGGGGAGTTTCAGCATTAGCTTCAAGTAGTGTGCAAGCATCGGTCTCAACCACTACGCTTGAAGGATTTGCTGAAAGTAATGTGTGGCTGGCGTGGGTATGTGACTCAGTTGCGATAAATCCTCGATGCAATAACATCGCACTACAAGGAACTGGCTCAACATCGTCTCCATTTAATGTAAATCACCGCCCAACCTTCAGTGGGTTTGGAAATGATGGACCTGCGGATCCAGGCGCTTTTGTGACATTTTATGCAACTTCAACTGATGCTGACACTGACCCGATACAGGATGCTGTACAACTTCACGTGTGCACGACAAACTCATTTAGTGGAGGTGCATGCGATGTTGGAACACTCGCCACTTCATCTTTCTTCCACCCTAACGCAACAGCCACATACGCAATTCCAGGCATATACCAAGATGATGACTACAATGGATACGGGTATATTATTGATATTCATGGACACGTATCGACAGATGTATCGCAGGGTACAAATTCATTGTGGACCGCCAATAATGTCGCACCGCAAGTGCACGGGGGGACAACCATCCTTAATGAAGGAGTTGATTTCACGCTTATTGAGGCCATTGAGACGACTGGTTTTACGCTTGAGTTTGAGGTGACGGATGCAAATAGTTGTGATGCAGTTGGAGGAGGCGCTAATGATGAGTTTTCAACATCTACCGTTGTGATCTATAATACATTTATTGCGACGTCTACATGCGACGGATCAGCAGGATCGTATGATCCAAATAATTGTTACCCTAGTGGCGCAGCTGCCGCAGACTGGAATTTATCCTGTATGGCATCATCAACCACGTGCGGAGGTTCAGCTGACGATACAATAACTGTTGAATGTACATTCCCACTCTGGTTCATTGCTGATCCGACCAATGGTGCAGACGCGTCTACTACCGTTCACTTTGCTGAAGCGTGGGCTGCATCAGTTTCTGCAACTGATGATGATGGTGCAACTGGCTTATTAAGGGAAGGAGATTCCCCAGTTGAAGTACTCGCAGTGACTGCAATTAATCTAATTGATTCTGCGATACCATATGCTGCACTTGAGCCTGGCAGTGATTCGACCACATTGAGCACTACCACAAACGCACAATCAACAGGAAATACAGGCCTTGATGAAGGAATAACGGGTGAATCTATGTGTAATGGATATACAACTGGTAATGACTGTACTACGTCGGCTACTTCAACAATCCCTGCCGCTTCTCAAGAATATGGCACATCTTCAATAGCTTATGGTGCTGGTTTTGCACTTTCTTCAACCACGAATCCGACGCTAGAAATTAACATAACAAAGTCACTAAGCACCACGACACCAAGTAATGCTGATACATATTGGGGTATTGGAATTCCTAGTTCTATTACATTTGCTGGTATCTACACTGGTGAAAACACGATTTCAGCAGTATTCAGTGATCCTTCTGAGTGGTAGAAATGTTGCTTAACTGTCAGTAAGTGCTGTTATACATCAGTTAAGGTTGCGTTTTTGTTCATTTTCTTTGATAATTACCTGTAGCGCTCAATGCGCTAAATTTTTCATGGTAAGAACATTTCTTGTACCACTCTTTTTCATATTTGCTTCCCAGCTTATGTTTGCTGATTTTGCGTTTGCTGGCTTTGGTATAACTCCACCATATGTTCGCAATACAAGCCTCACTCGTAATTCTACGTATGAGCAACAAATTCTCATGGTCCGAAGTGATCCAGACGTACCCTTAAAGGCAACTATTTCAATTGATGCGCCAGAAATTGATGATTGGCTTGAGATTGTCGGTGGCACAGAAATTATGTTGCCTATAGGTGAGCAAAAAGTACCGATGATTGTACGTGTAACTGTTCCTGACGATGCTGATTTTAGGTTGTATGAAGGAGTGATTCGTATTAAAACTGGCAAACCTGATCACGCTGTCTCAGATGGTTCTGTAAGTATTTCTCTTGGAGCGCAGCTCGATGTCCATTTAAATATTATCGATAAGGAGATAAAAGATTTCAGAGTCAGAAAGATTGGCATTGAAGATCTCAATGAGGGACACAAGTTAAGCTGGTTATATTTTCCAGGAAAAATAGATTTTAAAATTCTTTTGGAAAACACTGGCAACGTGAGTGTTGCACCATCAAAAGTTGTCTTTAGAGTTTTTGACAGTTCAGGTACCGTTCTGCTTGAAGAGATTGAACACACTAATCGTATTAGAAAAATTAAACCGTATGCAACAGAAGAAGTGCTCGCTGAGTTACCAACTCGTTTGCCAGCTGGCAGTTATCTCGCTCGGTATCAAATTTTCAATGATGAGGAAATTAAACAAGAAGGTGAACTAACGCTCAGTATTTTACCCTACGGCACACTACAAACTGCAGGCTATGGATTCTTCGGCCTGTCGCTGCCTCATAAAATTTCTGTTTTACTACCACTTAGTACCATCATTTTCATCGCAAGTTCTTTAGCGTACACGCAGCGTAGACGCAAAATTGATTCAAGGAATATTTCATAGCCATGCATAATAGAATTTTTATATCGCTCGTATATTGTATGGCAGCTTTTTTGTCAATGTCAGACCATATTGCTACTGCACAGATTACAGTCGCTACTACGACTATTGAGGTTACTAATTGTGGTAATTTGCTTGTGGAGACCGGAGAAGACTGTGATGCGCCGGGTGAAACTGGAACGTATAGCACTACCATTGCAGGTCGACAGTGCACTCCACAATGTTTGTTTGGTCCATACTGTGGGGATAGTATTTTGCAGACCATTCAAGGTGAAGCGTGTGATGATGGCAATAACACTGATGGAGATTTTTGTGGTGCAGACTGTAGTATTGAGCCGGCTGGATCGGGGGGCGGGGGTTCTTCGGGGGGCGGTTCAGGCGATAGTGGCGGTAGCAGCGAAGATTTGGGTGATACATCAATTAGTGTGACAGGTACAGCGTACCCAAATCGTACCGTGAATATCATTCTGGACGCTGATTCCGTTGGGTCAGTCCGAGCAAACGGCGATGGAGAATTCGACTTCGCTATCGGTACTGACCCCGGTGCTGCATCTATGGGTTTCTGGTCGACCGATATCAACAGTGTACGATCTGTAACCTTTAATACAACGTTTGATGCAACTCAAGGAGCTGTAACAAGTGTGAGCGGTATTATGCTACCTCCGACAATTGCAGCTGATGAAACAGAAATCAATCCGGGAGATATTGTTCTTTTTACCGGTCAGACAGCTCCAAACAAAACTGTACAACTTTTCATTGACTCAAATCAAGTGGCTGATACGACGTCAGCTAGTAATGGTGAATGGTCAATTTCATATACAACAACAGGTCTTTCTGCAGCTGAACATCTGGCGAAAGCACGGTATGAGCGAGGCTCAGGTTCACTGACTTCAGAAAGTAGTTTCAGTACAGCCATTACTTTATTTGTAGGCGTTGATGGTAGAGCAACAACACCGTCAGACTTAAATAGAGATGGTGAAGTAGATCTCATTGACTTCTCTATTTTAATTTTTTGGTGGCAAACAGCAGGAGGGAATTCAAACCCCCCAGCTGATATAAATGGCAATGGAAATGTTGGGATTGAGGATTTTTCAATTTTGCTGTTTAATTGGACGGGTTGAGTATAACGACTTTACTATGCTTTGGAATGCGAGTTCCAGGTGAAAAAGTGTTACAACACTTTTGCAAGACCTTGACTAGCATGTTCAAAGAAAATGATGACAAGGTATACAGCCTCTGTAAGGGGTGCTCTAGGACAAAGGGGTGAATTCGGAACTAAATTCAAAATGGTCAGTACGTTCTCTTTTTCATTTGATCTGGACTGGTTAGTATACATACTAAATTGAGCGTTTGACTTCTAGCTCGGACGCTAGCGCATTCTCGCCCTAGGAAGGCTCGTATGCTGAGCGTCGAGCTAAGAAAATCATAGTCACAACTACGTAGTTCCTTGATTTTCTAAATTTAAACTGGGTAAAATCAGTCGAAGACCAATAGCTAAAAGTCGAAAGCAAACGAGAGATCCTTGTGTGTTTTTTCTTTATTTCTGTCTTAACTAAGGACATCTGGCACTTTCCATCACCCTAACATTTCATTCGGAGTCTTTCCATTTAAGGAACAATGTTCAAGATTATTATAGTAATCATTCCAGAGACGAATTTTCTTTTTCAGATCAACAGCTGAACGAAATTTGTTCTGTTCGTAGAACTTCCTTTGGTCTTCACCATGACTTCTTTCAATAGTGCCATTCTGAGTTGGTTTTCCAGGATCAATCAAATAGTGAATGATGTTATTTTGACCACAAAAGATATCAAGGGAATGAATAGTCTTCACTGTCATATCACTACGCTTGTTGGTACCGAGATAGTAGTTAGTGAAGGTGGAGTGGTTATCTGTCTTGATCGCTTTAATCTGGTGCGGAAACTTATCCATCACAATCCTCAAGAACTCAATTGAATGGAAGGTACTTTCTTCATCAAAGATCTCTAAGTGTCTCCAGCGACTCGCAGTATCAATGGCAGTGTACTGTTGGTACTTGTGGCCCTTGATAGGCCCCGGGACGTGTTTAACGTCTATCTCCACTAGTTCACCAGGGAGCCTGGTCACTTTGATGTGTTTGTATTTGATTTTCTTCATTCTATACTTTCGTACCAACCCTGCGTCTTTCAGAATCTTTGCTACGGTACTTATTGGTACAAATAATCCCTCTTTCTCTAGTTTCCAGTGGATTTTCTTGGCACAAAGTTTTGTATCTTTACGCTTGTCTATTATGCGTTCCTTAATTCTGATTGGAGTTTCATTTGGTTGAGTCTTTGGCTTTGTGCTCTTTGGTATCAGGCCTTCCATACCGAACGTTACATATGCTTGTTTCCATCGCTTGAGACTGCGTTCTGAGTGGGGACAGACTTTAGCTACGTCTTTCAACTTCATTTCTTTGTTGATGACTGGTTGTATCCATCACCACCGCTCTTCTTGCATTGTTGTTGCCATAGATATGCACATTTTCTTAGTTTATAGAAAAGGGCCATATGTGTTTAGACATTACATTTCCCCCTTGACTTTTCGTTTATAAGTCTCAATATTTCTGTACAATATGTTTTTTGTGTATAAGTGACACGTTTACATTTTGCAGCACTGTACAATATAAAAGTATCTGCTGCAGAGGCGACATTTAGTCACTGCCTGGCACCACTCAGTATATGAAAACTGGAAAATTAATAACATATGATTTATATGGAATTCAAAGCTCCTCGCTGGATCAAGCGCGTAAGATTCTTGAAACAACGCTAGAGCTTAATTTCAAAGCTCACGAGAGCAGCTATCATGGCGGTGACTACTACCGGATAGATCATGCTAGCAAAGAACTTTTCATCTTGCAGAAAAATTTTGATGAGTTTACAAAAGAATGGAATCAGCAGGAACATTGCGATTACCCGTATCTACTTTTCGTGACTGAAGAAACGACTAGGGCAGAGAAGGTCGCGGGGCAACTCAATCCTATCGACAACATCGTGTTGCTTAGTCACAAGGAGCTATAAGGTCCACTACTTGACCTTAAGCAGAGGGAGCCGGTGCGTAAACATAAGTGTCTAAGCAAGTAACAGAGATCACTCTAGGTTCAAAATTAGCCTTTTAACCCCCCCCCAAACCTCACTTTTTATATGCATCCTTCCGATGCTGTATCGAATAAACAGTAACGTCTTTCTTCTCCACAATTAGTAGCAGTCTGTAGTTGCCGCTTCGGATTCGATATCCCTCAAATGGAGTTTTCAACTTTTTAACATCAAGAGAAAACGGATCGTTCTCGCACGAGTCGATTACTGCAGCAATTTGCTTTTGGATGGCTGGAGGTAGAGAAGAGAATTGTTTAGATGCTTTTTTTGATAGATAAATACTAAACACACGCATCTTGCTTTACATCACTCCATGAAACTCGATCGTCCTTTTCTGCCTCAAGCTCTGTAAGTAGTTTAGAATCTTGATAGTCCTCATAGACCTCTACCAATTTATTGTACAGATCTGCGTCAAGAAGAACTCGAGTGCCGTCACTGTGACCACCTGAAACAGCAACAGGTTCACTCGCCGAAAGAGTTAGGTACTGTGAAAGATTCTTTCGCAACTCAGAAGTTTGAATAATATCCTTGATTTTACTTATCATAATTTATGTAACTATTTATGTACTTATTATTGTACATATTAATTTACTCAAGTCAATAATCAGTATCTGTACCGACATGCACGATCTGAACTGTTATGCTCATCAGCATTTACGTCAAACACCAAAAAACCAGGTTTGACCCTGGTTTTTTGGTTTTTGTAACAGTGAATCCTTTTATACAACTCACTCCATATTTATGAAAGCAGACTATTGGCATTGCATCTGTTATGTATCATTTTTGCAAACGATACTGACATTTGCACGC
>JBLHGD010000045.1:0-8168 GCA_047616585.1 Candidatus Azotimanducaceae bacterium
CGGTGCATTCTGGATGATATCTCGTTTTGTAGCGCTCATTATTTTTATGGTTCTCTCGCCCGCAATGTTTTTGGGCTTTGTCTTTCCACTCTTTAAACAATATCAAGACTTGTGGTGGAAAATGTTTCTGAAGTATGCGTTTGTCGCTCCTGCGTATCTTTTCATGCTCTATCTTTCGCTACAGGTAATAGAAGGGATGGGTAATAAGAATGGTTCCTTTAACAAGGGTTTCAGTGCCGAATCATTTGCTGACGGGTCATTCGGAATTTTTCTAAACTTCTTTGTGATCGCCGCTTTATTGGTCGCCTCCCTTAAAGTTGCAAGCTCAATGGGAGTATATGGAGCGACAGGAGCTCTGGGTATGTTAAAAACCACAGGAAACTATATTCGGGGCGGTGCCGGAGCAACAACATTTGGTCTTGCTGCAAAAGGGCTCCAGTCTACTGCTGGTGGGAGGTCGCGTGCAAAACTAAGTGATGAGACTTGGGTTGAAAAAAATTCAGAAACATTTCTGGGAAGACGGAAAATTGCGGCGGCTCAGAAGATGGCGAGTGCTAGCTTTGACGCTCGTAATATTGGTGGTGTTGGAAAAAAACTTGGCATAGGAGAGTCGAAAGGCAGTTGGGACAATTCAGTAAAAACACAGGAGAAAAAACATCAGGATATGGCTACTCTGCTTGGAACTGTCGATGATGACGACACAGTAGTGAAGAGATATCAGACTCAAGCAGACTCCGCGAAAGAAAAAATTGAGGAATTGAAAGCCGAGAAAGCAAAGACAGAGAGCCCGGGGGAGAAGGCAATAATTCAGAAACAAATTAAGAGTACCCAAACAGAACTTAGGGAGGCTGAGAGAAATGTTAAAATGGAGAAAGACCGACGTGTCACTGGTTCTGCAGCAGAAAATAATGCGCTTTCTGGAGCAAAGGATAAATTAACACAAGCTGAAAAGGATCTCAAAGCAAAAATGAAAACACTGAAGGATCTTCCGGCAAAAACTAGAAACGAACAATCTAAAGCGGCCCGAGAGGCGTTTAAAGCAGCGACAATCGAAGTTTCGAAGCAAGAAAATAATATTGGTGGTTACTTAAACGAGCGTGCTCGAAATGAGGTATTCCCAAGTGGACGTAGTGCTGCAAAAAAGGTTCGTGCCGCACACGAGAAAAAACGGAAGAAGACAGGGGATCAAATAAACACTGATCGAATTATCGACGAACTAGATAAAACGAAAGCTGCATAATTATTGTACTTATGTTAACAATACAACAATACACACCCCAGGACTACTTTGACGAGGCGTCTGAAAATATTCAGAACGTAATACGTGATGGGACTGTTCGTAATGCGACTAACTCCATAGCAAAAGGTCACGAGTTGACAGAGGAACAGACATATAAACTTGAAAATGAAACGGTATTTGTGCTTCTGGCAATGGAGCCCGGAGAAGACTTTATACAAAATCTAACTGAAAATCTCAGTATTGATACGGAACTTGCTGAAAGCATCGCATTCGATGTACATGATCAGTTATTTCAACAGGTAGAAAATGAGATCGAAACGACGCGTTTTGTATTTAACACATACGAACAACAACTGGCAAATAATGGAGATATCGCGCAAACATCCGTGCCAACTACACCAATAGAAGTGCCCATACCTGCACAACAGAGAGAAGACTCAATCGTGCAGCCCCTTCGGACCATGGAGCAGGATATACACAAAATTCACGGATATGGCATATCTGAACAGGTATCCACTTCCGATGAGCAAAAAAATGCTACCCTCGAAACGGAATCAAACGACCTGAGCCTGAGCGAACACTTAGAAGAAGAGATCGTGCAAGCAACCTCACAAGAGGCGACGCTTGGCGAACGTCCCGAACTAGCGAAAGTGCCAACATACACAGAAAACCAATCAGGATAGGGGATAAGTCGAAAAAAGCGCGGGGTGGGCTATTGTTTCAATGTATAATGATCGTACGTGTCCCGTTAGAGATACATGGTTGTACAACCAACCTGCACATTTGTAACGAAAGAATGTAAAAATGTACATACTATGAAAGTGTCGAATTTTAACAAAAAAATAATTCCAGAAAGTGTTTGCTTCTCACTCAAACGTTTCTTGGCTCTAATGGGATGAGATTTGAAGTGCCTCAGTTTATTGAGATCGAAGATAAAATTTTTGGTCCTTTTACATGGAAACAGTTTATCTATCTCGCAGGAGGCATAGGATTTGCCGTTGTACTGTATCTCACAACAGGCATTTTTATCTTTGTGATCTTTGGTTTACCTATTGGAATACTCGCAGCACTGCTAGCATTCTACCAAGTTAACAATCGTCCATTTTCTGGATTTCTTGAATCGATGTTGAAGTACTTTAGTGGTTCCCGTTTGTACTTATGGAAAAGGTCAGGTACTGGCATCTATAATGACCAAAAAGATACTCCGACAGACCAAACAGAAGGTGCTACCTACATTCCCAACAGTGGTCAGGGGAACATAAACTCACTGGCGCGACAACTTGAGTTGAAATCAATCCAAAAACAAAACTGATATGGCATCGAATTCTACAGCGCAAAATTTTGTTCCTATTCGCGACATTAAAGATGGCGTAGTGCTTCTTAAGAATGGGCAGATGTGTATGGTTTTACTTGCCTCATCAATCAACTTCGCACTTAAGTCTTCGGACGAACAGACAGCAATCTTGCACCAATTTCAAGCTTTTTTAAATACAATTGATTTTTCATTACAGATTTATCTCCAGTCACGAAGACTGGACATAAATCCATACCTTGCACAATTAGCTCAGCTTGAACCTAAGCAAGACAACGACCTTATGCGTATACAACTACGTGAGTACATGGACTTTGTTAAGACCTTCACCACTGAGGTTGATATAATGAGTAAGAGTTTTTTTGTTGTAGTGCCATATTCGCCTGTCTCGGCAAACATCAAATCAAGTTTCTCTAGCATCCTTGGAGGGGGCAAGGACGCCACGCACAGTGATGAACGATTTCAAGAGCACCGCGTACAACTCGAGCAGCGTGTTACGGTTGTAGAGCAAGGCCTAAACCGTATTGGGGTGCGCACAGCAGTGCTGCAAAATGATGAGCTAGTTGAGTTGTACTATCATCTATTCAATCCTGATGATGTGGCAGCAGACGTATCGAAATAATCATATATGGATTTTCTAAAATTTCTACAACCAAATAGTGCGTCAGGAGATCAGGAAATCACTGAGAGCGCATTGATGACACTTACTGACGTTATTTCGCCTTCGGCTGTCAATATCAATCCACGAAATATAAACGTAAGCGGTAAACTTTCCCGTATATTCTTTGTTGTGTCATATCCACGGTATCTGAACGATGGTTGGCTAGAGCCAATTCTCAATCTCGAGCGTGAGATGGATATCTCAATTATGATCCATCCGATTGATACTGCAGAAACCCTCAAAAAATTCCAAAAGAAAGTAGCCGAGGTACAAAGCCAAATTAATATGAACGCGGAGAAAGGAATGGTGCGTGATCCACAACTGGAAGCAGCGCACCGTAACCTTGAAGACTTACGAGACAAGCTGCAGCAGGCTGAAGAAAAGCTGTTTAATGTTGGTTTGTATCTTTCCATTTACGGCAATACCGAAGCCGAATTGAACAAGACCGAATCAGAGATAAAAGGAATTTTAGATTCACGCTTGATATACATAAAGCCAGCCTTGTTCAGACAAGAACAGGGCCTTAAGAGCATCATTCCAACCGTCTCAGACGAACTTATGGTGCACAGCAAATTTAATTCTTCTCCACTTTCTAGCTTCTTTCCATTTACTTCATTTGATCTTACCTCAGACACGGGAATTCTATACGGTATCAACAGACACAATTCTTCGCTGGTGTTATTTGATCGCTTCCAACTTACAAACTATAACTCAGTTACATTCGCCACCTCCGGTGCAGGAAAATCCTATACGACAAAGCTCGAGATCTTGCGTTCGCTGATGTTCGGGACCGAGGTCATCGTCATCGACCCTGAACGAGAATATGAGTACCTCGCTGAAGCCACCGGAGGCCGCTTCTTCAATATCTCACTCTCAAGTGATCACCACATCAATCCATTTGATCTCCCGATTCCTCTAGAAGACGAAAACCCAGAAGACGTGTTGCGTTCACACAGTATTGAACTCATTGGTTTGTTCCGATTGATGCTTGGAGGTCTTTCTCCAGAAGAGGAATCAGTTGTTGATGAGGCAATCCGTGAGACATACGCTCTGAAGGATATTGCCGGTTCCGCAAACTTTGCAGAATTAGAGCCACCACTACTTTCAGACTTTGAAATGGTACTTGCTGGCATGGAGGGAAGTGCCTCACTGATTTCCCGAATTCAAAAGTACACGTCAGGTACTTGGTCAGGATTCATGAACAAACCAACCAATGTAGACATACATCAAAAATTTGTCGTCTTTTCACTTCGCGATATGGAGGACGAACTGAAGACGATAGCAATGTATATTATTACCAACCATATATGGTCCGCGATTCGTAGACGCTTAACAAAGCGACTATTGGTCATCGACGAAGCCTGGTGGATGATGAAATCTGAGGACACAGCATCTTTTCTCTTTATGCTCGCAAAACGGGGAAGGAAATACTATCTTGGGCTTTCAACCATAACCCAAGACGTGGACGACTTCCTTCGGTCTCCGTATGGTGTGCCGATGATCACCAACTCTTCTTTGCAGTTATTGATGAAGCAATCACCAACAGCAATCGACAACATTCAAAGGACTTTCAACCTTACAAACGAAGAAAAAATGCTACTTGTTGAGTCGAATGTGGGGGAGGGGATCTTTTTTGCAGGGTTAAAACACGTAGCTATAAAAATTATAGCTTCATATACCGAAGATCAGATCATCACTTCAGACCCATCTCAGATTCTCCAAATTAAGAAGGCGAGGGAAGAACTGCGTAATGCACAGTAGTCCTGCAGCCGTAGCGCACTGCTTATCTGTGCCAACTCTGAGATGATATAATGCTCTCATGAATAGTTTACTTACTAAAACAACTTAGTATGGTTGTTCCACTTATCGCTGCAGCCGGGGCAGGGGCTGCTGTTGTTGCCCGGGGCGTGGCGGCTGGTTCCGTGCGTGTAGCTGGGGCTGTTGGGAGGGGGGCTGCAAGCGGATCACGTGGTGTTAGAAACAGCACAGTAAGAAAAGACCCCTCACATCCTACTGTCTCAGACAGGTTTGTAGGACAACAGCAGTACGGCAAACGATATGCCCAACGTGAAGCTCGCACATCAGAAGATAAAACTGATGACGACCAACAGTCAAATGAAAGTACGCCACGAAAAGTCCTGAAGCAACTGCTTACTCCTCAACATGTGAAGCGGAGGAAAAAACTGAAGAAGATACTATTAAACCTAAAGGCAAGAGGTGTCCCCACAAAAGGAACTGCTAAAAAGGTTAGAGCAAGTGGCCTGATTGCAGCATGTTGCTGGGCTCTGTATCTTGTACAAATAGTTTTTGCAGTTATTTCTATAATTGGCCTTGCTATATATTTTAACGAGTTTTCGCTTCCAGATGCATCTGTTTCGACTACTATTGCTGTATTTTTGATACCCGGAGAGTACGTCTTTTTTATTGGATGGATCATATCTTCACTTGCAGCTGTTTTTCAGCTTATAATTGCATTGACAATTTTTTACCTCAACGGTGTGAACGCTTTAAAAGGTACTGGATTAGAGAGCTATATTCTTTCCCTTGTTGGGTGTGCGCTTCCACTGGGTATTATTCCATTTGGCATTATATGGTGGTGGGGAGTTATGAAAAAATAGTGGTGCATAGAGCCAGAAAATGAACTTTCGCGCGTGGTATTCTATAGGTATGACATCGGCAAAAGCGACAATATGCTTTGTGTTCGTTTTGAGCATTTTCGCTTTTTCTGCTGCAAACACGATGGCACAATCATTCGGTATAAATACCGATGCTACGATCAAAATAAAACCTGCCTATCCTGAACCAAATACAGACGTGACTGCATCACTCGATGCGTACGCAATTAACACTACTGGTGCAAATATCTCATGGTATATAGATGGATCTGAAGTGGTAAACGCAAAAAATCTCAGAGAAATCACATTCGCTGTAGGTGATTTAGGAACACCGATAAAAATCAGTGCACAAATCACACCCAAATCCGGCCTCCCAATAACGGCTGCGCGCACCATCATCCCTACACGAGTTGATATTGTAGTTGAAGCAGACACATTAGTTCCTCTCCACTACAAGGGGCGCGCTCTACCTTCAAGTGGAAGTATCGTTCGAGTTATTGCCGTACCAGACACAACTGTTGCGCCCTCAGAACTATCATATACTTGGATTTTAGATAATAAAGTCTTATTTGGAGGATCTTTAATTGGAAAAAATATTGCGCGATTCGAAGCTCCTAAAAGTCCACGAGTCCTACTGACACTTGAAGTGAGCGACACACAAGGTACCACCCTCACACGAAAATCTACTTTTATAGATATCGTTGCCCCAGAAATACATTTCTATGAAGAAAACCCGCTCCGTGGACTTTCCCAAAATGCTATTGTCAGTCCACACTTACTTATCGGTGACGAGATGACTCTTCGTGCTGAACCGTACTTTATGGACACAAAAATATTCGAAAGTGACCCGCTTCTTCAGTGGGAAGTGAACAACACTGTTGTACAAAATCCTAGTAATGATCCACAGAACATTACACTACGCAGCGGGCAGGGGACAGGTAATTTTAGCGTTGATTTCCATATCAGAAATCTGCAAAACCTACTGCAGGGGGTGGAGGATGGTTTTATGGTTACTTTTTAATATATGAAAAAAACACTTATTATTAGTATCGGTATAATATGCATCCTAGTTGCAGCAGCAGTCTGGATATATCTACTGTTTTTCGGTGCTCCAGAGCAGTCAGATGACGTATTTACTAACTTGGGCATCGGTGGCGGCGATGCATCAGTACAAGTACCAACGAATCAAGGCGAAGATGCTTCCACAGAAGACACGGTGACACCGATTGCAGCGTCCAAAGACGCACTTCGCCAATTGACTCTCAAGCCAGTAGCCGGTTTTGGATTTGTTGGAAGTAGCTCAGACCTAATACGATACGCTGAGCGGGGAACAGGGCATGTATTTGAAATAAATGTAGCCAACGGAACGGAGAAGCGTATATCCGGAACTACAATCCCCAGAGTAGTTGACGCTGTTTTTGAAGAAAGCGGTACAAGTGTCGTACTCATTGCTGAAAATGGGTATCAGCGTGATATTGTCGCAGGATATATTAACGAAGAAGAAAACACTATTGACCTTATTAATCTACCAACCAACTCCTTCGACCCCAAGTTTACTTCTGATTCTGTACTACGATACGCAGTTGTGACCGATTCTGGCACGGATGGATTCGAACTTGATATTAATGCAAATACTCCATCAAAACTGTTCTCAATTCCACTTCGTGACGCAACGTTTATCTGGAGTGAAGAAACATACGCATACAATAAACCAAGCGCTGTATTGCAGGGCTCGTTGTATCACATCGATCAGTCCACACTCACACCCAAAACATCAGGTGCATTTGGGTTTGTGGGAGGTGTGAACGATGCATACTATTTTAGTAGTGCAATTGTTAAAGGTGAATCCAAATCATATGCCACTGCCCGCGCAACAGAAGCGCGTACCGAACTTGCGGTTATGTTTATGCCTGAAAAATGCGTCCCCGATAAGACGACAACAAATCTCCTTTGGTGCGCATCGCAACTTTCGCTACCAGATGCACTTTTCATTGATAACTGGTACAAGGGGGCCGTACAATCAGAAGATTTTCTCTGGCTAGTTGACATTGAAAACGGCGTTGCGGAATTGTTATCTGATTTTCTTGACGAATCAGGTCGTTTGATTGACGTCAATAAAATTGAAATTGACCAATCAGGCACAAGCCCAATTTTTAGAAACAAGATTGATAACACACTATGGTTGTATGACACAGAAGCATAACCAAATTGTGATACATTTTGTAACTGTCTTTGCTTTATTTTTATCCCCCCCATTACTTGCGTCAGCTGCCGAAACCTTTGTACCGCTTGTTCCTTTACCTGGTTTGGTAGAAGCAAGTACCGGAAACTGGCAAGAGT
>JBLHGD010000046.1:0-7731 GCA_047616585.1 Candidatus Azotimanducaceae bacterium
TTATCGTTAGTGCCTTTTCGGTATCTTACAAAAACAGAAGTATAGTTTTTCGTATTGACAAAACCGACGTTAACTATACAATTTACATGTCGGACAACCATCGCTGCGCGTTCGACAATGTCAGATCCTGTATTGGTTATGGTAGTTCAACCCCCCCCTTTTTTTAATTTTCGCGATTCGTGCAACGCGGCCCCGGCAAACTGTCGGGGTTTTTTTTGCAAAAAACTTTTCTTTTACATACACTAGAGGCAGTGACAAAAACTGATCTCACTAAACTCAAGCTACCAAGCACACCAGGTGTGTATTTTTTTCTTGGTTCGAAAAAAGAGATTTTGTATATTGGAAAGGCTACCTCTTTGAAAAATCGAGTGCGAAGTTATTTTGATGCAAAAATCAAAGAAATAAGGTCTGCGGTGATTGAGAAGATGGTATTGGAGGCTAAGAGTATTGAATGGACAGTGACTGACTCAGTACTGGAAGCTCTGATTCTTGAGAGTAATCTCATTCGAACACACAAGCCAACGTACAACACGATTTCTAAGGATGATAAAAGTTATAACCATTTAGTTATTACAGACGAGGAATTTCCACGAGTACTAGTGATGCGAGGCAAGGATCTTACAGAGCAGTTTATTGAAAGTGAGGTGAAGTACCATTTTGGACCTTTTACGAGCGCTGGCTTGTTTAAAGAAGCTTTGAAGATAATTAGGAAACTGTTTAAATTTTATGATACAAACGTTGCTGTAGGAAAAGAAAGGTCAAAAATGGCAAAAGGGAAAATTGACTTCAATCGGCAGATTGGTCTGTATCCGGATCAGCAGTCAAAAAAGGAGTATCAGCGCACAATACGTCACATTAGATTATTTTTTGAGGGTAAGAAGGGTCAGATCATTAAAGAATTAGAGAAGGAAATGATGAGTCTCGCGAAGCAAGAGCTGTTTGAAGAGGCGAATCAAATCAAAAGAAAAATATTTGCCCTTACACATATCCAGGATATCGCACTTTTGAAAAACGAAGTACGAACATATCGAGATGACAGACGTGTGCGCATCGAGGCATACGACATCGCCCACCATCAGGGCAAAGAAATGGTCGGTGTCATGACTGTCGTGGAGTCAGGTGAAGCAATGCCAAGTGAGTACCGGAAATTTAAAATCCAGTCAGTTACTGGAAGCAATGACCCTGCAGCACTCAAGGAAGTGCTCGAAAGAAGGCTCGGACACCCAGAGTGGCCGTTTCCACAAGTGATTGTGGTAGACGGGAGCACTGCACAGAAAAACGCGGCACAGTTTGTGCTTAAGAAGATGGACGTGGTTATACCAGTTGTGGCTGTGGTGAAAGATGACCGTCACAAACCGATTCGCCTTATTGGAGCGCAAAAGCTATTAGAGCAATACAAAAATGACATTCTGCTCGCAAACGCCGAATCACATAGGTTTGCGATTACGTACCACCGGCAGAAGAGTAGAAAAAGCCAACTCTTATAACGAATTTACACCGATGAAACTTCCACATTTCCATTTCTGTTACAATAGACAAGCATTTAAATAATTGATATTCAGGAGTATGACTAAAATTGGATTTATTGGGCAGGGCTGGATCGGAAAGCATTATGCAGATGATTTTGAAGCCCGTGGTCACAGCGTCACTCGTTATGCGCTTGAGGAGCCGTATGTTCAGAATAAAGAAGCTATTAAGATTTGTACCATCGTCTTTGTTGCTGTCCCAACACCAACAACCGAACATGGATTTGACTTGAGCTATGTTGAAGATGCGCTTACGTGCGTGGGAGAGAAAGCTACTGTGGTTATTAAATCAACCATGGTTCCTGGTAAAACTGAAGAGTTGCAAAAAAAGAACCCAAAACTGTTTATTTTTCACAGTCCGGAATTCCTGGTTGAAAAGTCTGCAGCGTACGATGCGGCACATCCAAACCGAAATATTGTTGGAATTCCAGTTGATAATGTTGAGTTTCGCAAGAAGGCGCGTGAGGTGCTTGATGTGTTACCCGACTCACCATATGAGCGCATCATGCTTGCGCGTGACGCAGAATTGGTAAAATATGCTGGTAATTGTTTCTTGTACACTAAAGTCATGTATATGAACCTTTTGTATGATTTAGTAGAAAAAACGGGAGGTGATTGGAAAAATGTACGTGAAGCTCTGATACATGATCCACGAGTCGGAATTTCTCACACACAACCCGTCCATGATGGTGGGCGAGGAGCTGGAGGGCATTGTTTCATTAAGGACTTTGAAGCATTTCGAGAAACATACGACGAAGTGGTGAACGATTCGTTTGGCTCAGCGGTTTTGAAAGCACAAACAGAAAAAAACATTGAGCTCCTCCTGCAGTCAGATAAAGATTTGGATTTACTTGAAGGGGTGTACGGAAAGGAACATATTGCGCACGTGAAAAAACAAATTGATGCGTCTGCATGATAAAATGTATGTATGCATAAGATTCATAGTGTAAAAAGAGTTGCGGTCTTGCGAGGTGGTCCTAGTGAGGAGTATGCAACTTCTCTGGATACGGGCGCAGGTGTGTTGTCTGCGTTGTCCGACACTCCATACGCAGTTGAAGACATTATGATCTCAAAAACAGGTGAGTGGCTTAAAAATGGTATCGTCAAAACTCCTGATCACGCTCTTGCTGCAACCGATGTTGTGTTCATCGCTTTGCATGGCGCATATGGTGAAGACGGTACCGTGCAGCGCATTTTGCAACGATTAGCAATACCGTACGTTGGGAGCGGGCCGTACGTATCAGCGCTTTGCTGCAATAAAATGCTTACCAAGGAACATCTGCAAGGGATCGGTATTTTGATGCCACGGCACATGCGTGTGTCACGCGAAGCAAATAAAGATTTAAGCAGAATCGCGTATACCATATCGACATTGTTTGGGCCTTCCTATGTGTTAAAACCGCTTTCAAGTGGATCTTCGTTTGGAATTATGTATGCAGAAGGAGTAGTTGAGTTGGTTGCAGCGCTCGAAGAGTCGTTACAGACATACACAGACATTTTGGTGGAAGAGTTTATAGAAGGGGCTGACGTGACATGCGCGGTGCTTGAAGACTATCGTGAGCAGCCGTTATACTCGTTCCCGTCGCTCCAGATGGTTAGGTCGCCAGAGCAAAAAGTTCTAAACGTATTTGACGCACAGAAAGTCGTACCTGCAAATCTTAAAACTGAACAAAAGAGGGAAGTAGAGCGAGTTGCTCAGCTTGCACATACCACGCTTGGGTGCGCGCAGCACTCACGCTCTGACTTTGTCGTTACCAAAGATGGTGATGTGTTTTTCCTTGAGTTGAATACACTTCCGTCGCTTGCAGACACTGCACCGTACACCAGTGCGCTGCAGTCTGTGGGTGCGAACACCAGAGAGATTGTCGAACAGCTTATTTCAACCGCATCAAGTAAAACGCATTAATTACCATGAAACATATTGCTGTACTGTGTGGTGGAAGCTCGTATGAACATGAGGTTTCTATTATCACCGGGATGCAGGTTGTACAGAATCTTGATCCAAAACGGTATTCATATTCGTTTATCTATTTTGATAAAAACAATCAACCATTTTTACTCAAAGACTACAAAACAAAAAAAGATTTTCATAGAGTCAAACATGTTCCTGTCGATTTTGTGCACCGTGATGGAATTGGGTGTATAAGTCTACCAACTCGTTTTAATAAAAAGATACAAATTGATCTTTGTTATTTAGCATTCCACGGTGGAAGTGGGGAATCTGGCCCGGTGCAAGGAATGCTTGAAGTGTTGGGCTTCCCGTTTACCTCACCATCACAAGAGGGGTCGGTTATTGTCATGAACAAGTCAATAACCAAAGAGGTGCTAGAAGCTCATAACGTACCAGTATTGCCAAGCATGTCCGTGTTCGCTTCTTCGTTTAGTGAAAAGAAGACAGAAATTCTTGCACAGATTGTTGATACGTATACTTTGCCAGTTATCATTAAGCCGGTTCATCTCGGTTCTAGTATTGGTATTTCAATTGCACATACTGAAATTGAGCTTGAAAAATACCTGAATGTTGCAGTACGTTTAGATACAGAAATCCTTGTTGAGCAGGCCCTTACTGATTTTAGAGAATTTAATGTTTCTGTTCGAAGTGCGGGTGATGCGATTGAGTGCTCACCAATTGAAGAACCTACACGAGATGATGAGTTTCTATCGTTTGATGATAAGTATGCAAATGGCTCTAAGAAATCAGGCGGCAAAACTGGGCGTGGTGGAATGGAACTTTTGGATCGGACACTACCAGCTGCAATACCAGATACACTGGCTGACAAGATTAGAACGTATGCAAAGCTCGCATACAGTGCCACACGGCTCTCGGGATTGGTCCGCATTGATTTTATGTTTGTGGTAGAGAAACTGTACTGTACAGAAATTAATCCAATTCCTGGCTCGATGTCCTTTTATCTATGGGAAGCCAATGGTGAACAGTTTCGCGAACAGATTACTCAGAGTATAGAAGATTCATTAGAGCGCTTCGCACAGCAAATTGAAATCGTCCCATTTGAAACCGATATTGTACAGAAGTTTGTTGGAAGCTAAAGATAGGACAGGTCACTGTGTTCGGGTAGATGAAGCAGTATCTCAGTTGTGCCGTCTATGTGTTCACCCAGATCGGTAAGTACCGTGCGTGCTAACTCTTGCTCAACAAAAGGAATGGTAAGTGCCGTACTTATATCTTTCGCGTACACGCTCGGGTGTAAGATCACCCGAGACGAATAATTATTTAAGAGTTTCCCGAATGCTTGATTTGTCGAGGTTCTCTTTGTTCCTTGTTCACTAATCCCAGCTGTCATGACCACGAGCTTTTTACTGTGTTTGTCTGCAACTTTTTTAGCCTCTGCAAGTATATGCACTGACGTTTGTGGGCTGATGTTGTATGAATTGTCCAAGACTGTCACTTCATTAACTTGATACGTCGCGTTACGCCGATCAGGCGCATGAAATTTTGCAAGCGCATCTGTAATAAAGCCATCTGAGACGCCAAGGTCAAAAGCAATTTTCGTTGCGAGTGCCACATTGCTAGATTCCTGTGCGTGGGTGCTAATTTCGAAGATATTCTCAACAGAGAGGTTGTGTTCTCGTAGTGTGGTGGCCGCTTCATCTGATGTGTATTTTAGTGTGCCATGTTTTGCATGCTCGAAGATTTCGTATTTTGCGTGTACTAAATTCTCAAAGCTGCCAAAACGTTCAAGGTGTTGATCACCAAGCTTGGTAATAACAGAGATAGAGGGAGGGAGCATCAGTGTGAGTTCTCTGATGTCACCGCGCGTGTATGCTCCCATTTCAACAATGAAATACTGCGTATCGTCTGGGATCGGGTGACTCAACACGTGTGCTGCAATTCCGAGTGTGGTATTGATATTGTCCGGAATTATTTCAACTTTGTATGAGTATTTAAGCAATTCATACAAAAGGTATTTAGTTGTTGTCTTACCATAGCTACCAGTGATACCAACAATCTTTGTATTTGGATGCTGTGTCGCAAAGTATTGTTGGGCACGTCTGATTTGTAAATAGGCCCCAATGTGTGCGAATGGCTCAAAAATAAATGATCCTAGGGCAATGATATAGGGAGTTAATAGTGGAAGTGCAACAAGTAGTACAATAAACGCGATGTTTGAAAGCAGTAACGCATTGCGTATGAGCGATATGAGTATAAGCAGTGAGATCACATAGACACCTTTTGTGCGAAGGGTGTATTTTAGCTGATCTCTTCTTTCAAAATTGCGTCGCAGGAGTCTTGGATGGATTTGTTTGATGTACCGAATGAGATTGTATTCCTCGAGTTGAAGAATATACAAAAAATCTCGAAGCGGTACGTAGTAATTAATGAGTCTAGAGAGTTTTGACATATGAAAGTATTTTTGCCGTCAGAAGGTGTGGTTTTTCGATATGAACGTCATGCCCAGTTGCTGTAATGATTTCAAGCGAAGCGTTGGGGATCAGCTGACACATTTCTTTCGCACTAGATAGCGGGGCTTGCGTATCGTTCTCTCCCCAGATGAGGTGTGTTGGCAGACTGAGAGTCTGCAGCATCCGTGTTTGGTCTTCTACTATGATATTTGAGTAGAGTGTTTCAAGAGGTGTTCCTTTTACATTTGTGTAGTCTGAAGAACGGAATGTGCTTCTAAAATTCTCCGGAGCCAATGCAATAACTGGATGCAATACTTTTGTTAGAAGCTTAAGACATTGTACTTTTATACTCGGTCTGTATATGTTTGGCGAACCAATAAGTACCAAGCCTTTAATGTAATCCAGTTTGCTTGCTGCTATATGAGCGGCAACGCGCCCCCCGTATGAGTGACCAACAAGAACAATATCTGTGTTAGGTACGTGTGTAGTGATGTACTGTGTAACCCATTTTGCAACTTCAGAAGCATTGGTGAGGGTATCTTGCGCCGGCTCATTCCCGAAGCCAGGGAGGTCGAGGACATCGTGTGTAACATTCTGAGATGCAAGAATGCTCGACACAATCTTCCAGTGCTCACTGTATTGACGCCATCCTGGTAAAATTAAAATATGCATACGTGTATAAACCACAGTATATATAAATAGTTACACGTATACTATAGTGACGCGTATGAAAAATGTTGTTCTTTCAAAGCGAGAACTTGCAAAAACACTCAAGCAGTTCCCACAGTGGCAGGTAAGTGCAAAAAATACTCAATTGCATCGGATTTTTCATTTTGATGACTATATTAAGGCGCTGGTGTTTGTCGCACGCATTTCAGTGCATGCCGAGGTATTGAAACATCATCCAGATATTGAATTATCGTATGGAAAAGTGAAAGTAAAATTGACCACACACAAATTGAAGGCGCTTTCCAGACTGGATCTCGCTCTTTTAGAGAGAATTGAAAATTTCGTAGAATCTAAAGTGTAAGTGTATAACTAAAATGTATTTACAAAACCAATGATACAATTTCCGTATGGTACACGAACGCATTATACTTGTTCTTCTCGGGTACGTAATAGGATTCACAACTGCCTTTATTGCGTTTAGTCTTGCTCCAAATATTATTCTGGATTCTGATGTTGCTTCATTTGGTGATGGCGTCACGACACAGTATGCGAGCGCAAGCGAACCAAATACTATCACCTTTGAAGAAACTGGTTTGTATGTCGTGAAAAACGGACAACAGATTATTGTCTCCGGCAAACTGCAGGATGGAATTGATCCAGGTCCAGGCTTTCATGTCAGTGTTTCGTTTTCCCAGATATCTCCATCTGGTGATTACATTTATTATTGTGAACAGGAAACTACATCAAGTGAAACCTGCAATCAGTATGTATACAATGCCGACACACATACAGCACACCCACTAAAGCACAATGGCGCCAATCTCACAGCATCAATATCAGGCTCAGGCTTTTCTTGGAATTCAAAAAATATCCTCACAAACAACAAACTAAAATCCATATCAAGCAATAAGCCATGGATGCTCAACTCCATAGATTAATCTTATCCCATTGACTTACTGAAGGTAAATAAGTAAGATAGTGCGACTCAAATATCGTTTGTATTTGGCCTATATTGTAAGTATCGATACTTTCAAATATGGGCCCGCCCCGTTAGAAGTTAGCGTGGTGGAAGTAGTGAAGGAAAGATATAGTAAGTTTGATTTTGCCCTAGTTTAAGAAGTCAGAAACTTCTAACGGGGCCCGTAGCTCATCTGGTAGAGCGCCTCATTTGCAC
>JBLHGD010000047.1:0-7320 GCA_047616585.1 Candidatus Azotimanducaceae bacterium
TGAGTCGTGGCAATCCAATGCATCCATTTATCATACTTCTTTCAGTGCTTGGGGGTATCTCCTTGTTCGGACCAATAGGTTTTATTGTGGGCCCGATTGTAGTGACACTATTGATGGTGTTGTTGGAGTTGTATTCAGTTCATATTGCTAAAACAGATACGTAGTTATTTGTGTATGATTAATCGAAGATACATCGAACAATTGTTGAAGCTAAATGGCTTAAAACCAGATTCACCAGATGATGAAATCAAATCTGTCTTGGTCAGTGCTCGCTGGCATGAAAATGATGTAGAAACTGCGCTTGTTGTACTACGAGAAAATTCTGGAAATCAAGAACAGCACATTGATACATTTCATAAGACATTCAATTCAGACACTCAATTTAGTCCTGATACACTGAATGCAATTCTCGGTATTGATATTGAAATTGAATCAATTACCAGCTCTAGAAAAGATGAACTCAAACGAACGTATAAGATGCAGCTGGTTTCAATTGCAGCTTTATCAATTGGCATTGCGATGTTCTTTCTATTCTTTGTAATGTGGTATATGAAAGTAGGTGTTTTTTATGCGTCTAGTTAGTGCAATTTTATTTTTTATACTTTTTTGGGGTATATTTCACTTTCAAAGGGAACCTGCAGAATCACAGGTTACTTTTTCTGATTCTTTCGGTGATATCGTTAAGAAAGCCGATGTGCAGGTTGCTGCTATTGCCATGTCTGAACAAGAGCCAGAACGGGTTTTGTTTGTAGGGGATATTATGCTCTCTCGAAATGTTGAAAAAATTGTGAAGAAGTATACAAGCGACTATCCGTACCAGCATTTACGTAGTGTATTTGATCAGCACACCTATCAAGTCGGTAATTTTGAGGGAAGTATTCCCAAAGTACATGTACCAACCCAACCAATGAAATTTCAGTTTTCTGTTGACCCGACGCTATTATTAGGTTTAAAGCATGCAAGTTTTACCCACGCATCGCTTGCCAATAACCATAGTTTTGACTATGGAAAAAGTGGATACAGTAATACCCGGTCTATTTTGTTTGAGTCGGGCATAGATACATTTGGTAGGGCATATTCGTTGGCTACATCAAGCATGACAGATCTTGCTCTTCCGAATCAAAACATTGGGTTGCTTGGAATTGATTTGGTGCTGTCAACTCCAAACGATGAAGAACTCACGTCGATTTTCAAAATGGCAACAGAGAAGTACAATTTTTTAATTGTATACACACACTGGGGTGTCGAGTACGAGTTGTCACACTCAAAACAACAAGAGCGGTTAGCAAAAAAATTCATTGAGCTTGGGGCGGATCTTATTATCGGTCACCATCCGCATGTTGTGCAAGATATTCAAGTATATGATGGTGTTCTTGTTTTCTATTCACTAGGAAACTTCATTTTTGATCAATACTTTAGTGAAGATGTACAGACTGGCCTCACACTTTCAGCCACTTTTGATGATGAACTGGTTGTGACGTTACTTCCCATTACAACGATGGAGTCAAAAATTGCCCCACGACTTATGAATCCGCTTGAAAAAGATACATTCCTGCGAGGTTTAGCTGAAAGAAGCGATCCAGAACTGTCAACTGATATTCTAAGTGGGGAGATAGCTTTTTAGGATCTAGGTTGCGATTTCACCATAAGTGGTCTAGTATGTCTAGACTTTAACTCAGAAATTACATATGTTTAACAAATTTGAAGCCCTCGGAATCGCAGTGAGTATCGGAGCAATGGTACTAGCTCTTTGGTTTATTCGTATTGATTCTACAACAAATTCTCTTGCTAATGTCTCATCCGACACACAATCAGCAGCGATATATGTCGCGGATGGAGATAATCAAAACGCAGCGATTGCCGACGCTGTCATTGAGTCATCAAACGGCACTGGCGACCTGACAAAAATCATTATTGATGACGTGACGCTTGGAGAAGGTCGTGAAGTTGTGTTGGGAGATACAGTATTAGTGCATTACATTGGCACATTGCAAAATGGTCAGCAATTCGACAATAGTTATGTGAAGGGGACTGCGTTTGAATTTGAAGTAGGAGAAGGTCGCGTGATTGCAGGCTGGGAGCAAGGCATTGTTGGGATGAAAAAAAGTGGGCAAAGAATACTAGTTATTCCACCACATCTTGGATACGGTGAGAGCGGGTTCGGACCGATTCCAGCTAATGCAACACTTGTCTTTGCAATCGAGCTTTTGGGCATCGATGAAAAATAGACCAGTTACATTTGAAGTAGTTAAGAAACAGTCTGGCACTATGGGACGAGCTGGGGTAATTCATACACCGCATGGGGATATTGAGACCCCGGCTTTTGTAGTGGTCGGTACTAAAGGTACAGTGAAGAGTTTAAAGCCCGAAGATATGCGCGATTATGTGGGAAACCAGGTTACGCTTGCCAATACATACCATTTATTTTTGCAGCCCGGATCTGACGTTATTAAGGAAGCTGGAGGACTACACAAGTTTTCTAATTGGGACATGCCGACTATTACTGACAGTGGCGGCTTTCAAGTGTTTAGTCTAGGCGCAGCCTTTGGTAAGGGTGTAACGAAGTTCGCAAAAGATGCAACACTGCAAACAGACGAAAAAGCGGGCCTGAACGTCTATTCAAAAAAGTTTGCGGAGGATCATGGAAAGTTATGTGTCATTGATGAAGAGGGTGTGACGTTCACGTCGCACCATGACGGGTCAATGCACCGCTTCACAGCCGAGCGTTCAATTGAGATCCAGCACGAAATTGGAGCTGACATAATCATTGCATTTGATGAGTGCACGAGCCCAACTGCTGATAAAGAATATCAAAAAGAAGCGATGGAGCGCACGCACCGATGGGCCAAACGATCTATTCTTGCACATAAAGGGAATTATGAAGCTATTAAAAAACAAGGAATATTCGGTGTGGTGCAAGGTGGGCGATATTTAGATCTGAGACAAGAAAGCGCCAGGGCACTTTCTGACATGGACTTCGATGGGTACTGCATAGGCGGAAGTTTCAGTAAAGAGGATCTTGGCGATTCATTAAAAGTAGTGAATGAAATTCTTCCAGAAGACAAACCACGGCACTTGCTTGGCATCGGCGAGCCGGAAGATATTATTGCGGGCGTTGCGCACGGATGCGACACGTTTGATTGTGTTGCACCAACTCGGATTGCAAGAACCGGAACCATCTACGAACGCACTAACGCGGGGCACAGACGTACAAACCTTTTAAATACAAAATATCAACGAGACTTCAGTAAACCCGATGAGTCTTGTGACTGCTACGTGTGCACAAACTACACCAAAGCATATCTCGCGCACTTATTTCGAAGTGGGGAAATGCTCGGCCCCCACCTGGCTTCAATTCATAATCTTTATTACATCGTCAATTTCACAAAACGATTAAGGGAGGAGATTCTTGCTGAGTAATAGTGAACAGTCTGTTTAAAAGTTTTCAGAAGGGTTCTGAAAAATGTGCAAACCTAGGACATCGGATGTCCTAGGTTTAATGGGGGGGGATAACTCATTTGACTTGTTTTTTCAAAGGAGTGTAATTAACTTGCGTGTCAACTTACCGTCATGGAGGTGACGTATGAACATGCAACGTGGAGCTGAGTCAATAATTACGCCGCCTATAAAACGAATTGGAAAGTGTGTTGATGGCAGGTTTGTGGAAACGAAACCAGATGGAATCATCGTACAGACTCGGGTACCTGTTCAAAAACGACCCACAAGTCCGGCGTGGTGGCATGATTGAATGGTCTTGAGCTCTGCGGAAAGCGGTCGACCAACATCGACCGCTTTTTGCTATGTACCGAGTGTCTGTTATATTAGGTGCGACATGCAATTCCAGATATCTACAGAAAAAACACCAGCGGGGGATCAGCCTCAGGCGATTGAGAAGTTGGTTGCGGGACTTAAAGAAGGTCAAAGACACCAGACACTTTTAGGTGTGACGGGGTCGGGTAAGACATTTACTGCGGCGAATGTGATTCAGGCAGTGCAGAAACCGACGCTCGTGATTGCGCACAATAAAACGCTTGCAGCGCAGCTTGCACAAGAGTACAAAGATTTCTTTCCAAATAACGAAGTGCACTATTTTGTTTCATATTACGACTACTACCAACCTGAAGCGTATGTTTCTACGTCTGATACGTATATCGAAAAAGAGTCGCAAATCAATGAGGAGATTGATCGACTGCGTCACGCATCAACCCAAGCACTTCTCACTAGAAATGATGTGATCATCATTGCGTCTGTTTCGTGTATTTACGGCTTAGGTTCTCCTGAACAGTATATGAAGGTGCATAAAAAGATTGAGCGTGGATATACAGCAACGCGAGGTGAGATGCTAAGAATGCTTGTCTCGATGTATTTTAATCGTACCAATGCTGATTTAACACCCGGTATGTTCAGAGCTGTTGGGAATACCATCGAAATAATGCCAACTAACGAGCGAGTAATCTATAGGCTCAGTTTTAATGGTGATGCAGTTTCTTCAATTACAAAAATTGATGCAGTTTCTAGACAAATTATTGAAGAAGCAGATGTGTTTTTCCTTTTTCCGGCAAAACACTTTGTCACACCAGAAGACGAGCGAAAGCGGGCAATACTCGATATTCAAGCAGAACTAAAAGAACAACTTGCGAAGTTTAAGAAGGACGGTGAGAAGCTGCTGGAAACTGAGCGTCTGAAACGGCGCACTGATCACGATGTCGCGCTCATGCGAGAGATTGGTTTTTGCAGTGGTATTGAGAATTATTCTCGACACTTTGATGGGAGAGCACCTGGTGAGGCTCCGTTCACACTTCTCTCATACTTCCCGCACAAGGAGGATGGGTCTCCAGATTTCCTGACTGTTATTGATGAATCTCACGTGACCGTTCCACAGATCGGAGGTATGTATGCAGCTGACCGATCACGAAAACTCAATCTTGTAGAGTTTGGGTTTCGACTGCCATCGGCAGTCGATAACCGACCATTGAATTTTCAGGAATTTGAAGAGCGAGTGGGACAGGTAATTTACACAACAGCAACGCCAGGAAAGTATGAAATGCAGAAAGTGGAAGATGGTGGACAACTCGTTGAACAGATTATTCGCCCAACAGGTTTGATTGATCCAGAAATAGACATGCGCCCAGTTACGGGCACAACAACATACCCTGGGCAAGTAAAAGATTTTATTGCTGAGGCAGAAAAAGTCATTGCCCGTGGAGCACGTGTCTTGACCACAACCCTCACAAAAAAAATGGCAGAAGATCTTGCAGACTTTCTTGAAGAGAAAGGAATAAAAACAAAGTATATACATAGTGATGTTGATACTATTGAGCGGATTGATATACTCACAAACTTTAGAAAAGGAGAGTTCGATTGTTTGGTTGGAGTAAACTTACTCCGAGAAGGTTTGGATTTACCGGAAGTAGAGTTGGTTGCGATTCTTGATGCTGATAAGGCTGGTTTTTTACGAAGTGAGACCGCACTGATTCAAACGATCGGTCGAGCAGCGAGAAATGTAAATGGAAGAGTGGTTTTGTATGCTGACAACATCACACCGGCTCTGGAGTACGCAGTAGGCGAAACCCACAGACGTCGCGTTATACAGCTTGCGTATAATAAGAAACACAACATCACTCCACAAACAATCAAGAAAGAAATCAAATCAATCGCTGACCAATTGCGTACAAAACATGATGAAACTGTCGATACACTCCTTATTGTTGATAAGGAGCTGTTTGAGAAAAATCCAACCAAAGTCTTGAAAGAAAAGCGAAAACAAATGGAAGCTGCGGTACAGATTCTTGATTTTGAAACCGCAGCAATCTTGCGGGATGAGATTAAAGCCCTCTCCACACTCTCAAAGAAGTAGGACTTGTATAGGACTTGTAGTAGAAGCATGTAGATCCCGCTATAAGCCATAAGTAACGGTTACCCTAATCTCTCACTCCACACCATGGTCCCGAGTCACTTTCGTTAACTCATAAATCTTCTTTTTCAGCGTAGCAATCTTTTGCAAGAGGAGCAATGGGTTGAGGATCTCGTGCCGGGCACGCAGTCCCTTCTTCGCATCAGCAGAAATATGCGTATGTGCCATTACCCGTGCATACGGTGTCTCCGGAGAGGACTCATACTTCCGCACGTACTTCGACCCACACGTTCCTTTGATACCATCCTCCGTACGGCTTTCCAATGATTCGTATACAGCCCAACCGTATCACACAGAGCACGTCACGGCGTTCCCAGCCAAGGTACTCGCGGATCACATGTCCATTCCACTCTTCAACAAACATATTGTCGTTCTTCTTGTATGGCTCAGAACGTGAGAGATCAATTCCTTCTGCATCACACCAGTCTTTCAGCACCCAGTTAATGAATTCACCACCAGAATCAGGATGAAGTCCAATGAGTGGAAACGGGAGCTGTCCCCGTATGGCAATCACACTCTCCTTGGTCCCTTCTTGTCCCTTGTTCCATTGTGCTCGTATCTGTACCCAATACGTCGCAGCATCGGTATAGTTGAGTGTCCATATGAACGATCCTGCAAGACTGTCACCACAATGCGCCACCGTGTCGAGCTGCCCATCTCCGGGCTCACTCTTTGACGACATGTCTTTCCTGATGGGAATGATATTCTTAAGCAGTGACGGTGACGTACCCGAGAGACCATGCTTGTGTACACCATCTTCGTTCTTGAACTTCGTAACGATACGCTTTGTGGTTCTGAGGGATATTGCCCGAAGTTTATTCGTTGCAACGTCTCCATGCTTCCACATTGAATCACGAGCAAGGACGGTAATGTATGCCGGTATCATAGGGTGGATATTTTCTCCACAAGCACGATCACTCACTTCCCAGAGGTCGCGCAGCGCACAGATAACATCAGTGTCGTAGTACCGAGGACGACCACGTCTTTCTTCCTGTGCTGGATCGCGAAGCTGCAGTCGTTTGAATGTGCGAGAGACTGACTTTGGGTGACACTTCGTAACGAAGACTATATGTGTGATGATCTCGCCACACTTCTGCTTGCTGGCTTTGAGCCACTCAGACAGATGTTCCTTGAATACCTCATTCTTTGTCTTCATAGTCATAGGTGACTGCGGTAACCGACTTATGGACTATTCGAGAGGTTTACGGTAACAGTTTCATTGGCCTATAAGGGGATCCTAGAATGAACTGATATAAGCATGTATACTTAACTGTATGAAGTCAATTTTGGTTGTAGAGGACGATGTGTTTATTAGAGATCTTGTCTCAGCACATTTGATTAAAGAAAATTTTAACGTACAGACAGCGAATTCAGGCGAAAAGGCATTGATGAGTATCAAAGAGCAT
>JBLHGD010000048.1:0-7270 GCA_047616585.1 Candidatus Azotimanducaceae bacterium
GTGGTCTGATGAATATGATTGAGGGTGAGATCCAGACCACTCAACGGATTATTTTAGTTGATGACATAATCAATAGTGGAAATTCTTTCTGGAGACAAATTGAGGTATTGGAAGAATTAGGATTCAAGGTAGAGGAAGTATGGGCAATTTTACGATTTCGTAACTTCGAGCAATACAAACGATTTGAGAATCGTGGCATTACTGTCTCTTCACTATTCTGTTTAGATGATTTTTCAGAGTCATTAGGTCCATCTATTTCAAACATGGGTATTGTGGATATGCAGACTCCAACAAAAGTATTCTCTTCACAATGGGTCTTTAAAAGCGCAAAGCCTAGCTACAACTGGGTTGTCAACAAGTCACAGCCCGTAATCGATGAAGATAAAATTTACTTTGGTACTGACAATGAGACATTTTGGGCACTAAACCAACACGACGGATCCGTAATTTGGAAGCATACTGTTGGATCTGCTGTACATAAAAAAAGTATTTTTTCAAATCCAGCACTCCACGGCGAGCTCGTCATTTTTGGATCTTACGACGGTAATGTCTACGCACTTAACAAAAACACAGGGATGCAAAAATGGGTTTCGTTTGAAGCGGACTGGGTAGGATCATCCCCAACTGTAGCAAGTGAGCTTAACCTTGTATTCATTGGTTTGGAGTATGGTTTATTTCAAAAACACGGAGGAATTGTTGCTCTGAATGCAGATACGGGAAAAACAGTATGGTGCGATAGTTCACACCCGGCATATACACACAGCTCTCCTTTGTATATTGAAAAGCACAAACAAGTGGTAATCGGATCTAACGACGGAGTGGTGCGTATGTACGGAGCAGAGAATGGCGACAAGATCTGGGAATTTACAACATTTGGAGGGGCATCATACGACACAAAAACAGACAGCGGTTTTGGTGAAGGTGACATTAAAGAGTCATTAGTCTATGACGCTACACACGACTATCTAATTTTTGGTTCATTGGACTGTTTCCTTTATATACTTGACAGAAAAACTGGACATCTTGTACATCACTACAAATGTAATTTTGGTATTTGGTCCACACCCTTTCTGTATAATAAATGTGTTTACTTCGCATCGCTCGACAAATCCGTACGAGCTCTTGACTTAGATACCTTCAAGTTATTATTTGAAAAAAATATTGACAGTACACGCATTTTTTCTTCTCCGATGATCATTAATGATCTGCTCTACATTGGCACAAACGCAGGACGCCTACACGAATTAGATCCCAAAACTGGGGAAAAACTTAGTAGTTTTCAAACACGCGAACGCATTACTAATCATGTTGTATACAATGCAAAAACAGATACATACTTTCTGCCAACATATGCAAATGAAATTATTGCTCTTACCAAAAATAGAATCAGTAACGCAGGCGCTCCAAACCAATAACTATTGTTATTAATTTGTATATACCAGAAATTCAGGAGATTGAAGTGTGCACTCTGGTTAGTTTTTGTATAACACTTCATTTGGAGCCTTTTCACCAAGCAAGTGACGTTTCAGATCAGCGCAATAGTCATTCCAGACACAGATTGAATTATTACGATACGTTCACCATACGTGACTCTACCAAGTTATTTTGCATACTTCTCATTTGTCATGAGTGTTGCGGTTCAGAGGCGAATTGAAGCAGCGAACTTGACTTATAACTTTAGTGTGTAATACTACAGATATTCGCGTATTGCGAAAACCCAAGTAGGGAAACTACCCTGCCTGGATCACATACATCTTTGGAGATGAAGAAATGCGAAAGTACATTACAATCGAACTGGCAAAAGTACTGACTTTTTTTGCACTGATCTGCACCACAGCCATCACACATGCTGCAATGCCCTGTGATACACCGGCACTCTACGATACCCACGTCATTCAAAATGAACAGACGGTCGGTGGCAAACTGATCGGCGTATACAATCTGCGCTGGAACGACGGATCGTGTGGCCTGGTGGTTGTCGAAGGCGTTTTCAGCAATGACCGCGCTGTCGTGCAACTTGGCTACGGTGGCAGACAACCAACACGACTCTTGGCAAGAGTCGTGAGTAACGGAACTGGCCTTGAGTTCTCCTCGTTCAGCGGGACGAACTACACCGCAAAACAACAGACTGACGGCAGCCTGTCAATGAGCAACGGCGAGGAGAGTCCTGTGGCTACACCGGTCGCAATTGAGCAACTCAGTCTTGGTAAGGCTCCATTTGTCATTCCGAACCCGGAAGACATCGACACCACACCGTTGAGCAGTAATGTACCTGGCTGGTGTGCAGCCTTGTACAATGTGACCAACGGTTGGGGTGATATGGTTGGTGGAAAACATCCGGTTCGCGTTTTTGTCGACAAAATCGACAGCAACTGCGTTGCGACCATCAAGCACGGCTACACCGGAAACAAGAATATGGGAACTGAAGTACACGAAAATCTTCAGATCGTCCGTAATTCTCACGGCAAAGCGACGGTCACATTCGAAGTCAATGGATTTGATTTCCAACTGACCTCAATCGGACAATCACACGCGATGGTCCACTTTACGTTCCGCAGTTACCCTGAAAAGGCAGTGCTGGGGTATCGCAAGCCGATCGGTCAAGCCAAAGCCACGATGATCTCATCAGCCGACTAAGCTGACTGAGCATAAGGAACTGGGGAGGGAGTGCGAAATAATCGTACTCCCGCTTTTTATTTTTGTTGCTCCGCAAACACACTACTTGACTCAGACGTATTAATACGTTTTTTTGCATACTTAACAAGCTTCTGGATTGTATTTAAATCTGTCTTTTTGAACAGTGCATTCTTTGTGTATAAATTCTTTGACTCCATAGGGTCATTCGTTACATTAAACAACTCTGACTTTTCGGTTGTCGCAATAAATTTCCAGTCTCCTCTCATTACAGAAAGCTGATGCAGCGGATGAAACACCTTTTTGTCTAAATATTTTTTGTCTATCGTAAAGAGATCAGTGTGACGTTTAAAAGGTGGCACATCTCCTTCTGCAAGGATTAATTTGGTTACATTTTTTTCTCTTTTACTGTCAAGAATATTCCCACAATATTTTTTTGGAGGCTTAATATCAAAAACCGAAAGTATTGTCGGTGCCAAATCAAGAAGTGACACTGACGACTTGATGCTGCATGGTTTGATATGTGGTACCCGTACCATAAAGGGCACGTGAATAAGCTCCTCATATAACGACTGTCCATGATTAAATTTTCCATCGTGATTTCCGAACTCATCTCCATGATCAGCTACAAAAAATATGACACTCGAATCAATAATTTTCTTAGGGATATTTTGAATAAAGTCCTGTAAAAGATCATCTAGATATCTAACACCTTGATCATAAAGAGCAATAATTCTTTCTTTCTCTTGTGCAGATACTTTGTTGTCTGGTCCAAGATGTTGTAAATAATCCCATATTGTTTCAGGCCCATTATCCACTTCATCCTGACCAAACAAGTGCTTATACTTCTGGGGTGTTTCTTCGTATGGATTGTGTACAGTGGCATCATGCACTAGGAGGAAAAAGGGGTCTTCCTTGTCTGTAGCCACCTCTTGCTTAAGCCATCTCAGTGCAGACTTGAACGTTCCCTCGTGATCATGATATCCATGTGTTTCATACTCATTCTCTTTAAAAAGAATACCAATTGTTTGTAAGATAGTGATTGGTTTATCAAAATTCTTTAGAATCGCCTTAATTCGTACATTATTTTTACGCAATTGTGCAGGTATAGTCGTTTAATCTTCTACCAATTCTGAGATGAAAAAATCTGATGGCATACGTGATCGCATAAATGATGCAAATGATGGAAGCGTCCACGAGGCAGTGCTCCGTGCATTTTCGTATACAATTCCCTGCTCTTTAAAGTATTTACTCAAAAAAGGAGTGGTGTCACGGTGATATCCATACGAACTCATGTGCTTTGCAGCTAATGTGTCGGAAACAATAAGGATTACATTGTAATTCTTGTGAACTCCTTCAACCTTTCCAAAATCAGTTTTCTTACCTCCTAAAAGCGTGGAAAGGTTTGTAGTTACTGTATTGAAAAAATCTTGCATAGTGTCGATTAAAAGCCCTTTTAGTCCTGGGTATGATCATCAATTATACGCGTTTTGCCACCAAGCGAAAGTCTCGCATTGTAAATACAAAACATGTGTGGTCACCTGTGCGAACAAGTGTTATTGACAACAACACTTTTTAATGCTTTAATTGTAATTGGCATCTTTCTGATGCTCGCGGTTTGGTAGCCGTGTCACATGAAGAGGTAGAAGTTGCAATGATGCAAACAAAATGTGCAGCCGCGCTTTGCGTGGTCCTGAGTATGGTGTCAGTTCAAACTTTGGCTGAAGATTCCCCTCCTCCACCCCCAAAAAAGGTGACGGAAACGAAGTCAAATGAGCCTATTCGGGAAAATGGCCGCAAAGAGAATGGCGAGACTGAGAGGGTCCGTCAGATGCTTCGGTGGCCACTGTGGCCTGGTAAATTTGCGTAAGGTGTAATACTGACTAGAATTTGCTTTCACCAACGGTCGAGAAACGCGGCACGTTCGCATGCGAGTGCCGCGTCAATCGACCTCTTTATTCAAGTATTGATAGGTCAGAACACCTATTGACAGAATGATCTCCTTTGAGTATCATTCAGTGATCGGATCCGGGCGATACCACTTGCTTAACAGCATGCGCTTTGGGAGACATTCGAGCCCCTTAAAAATCAGACCCGCACAGGTTTGAACTCTTCATGGGGTTGTTACAATTTCTGCGACCACGGTTGTAGAAAAAAAGAAATCCACCGCATCCTGCTTTGTCTTGATGCGGCTTTTTTTATTTAATTATCAGTCCAATAACCTGAGCGATTGTATACGTACGATAACCTGATTCGCCAATGCATCCGGTGCGACGGTTCCACCATTAAGGACGAGCTCAGGATTGGCAGGAATTTCATACGGATCAGACACACCTGTAAACATTTTGATCTCCCCTGCCCTTGCTTTTTTATACAAACCTTTACTATCTCGCATCTCACAAACCTCAAGTGGGGTCGCAACATGAATCTCTATAAAAGTACCATGCTGCTCTACCATCTCTCTTGCGGTATCTCGCGAATGTTGATACGGGGCTATCATAGAACAGATAGCGATGCCACCATGCTTCGTGATCTCACTTGCTACATACCCAACCCGTGAGACATTTAGGTGTCGATCCTCTTTTGAAAAACCAAGCTCTGACGTTAAATGATTGCGTATGATATCCCCGTCTAAAAGCGTGACCCCTCTGTCTTGTAATTCAAGCAACTTTGCATACAGAATGTTTGCAATGGTTGACTTACCCGCCCCTGATAGACCTGTTAGAAACAGCGTCACTCCTGACCGTTTTTGTTTTGCTGCGCCTTTTTGCAATACGTCGATATTTTCCTGAAATGTAAACCAATCTGGGATTTCTTCGCCTGCAAACAAACGACGCCTAAACTCAGTACCAGAAATTTCTTCCGTCTCTTCCCCAGTTTCCAACTTATGCGTAGATACATAGGCATCTCGCTTTTTTGAGTATGCCAACTCATAACTTTGTACAATGTCGATGCCGATCTCCTTTGCGTGTGTTAGCGCAATGTCTCGCGCTTCATATTTACCATAAAAATCTATCCCATTCTCATCACGCCCCGGGCCAGCATGGTCCCTCCCGCATATCATATGCGTGCATCCATAATTCTTTCGAATAATCATATGCCACAAGATTTCTCGCGGACCCGCCATTCTCATTGCAAGAGGTAAAAGAGCCAAGTCGGTAAAATCTTTACCGTACATATCATTCACCACCTTGTAGGTTCGTACACGAGTGATGTAATCAATATCACCCTCCTTAGTCATACCAACTACCGGATGAATCAAAACTGGGTACCCTGTCTCCTTGTGTGCATTTTTTACAAGCTCAAAGTGAGCTTTATGCATAGGATTTCGTGTTTGAAACGCAACCACATTGTCCCAACCTTTAGATTTGAATCGCTCTTTTAGTTCCTTTGGAGTAAATCGATGCTCTTTAAAATCGTACGCAGCTGGAAGTGATAAAACCTCAACCTGTCCACCTATGTACGTGTCGTGCATTTTAGTCATCAAATACCGCACACCTGGGTGCGCAAGGCTCGTAGTGCCATAGACACACTTTGCTTCACGTTCCTTATCCGGCATAAACCGCGACTCAATGTTCATCACAGCCAAAGGATTGCCATACTCATCACACAACACAACTCTGTCACCTACAGCAAACGTGGTACTGCTCTGAACATCAAGCACAACCGGGATTGGAAAAAGCTCACCTGAAACCAGTCGCATATCTTGTACGACACGCATATAATCTTCCTCATTCATAAAGCCTCGCAACGGCAGAAACCCTTCGACCATGATCTGTTCGAGATCATACAATTGTCGGTTTCGAACGGTGAGCCTTGGTAAGTTTAGAATTGACTCAGCTTGGTGGATCATACTGAGCAAATATACCATAATCGAAGTTAGGTGGTAGGACTGGCGCAAAGAATACACAAGCGGCTTGCTCATTCTTATACACCTAAACATAACCACCTTTGTGGGTTACACTATTCAAGATGAATAAAATCACTATCCTCTACGAAGCAGACTGCGGTTTTTGTAATGTTTGTAGACGATTTGTCGAAAAGCGTGATTCGAATGGGACTTTTACTTTTATTGATATTTACTCTGAAGAAGCATCGAATTTGATACGAAAAACTGGTCATCCTCAGAGTCGGGAGTACGACTCAATTGTAGTGACTAACGGGCAGAATCTATATCTTCATAAATACCCTGCATGCCTATACATCGCAAAGCGTCTGCGACAACCCTGGCCACTGCTTGCTCTACTCCTACGCATCATTCCAAACTTCATCGGAAACTGGGGGTATGATCTGGTTGCGCACAACCGAAAACACCTCTCGAAAGTTGTTCCAAAATGAACTCCTATCAAACCAAAACAAGCAAGGACTCCCCTTGCTTGTTTTGCTCAAACTACATGGCCCCAAACAGAGCGAGGACTCCCCTTCACTCTTACTCCCTCCGAACAAAACTTTACCAAGCGCATAAGTCCCAGTTATCTTTCATTGCCCATATCATCAATGATATAGAGACTGTTGCGTACATTTTGATATCATTGATGATATAAAACCCACTACCCACTGTTACATTCTCGGATTTCTTTATATCATTGATGATATTATGTTGTGATATCTAAAGAAGTATTTGTCTGTAGGGAAA
>JBLHGD010000049.1:0-7121 GCA_047616585.1 Candidatus Azotimanducaceae bacterium
GGGAAGACAACAAAGGCCTGGCGTTTATAGACGTAGGAGCAACAGAATACTGGGATCACATGATCGAGCTCTCACGCGATGCATATAACATTGGGTTTGATGAGTTGAACTTTGACTATGTTCGGTATCCATCGGATGGGCCAATGAATGATATTTCGTTCCCGAAGAGTATGGCTGGGGAATACGGAGCTGATAAGCAGGCAAACCTCGAAGCATTCTTTAAGTACCTTAATAAAAAACTGGATGAGGAGGAATTATTTGCGCAGTACAATCATATAAACACCGGACGTGCTTCAAACACACCGTACACCTCAGCAGATTTATTCGGTATGACCACTACAAATTTTGGTGATCTGTCGATTGGCCAGGTGCAAGACCGAGCAGCCCCATACTTTGATTTTATCGCACCAATGGTCTATCCGTCGCACTATCCAAACAACTTCTTAGGTTTAGGTAATCCAAATGATCATCCGTATAAAATTGTGAACTATGCGATGCAGCGTGGCGTTGATCGTATGATTTCTTCTACAACCCCAATGGAAGGTTTTTTACATACGCCGATTACCTACACAAACGCGAGCGGGACCGTATTTACTACTGAACAATATACAAAACCAGTATATACAGCAGATAAATTCCGCACTTGGATTCAGGACTTCGACTATGGAGGGCACTATTCTGCTGAAGACGTGCGCGCGCAAATCCAAGCTTCATATGATGCTGGAGTAGACAGTTGGATGGTGTGGGCTCCGAGTAACATCTATACAAAAGCAGCACTTTTACCACCAGGCACCTCAGAGATTGCGGATCCTAGGTAGCAACACTGTACTATCTACACGACATATTTATCCGTTCTTTTTCTGCGGTAGAATGAATACATGGAAAACAAAGGGCGAAATAATCGTCGGTTATATGTTGCGTCTTTTGCTGAGGACATACCAAACCTCAGAGAAGGGGATTTGATCCCCAAGCAGACACTGTATACGGCACCTATGCATGGGGGTGCTGCTTTGGCTGTCTGGTATCTTCGTCCGGCAATGTTGCTTTCGTTTGCCTTCTTGTTTTTCTCAATAGGTATCGCAACAGCGGGATACAGTATGTTTAAGGGAGAGACTTCGGTTGCTGCAGCTGTGAGCGCTGTTGATCGTGAATCAATTTCTGAGATTCATTCAGTGTTCACCACTGATGACTTTGTATACAAGCCAAAAGTTGCTGGTTTGGATGCCGAGCATTATCTTGTATACGATATACAGAGCGATGCGATAGTTGCAGCAAGCGATCTGACGCAAAAAGTACCAATCGCCTCGCTAACCAAACTCATGACGGCTGTTGTAGCGTTAGACTTTATAGATGTAGAGGAGCGAGTTGCGGTCTCTAAAGAGTCATTCATATCGACAATGATTCCCCGGCTGGAAGGAAGAAATACCATTTCCATGGAGAGTTTGTTGCAACTGCTGCTTGCTGAGTCTTCTAATGAAGCAGCTGAAGTATTTGCGTCGGTGTTGGGGCGAGATGTGTTTGTCTCGCGTATGAATGAGAAGGCTGCATGGATTGGTCTTCAGGATACAGTGTTTACTGACCCCTCGGGGTTGGACGAAGGGAACATATCGACGGTCCGCGACATACTGCTACTTTTGAAATATGTGCATAACAGCGAACCGTATATTCTTGAATTAACCGCAAATAAAGCATTCACAAATCCGTACACAACAACGCAGTTTGGCTCACTTTCAAATTTCAATTATATCGATGAAGTAGGGTTCATTGCTGGAAAAGTAGGGGAGACGCTTGCAGCGCAACAAACGTCCGCATCGTTGCATGTGGTTACTGTGCACGGAGAGGAGCGGCTACTTGCTGTTGTCCTTTTAGGCACAGAGGATCGCACAGAGGACACAAAGAAGCTCATTTCGTATGTTCGAGAGCATTTTTAAGCATAGTTTGTCCAAAAGTGTCCGGTTTGACAAACAATATTAGTCTAGTATTATTTGTGTATATGACGACTCTCGTAAAAGAAATATATGATGCATTCATGGCGGCTGGAATTGAGCAATCAAAAGCTGAGAGTTTGGCTGCTGCTATTGAGGAGAACTATCTGCGAAAGGATGGGCATAATTTAGCGACAAAAAGTGATTTACAAGAGGTGAAGGTTACGCTCATTTATTGGATTGTTGGAGCACTCACCCTCTCAATACTCGTCGACAAACTCTTCTCGTAGTCAAACTAGAAATACTATACATATCGGCACACACTTTCGCTTTTCACAAAAAAGTTAGTGCAGGGTATACTTTGTATATGGAATTCGATCCGAATAAAATTACTTTTTTTGCAAAAACTGATGCGCGTGGTCAGGAGGTGCCTTTTGGTATTAAAGCGATTGACCGATTGCGGCATATGTATGTCATCGGTAAGACAGGGATGGGTAAATCGACCTTGCTTGAGAACATGGCAGTGCAAGATATGCAAAGCGGAGAAGGGATGGCCTTTATTGATCCGCATGGCGCTACTGCTGAAACACTTCTTGATTACATCCCAGAACACAGAAAAAAGGACGTTGTGTATTTCGCGCCTTTTGATGCTGAGCATCCGATTGCGTTTAATGTCATGGAAGATGTTGGTCCTGAAAAAAGGCACTTGGTGGTATCAGGGTTGATGTCTGTGTTTAAGAAGATTTGGGTAGATGCGTGGAGTGCACGTATGGAATATATTCTTCAAAATACATTGCTGGCACTTTTGGAGTACCCAGACTCGACTCTTCTTGGTGTGAACCGGATGCTCTCAGAGAAAGTGTATAGAAAAAAAGTGATCAACAATATCAGTGACCCCGCAGTAAAGTCATTTTGGGTTGATGAGTTTTTAAACTATAACGAACGGTACATGCAGGAGGCCGGGGACGCGATCAAAAATAAGATTGGACAGTTTACCGCAAATCCTTTGATTCGAAATATTATCGGGCAACCAAAATCAAGCTTTGATCTTCGAGAGATCATGGATCAGAGAAAGATCATTATTATGAATCTTTCGAAGGGTCTTGTTGGTGAATCTAATGCTAACCTCTTGGGGTCAATGCTTACTACGCGTCTTTATCTTGCTGCTATGAGTAGGGCAGATCTTTCACAGGCAGACATGCGAGCAGCACCAAACTTTTACTTCTATGTTGATGAGTTCCAGTCGTTCGCGAACGCAACGTTTGCTGACATTCTTTCAGAAGCACGAAAGTATAAACTCAATCTTACTATTGCCCACCAGTATATTGAGCAGATGGAAGAAGAGGTTAGGAATGCAGTGTTTGGAAACGTCGGCACTATTGTGTCGTTTCGAGTAGGCCCATTTGATGCTGAGGTACTTGAGACTATTTATGCGCCGCAATTCTATGCGGTTGATATATGTAACTTGGGCTTTGCACAGGTGTATCTGACACTCATGATTGACGGGATCGGTTCAAAACCCTTTTCAGGCGTTACGCTGCCCCCAATTGAGCCAGCGACAACATCGTGTAAAGAAATCATTATTCATACAAGTCGTGAGCAGTTTGCGCGCCCACGAGCTGAAGTTGAAGCCGCTATCATTGCATGGCATGCGCCGTCGACCCCCCTTCCGTCTAATAATACCAACAGCAACACGAGCAGCAAGAGTGTTAGTAATGGAAAGAGGTCAGAGACAAGTGCACCGAGAAAGTTTGATAATAACCGTGCAGTAACAGCGCATACTCCTTACGTAAAAGAGACACGCGCAGTACCAGCTTCAAATGAGAGAACTGAGGTCAGGGCAGCGGTAAGTACCAGCAGAAGTGATCGTCCGACATATAAGAGTCCGAACTCAGTGTCAGAGAATGCTGTTGCAAAAAAAGAAGGTGACCGACCAAAAGAATCTCTAAGTACTCCCCCCAGTCAGGGCAGAACAAGTGCTCCTGTGAAGCGAGAAAGTAGTACTCCAAATGGAAAAAATTTAGATGATCTACGTGCTGTTTTGGCAGGCCTTTCTAAGAGTGATGAAAAGAAAGTCGAAAAAAAAGAAAGCGTACCCAGCGCCCCACAAAAACAAAATGCCACTTCAGATCCGCAGGTTCGAACTAATCAAGTGACACAAGAAGACAAAGAGGATGCTGCAGCTCTAAAACGTGCGCTACAATCTAAGCACACACAACATACAGATCGTCGCACACAGAAACCGGATGCATCCAAGGAAAAACAGGAACGACCACCTGTACAGCCAGTTGCAGAAGTTGTGAAAAATGAGCTGCAAAGAGACTTGGTGCAGAACACACCCCAGCAACCATCGGTTCAGCGGACAAAGGATGAGCTTGATCCGAAAGTGCTTGAGCGAATGATGCGTGTGAATACAAGCGATAAGACTCCGTTAAAGTAACGGCTATGTGAGATCTGCAATGTATCAAGAGATGACATCTTGTGGTTTTTTTATGAGGTATTGATACTATAGAGTAATGAAGAATGATGAACATTCTGGAATGCAGTTCGCTATTCTTTTTGTGTTCATTTCTTATGTGTGCGTACTTCCCATACAAGTTGATGCTGCAATTATTATCAATGAAATCGCATGGCCCCACACTAACTTTGGCATTGTTCTTAGTGCCGCATTAGTTGTAGGGTTGTTTTTGTTTATACGAACAAAAGGATGCCAAAGTAAGTGTCTGGGTAAAATGGGGATTGTTTCTCTTGTCCTTTTATTTCCCCTTTCTTCCTCTGCAGCCGTTTTTATTAATGAAATTGCATGGATGGGAAGTACAAATTCGGCGAATGATGAATGGATTGAGTTATATAACGACGGAGGTAATGCAGCTTCTCTTGATGGGTGGATGCTTAGTGACGGTATGAATTTAGAGATCGATCTAATTGGCACCCTTGGAGCTGGTTCGTATGGGGTTCTAGAGCGTACTGATGACACTTCAGTTTCGGGTTCTGCGTTTTTGATTTATACAGGAGCATTAAGTAATACGGGCTCTACACTGACATTAAAACGAGGTGACGGTAGCATTGAGGATCAGACCTCTGGAGGTGATAACTGGGAGAATGTTGGAGGAGATAATGCCACAAAAGAAACTGCGCAGTACACAACCTCAGGATGGGTAACGGGGAATGCAACACCGGGGTATGAGAATACTGTCGTGATCAAAACTGAGAATACTGAAGATGACACTTTTGTTAAGCTAGAAGCGAATAACAGTGCGAAAAGTGTGAAAAATAGTACTAAGAGTACTAGTAAAACCACGACGCTTACTCTGTTGGATCTCACGCTTGAGCTGACCGTAACAGCACCGTCAATTGCATATGTCCATCAGCCGGTTACATTTTCTATCGAACCAAAGGGAATTGGTGATGTGTTGTTAAAATCAATTACGTACAATTGGAATTTTGGTGATCTAACTACAGGAGAAGGAAAGACGCATATGCATCAGTATGAGTATCCTGGCACGTACGTTGTGGTTATTGCGGGAGGATATAAACGTCATCATGCAACAGTCAGACATGAGATTACTGTTTTACCAGTTACGTTTTCAATGACTAAAAACACACAAGGAGATTTACAGGTGCATAATGATTCTAGGTATGAGGTAGACATTTCTGGGTACTCAATTCGTGGAGATAGCACAATAGTGTTTCCAGAAAATACTATACTTTTACCAAATGCAACGTTAACGATTCCAAAGAGCAGGATTGGTGATCCGGGGTATCTATCATTATTTGATCAGGAGCAAATGGTGGTCGCATCAACACGCCCAACTCCGACGCTTGCAGTAGTCGATCAAAAGCAGCTCATAGATGAGCCTCTGCCAGTTGTGTCACACACCCCCACTTTCAAATCATTGCCCCAAGTCTCAGTTTCCCCAAACACATATTTCACGTTTAATGACGGCTCAGCTTTGGAGGAGGAGGTCTCGCCGGGTACAGAAATTGAAACCTTCGTAGGTCTAGAGGTTGAACAAGAGCGAGGACAAAATACCAATATAGCCATTGCCCACGAGGCAGAAATCCCGCTGTCCCGCGAGAAATTACCATATCTTGGTCTCATTGGAATACTCTCGCTTGGGATTCTAGCTGTGTACGCAGGAAGATCTCGGTAACTATTTTCCTTGTTTTTTGGTAATATAGACTGATATGTCGAAAACAATATTGGTAACAGGCGGTGCAGGATTTATAGGGTCTCATCTCTGTGAGCGTTTGGTAAAAGACGGGCATACTGTCATTTCGCTTGATAGTTATCTTTTTGGTTCAAAAGAAAATCATATTGAGGGAGTGGAGTATCGCACAGGTCATACAAAGGATATTGAAGTATTGGTGCCAGAAGTTCCTGACTTGCTGTATCATCTGGGTGAATACGCGCGCGTGGAACAGAGTTTCAAAGATATTGCCTTAGTTCTTGACTGTAATGTGATTGGTACAAAAGCAGTTGTTGAGTTTTGTCGGAAACGAAGTTGTAAACTTGTCTACGCTGGTTCCAGTACCAAGTTCGCAGATGGCGGTATCGGCAGAGACCAAAGTCCATACGCGTGGAGCAAGGCATCGAATACCGAATTAGTGCGCAATTATGGACAATGGTTTGGCATGCCGTATGCGATTGCATATTTTTACAATGTGTATGGTCCACGTGAACGTGGAGACAAAGCTTCAGGTACACTCATTGCAATTTTTAATGAGCAGTTGCGAACACATGGTAATTTAACGGTGCATGAACCGGGTACACAAAACCGCAATTTTACACACGTCAAAGATATCGTCGATGGTTTGATACTTGTTGGCGAGCGTGGTGAAGGGGATGAGTATGGTCTTGGACATCCTGATACATATTCGGTACTTGCGGTCGCAGAAATGTTCGGAGGTGCAATGGAGATGATTCCAGGCGCTGCAGGTAACCGCATGAGTTCTCAGGTTGATCTAAAACGCGCAACACTTGAACTTGGCTGGAAGCCAAATCACAATCTGCCGGATTACATTAAAGAACTTCTTGATGAAGTATAATCGCGTATTGATTTTTTCGACTGACGATCATCTGTACCCAGCTGGTGGGGCTGAACAAGCATTCGGGAATATCACAAAGTGTTTGCCACATATTACATTTGATCTTGTTTGTGCACGACTCCGCAGAGGGGCAAAAAAAGAGGAGGA
>JBLHGD010000050.1:0-7037 GCA_047616585.1 Candidatus Azotimanducaceae bacterium
GAGGAACGAGACCGACGGCTGTAAAGACTGAGTATCGCCCTCCTACTACCTCATGCATCGCGAGTGTGCGTGCGCCGAGTGCTTTTCCTGCTTCTAGAAGTGCATTATTTGGATTACCAATGCATACCAAGCGATCGTATGGTTGTTCACCATATACTTTTCCGAGCTCATCAAGAAGGACCGTTGTGTTTGTGAGCGTTTCTGTTGTGCCTCCTGACTTACTAATTGCACATATTGCGATATCACTCTTTGGCACATCCTTTAGTGACTCAACCACTTCTGTAATGCGATATGGAGCTACAGCATCCAGTACGTGTAGGCGCACATCAGAGCCTAGAGCTGCATGAATAGCCTCAGTACCCAAACTAGAACCACCAATCCCAATGAGAACAACGTGTCGCACCGCACCAATTTCAGACACCACACGATTCACGCCGTCCTTCATGAACGTATCTGTTGCAGTTACAAGTGAGGATTCGGGTTGCGAAAAATCATTGGCAGTAAACACGGATTGTGTATGCGCACGATAAACCTCCAGAGACGCAACAAGCTCTTGTATTGACCTTTTTTCGCTGTATGTAACATCCATAATATTATACCTGTCGGATATTCTTACAGTCTACGTTTTTGAGGATGTATTTTGTTGCTTCATCAACACTGTCTACAATGTGGAATATATCTAGATCATCTTTACCAATCGTCTTATGTTTCTTCAAAAGATCAGACTTCATCCAGTCCACAAGCGGTGTCCAGAATTCTTTTCCGTACAGCACAATTGGAACTGGCTCGATCTTTTTAGTTTGGATGAGTGTGACGAGTTCAAAGAGCTCATCCATTGTTCCAAATCCTCCTGGAAAATACACGTATACTTCTGAAGCAAACGCGAGCATTACCTTACGAGAAAAGAAGAAATCGAATGTCTCAGTCTCAGTCACGTACGGATTCAAACGCTGCTCCATCGGAAGTTTAATATTTAAACCTATTGATTTACCTCCCACCTTGAAAGCTCCAACATTTGCAGCCTCCATTACTCCTGGACCCCCTCCTGTAATAATTGCAAATCCTTTCTTCGCAAGTGATGCGGCAAGTGCCTCAGCATCGGCATAGACCTCATCTCCTGCACCACATCTGGCACTCCCAAAAAAAGTTGCAGCCAGTCCATGCCTGCGTAGCAATTCGAACCCAACAACAAACTCTGACATGATTCGAAACACGCGCCATGATTCAACACCATCGCTACTGGGGTCCAGGAGGTCTGTAAGAATTCTGCAATGCTGCACTTCCTCTTTCTTCTTAGTCTTTCCTTTTTTACCTCCTAACATTTTCATTACCATGTTTATATTTTAACACGCCAGACTTATAACCAGCGGTTTATAGCTGGGGGTTAGTTTTGATTAGTCTGTAGTTGGTAATCTGTAGTACGTAGAATGAAAATCGTAGATTTTCATTCTACAACAATGCTACCCCCCCCCTTTAAGATTACTGCTTTGCATTTTATATATCATTGATGATATATAACCAATCGTTTCAATACAGGGTTTGATATCATTGATGATATATAAATAACAAGAAAGATCCTGAGTTAAAAAAGCCGGAGTTGGAGGAACAACCTATGCACACGGCGTCACTCAGTATATCTTTCTACTTTTGACTTTCAGCTTTAAACTTTAGACTTTAGAGTTTTATAACCACGGAATTTCAAACTGCCCAAACTCAGGAAGAAGTTTTTTATCATACAGAAGTCGGGACGCTACTTCACCGTGACTTAATGCGCCAGTAAGAGCGTTGTGTGGCTTCGGCTCCTCTGCAATACCGCAGTATGTCAAAACTGCATCCAAATTTAAACTTGAACGACGATGCTGCGCATCAATCGGTAAAGGCAGTCCTCGCTTTACAATATGCATCCAACACAGTGAGTGTGTGTCGACAGTCCGATACGCCAAATCCCACGAGAGGTGAGCTCGAGCTGAAGCTGCCCGTAAGAAATCCCGATCGAAAGAAATATTCTGGCCAAGAAGTGTCCGGTCCCCCATACTCTGACTCCACTCAAGAAATTTAGTGACAGCCTCAGCTTCAGTTTGTTTATTCGGATCTGTAATCTCTGCTTCAGTAAATCCATTCACCTCAAGCGCCCCATCCATGATATGTGCCCCATCCCAAATCCGACACTCCTCATAAAACCGATTCTCCGGCTTCTCAAAATCAAACGCCCCAATAGAAACTATAGAGTGAATCCCATACTCTGTTCCCGAGGCCTCTATATCTACTACTAGCATTTCAGTATTTTAGCACGTTTGTGCTAACCTAATTTTACGGCTGAGATTGTAAAATTATTCAATTTTTACAATCGTATATTCACTAATTGAATCATAATTCTTCCTATCATCAAGATCATGATATTGGGGTGCGCCGCGCTCTTTAAATAAATCTTTTGGTAAAATACTCAACTTAATTTGACTGTTTGTTAACCATTCTCCATCTACATAATAAGAGCCGTCATAACCAGAAATTGCCAAAAAAGTCTTTACGGCTCCATCATGAGAATATATTTTGGTAGTTGCCAGTTCATTGAGATCAAAAATATACAGGTCGTCCTGCACATCAGACGCTGACAGATATCCATTTTTGCTGTCGAAATTCTTAACTAACAATATTTTTGATCTATCAGGGCTAACAACAGGTGCCCCAGCATACCCATCTATCTTTACAAATCCAAGATATGGCTCTTCCGTGTCAACATAATAAATATCACCACTCCGCTCAAAAAGTAAGTAACGTAAGTCACTTGACCAACCCCTTAGCAACAACCACAGTCGGGGACCATAGTCAGGGTTAAAAATATTTAAAAAATCAATTGGTATTTCTTCATAACTGTGTATTGTCTGATTGTACTTATACACTGACTTTGATCCCTCAGCACCCAATCCATGCAAAACATATTCTTCGCTGAAGGCCGTAATGAACGGCAACGATGTTAATTCGTAAAGTTCAGCACTAGTCACATGCTTACCGTCTGGAGCATATCGCCCTTCTTTATCGATTGTTTTATCATCGGAAATAATTGCAGCACTGTCTACAGTTTGGGTATTTCCATTTACCACATTGTTGAATTCTTTGTCTTCGACTTGTTCAATCTCAACAACCCTCTCCACCTCCACCACCTTCTCCGGAGCTTGCGTATACCCAATGTATCCACCCAAAAACGGCAAAATAACAAACAAAACTATTGCAAAATATTTTGAGAATGGTGTTACACAGTAAAGTCTATGGAATCTTTTAAGTTGTGTTACTTCAGGAGTTTGAGTTTCTGAAGTTGCCACTGTATTTTCTTCGGGGTTCATTGCCTGAATGATACCACAGAGTATTTCAGACTATCTGAGCATTTGCGTGATGAGGGCAACCATCTGTTCTTTTTTCTTTGGATCACTCTCTGCAATAAGAAGCGTTAACGCCGTAAGTGCAACTGGATTAATGTTTTGACTCCCTCTTACGCCTGACTTACGAAGGAACCAGATAAAAGCGAACGCTCCTGAGCGTTTGTTGCCATCTGTAAACAGGTGGTTTTTTACTATAAAATACAATAAATGAGCTGCCTTTTCTTCTACTGTTGGATAGACGGGTTTGCCTCCAAAAGACTGCATTACGTTCCCCACGACACCTTCAATATTTCCCTCCTTTCGTTCTTGAGCAAACATCTCAGTTGCCTCTCCTTTCCGCATCAATTCTTGCTTAAGGTCTGCTATTGCAGTATACAAATCAGCACTCACGAGTGTTACTCGCTTTTTTGTAACCCCTGTAAGTACTAAGGAGTCTTTATCGTACGCATCAAGAGATACCCACGTGGACGCAAACTCCTTGATGAGCTCAAGTACAGCTTCTGGATCAAGTGTCACATGTGTTGGAAGAAGTGTTTGTACGTCAGCGACTGCCTTCATGAAAGCATCATAGTTTCGGGAGATGCGTTTACGGTTTATGGTGTAACCCTTTGTAATATGTTCTCGAAGTGTCTTTGTTGCCCATTTTCTAAATTCAATAGCAACTTTAGAATTTGTTCTGTACCCCACACTTAAAACTACATCAAGAGAATAAAAAGCTACAGGCTTATCTGAATTTGCAATATGCACTTTTTGCATATTGCTTTTCTTGTCAACTTCATTATCTTTAAATACATTTCTAATATGACGTGATACTACTGACTGATCAACGTCAAAAAGCGAAACAATTTGTGCCTGTGTAGCCCAAAGTGTTTCTTTGTCCAAATCTCCACGCAACTCTAAAGCGCCGGACTTAGTCTGATAAATCACAAGTTTTTCAATCTTCTTCTGAGCCATGATTATTACAGTTTATCATAGGCAATGTTTGGCACAATCTGCGCACTACAATGGGTTCTCCGAAACCCGTACATCGTCAACATACAATACGGTCTCTTCCTGCGTTGCAGATATACCAAGTTCAAATGAATTTAACACAGTATCATTAAGTGGTAGTGTTTTTCCTCTACCTTCAACAACCAATTCATCATTAATCCAAAGCTCTACTTGTCCATCTTTCTCATCCAGAACAAAGTGGGCTTTTATAAATACCCACTCATCAATCGGCACTGTATAGTCACCATTTTTCCATAAATCCGGATACCTAAAAGATAACTTCGGTTATGCTTTGTCAGGGTTGATTTGCTACAATGCAGAGATAATGGAAGTGCAGATCGAGGAATCTTGGAAGAAAGTGCTTGCTGATGAATTTCAGGAGGAGTATTTTGTTACACTAACGGGCCAAATACGTGAAGCGTATTTGGCCCGTACTGTATTTCCTCCTCATAAGCTTGCATTGAACGCATTTGAGCATTGTCATTTCAACGATGTAAAAGTCGTGATTCTTGGACAGGATCCGTACCATGGTGATGGACAAGCACACGGGCTTTCTTTTTCTGTGCCTGAAGGTGTGCGCTCTCCTCCATCCCTTCAAAATATTTATAAAGAAATACAATCTGATATTGGCACACCTATCCCCGAATCTGGGAATCTTGAGCGTTGGGCAGATCAAGGAGTACTGCTCTTGAATTCCACACTTACAGTAGAACAAGGCAATCCTGGATCACACCAAGGACTCGGGTGGGAGTGTTTTACCGATGCAGTCGTTCAAAAAATCTCTGATGAGAAGGAACACGTTGTGTTTCTTCTGTGGGGTAAGCATGCGCAAGAAAAAGGTAAAAATATCGACGCCAAGAAACACCTCGTCTTACAAGCTCCACACCCTTCCCCGTTCTCAGCACACACAGGATTTCTTGGATGCAAACACTTCAGTCAGACAAACGATTACTTGAAAGCAAATAATTTGAAAGAAATTATGTGGTGATTTGGTGACGCTTGCCGTGGACGTGCGCGAATGCAGCCCCATAATACAAAATACACGCAGTAATGTAGATCCAGATAAGAAATACAAGCATAAGGCCTGCTGCGCCAAAAAGACCCGGAATTGGAGTTGTGTGTACGTACCAAGTAACTACTGATTTCGCTACAGCAAACAAGACACTCGCAACAAATGCACCGTACAAGCGTGATTTGGTGGCGGGAGTCTCCCAGGGCAATATTCTATATGCCAAACTAAACAGTACCGTTGTGACAACAATAAAAAATAATGTTTCAACTACATAAAACACTGACATGCCAGTATTTTCAATAAGCAGTCCCACAATCGCCTCAAGACCAACTAAAGACAGTAGATACACTTCAAGCACAATAAAAAATAATAGGGAATTCCGAGTTTTATGCATCCAACCCTCTACTCCGTGCGGGGACAGGCTCCATAGTCGATGGATCCCAGATGTAAACGTGTTAAAAAAGACAATGGTCATAACAGAGAAAATCAGTGTAGCGAGAATTGAAAAACCGTAGCCAGCTGAAAGTCCCTCAAGGTTTACCATCGCGTCACGAAGCAAAGTAACGAGGTCGTTTCCTAATACAGTTCCCCATCCATACAAAGCACTCGCCGCAAAATCCTTTCCATACAAAAGGCCAATGAAGGCAACTGTAAGAACCAACAGTGGCACAATTGCAAACAAAGAGTAGTACGAAACGGTTGCCGCCATATGATTGGCGTCTTTGTGATACCACAAGTGCGCTGCCTCCCACGCCGTGTCTAAAAAATCTCTCATACAGAAATGGTATCACAACTCCCCACCCAACTAATCAAATTGAGGGGTTAAACCCCTCAATGTACTTTTTGATATCATTGATGATATCAAAAAAATGGTTTTGAAAAGATGAAATAAAATCAACATATTCATTACTATTTGTGAGGCTTGTAGTGAGATGAGATTCAAGGAGCATAGCTTTTTATCGAAGAAGCCGTAGAAGACTACGGTGACAGAGATAAAAATCGTAGCGACGCAGAAGATCGCTCACTACAAGCCTCACAAACCTTTGCAGTTTGCTGCGGGTGCATACCCTGCCTTCTCGGCCTCTTCTTTAGTTTGAAACCAGATCTTGTTTTCTTCATTCATCTGCTGCGCTCCTGCGCACCACGGAAGGTGATATTTCGAGCCATTTTTTGATGCGACGTACGTTTTGGTTGTGGCAGAACTACTTTCAATTTGGTTTTCTGCTGATTTTGTCATTACTACAGCCGCTCTTTGCTCTTTTGGAGTAGTTTCATGTACAGAATACTTACCCAGTCCAAATGAAGCAATTCCGACCAGAATGATCAAGCCACCGTAAAATACACTGTCATCCTTCAATAAACTCTTGATTTTGTTGAACATATCTTGTATACTCCGGCCACATTTAATTTCAATTATTGTAACGTATGTCAACTAAAAAAGCCGGCGGAACAGCCAAAAACCTGCGCGATTCACAACCAAAGTATCTCGGTGTGAAGCGCGCAGATGGACAATCTGTAAAGATTGGACAAATCATTGTTCGCCAACGAGGCACAAAAATCGAAGCTGGGAAAAACGTGAAAGTCGGCAAGGACCATACGCTCTTTGCAATGACTGACGGCACTGTTGCATTCAAGACGGTTCGAAAGACACGTTTTGA
>JBLHGD010000051.1:0-7015 GCA_047616585.1 Candidatus Azotimanducaceae bacterium
CAGGTAATACCAGACTAGAACGTCTGGGATATTGGTATAGGCAGCTTACTGCAGAGAGTTTGGGGAAAGAACATGATATTGATGGCAATGAAGTTACGCTTGGATTTATTCCAACAATTTCAACGCAAGTAGAGCTCCATTCAACAGGGCAGTTATATTTTAGTGGTTTCAAAGGTGTGTATACAGACTTTGTTTCGTTTTCTGATTCAGAAGTTGATTTTGCAGTTGGTAAAGACTCTACTATCGCAGCTAAACTTCAGAAGAAATCAATGAACAAAATTCATGACGCTATCACACGAGGTGTGTTTGGTGCGTACAAAGAAAGAAAGCTCCCGTACCGCACAACGGTACTTGATGATAATCGTGCATATGAACTCGGATGTTTTATGGGGTCTCGTATGCTTGAAACTATGTACCTTGCAAACCTCATGCGTGTAAACGCGTTTGATCAACCAAACGTCGAGTTGTATAAAGATATCACAAGAGATATTTTAGGCGCATAATAGTATGAGCACAGTTGTTCGTGTAAATGAAAAAGATGAGGTTATCGGAGTAACCACAAAGCAGGAAGCTAGGAAACATGGGTATTTTCGAAGAATATCACGTGTCTTTATTTTTAATGAGAATGGAATGATGCTTTGCAAAGACGTTCTGAATCAATGTCGGGGTATCCAGGTTTGTGGGATCAGGCTGTTGGAGGACACGTTGACCCCGGTGAGTCTTATGAAGATGCTGCAGCTCGAGAAATGAAGGAGGAACTCGGCATTGAGTCACCAATTACGGAGATTGCACTGTCTTTTGAAACTGATTATGTATTCAATGGTGTTTTCAGGGCTGTAGTGAGTTCTGATACAGAATTCAATTTTGACACCAATGAGGTGGCAGAAATTAAATGGATTGCAATTAAAGATTTTGAAACTGTTGCAAAAAATAATCCTGATAATTATCCCCCAGGCTTTTTGAAAGTGTGGTCTGTATTTCGTGATAAGCTTATTACACAATGAGTTACGCATTATTTGATATTGGAGGAACGAATACTCGAGTTTCAGTATCTGAAGATCTGAAGACTTTTGCGGAACCTATTAAATTTAAAACACCAAAAGATTTCGATGAAGGGGTGAGGCTGATCATAGAAGCAGTTCAGAAGCTCACAGACAAAGATGTCCGAGGGATGGCAGGGGGCATGCGCGGAGTGTTAAATGATGAGAAAACAGAAGTGGCACACGATCCAGGCGATAAGCTTTCACAGTGGGTCGAGAAACCTCTTGCAAAAACGCTTAAAAAGAAACTGAGTACGGAGGTTTTTTTAGAGAATGATTCGGCGTTAGTTGGCCTCGGTGAAGCAATGCACGGTGCAGGAGTTGGGTATGATATTGTTGCATATCACACGGTAAGTACTGGAGTTGGGGGTGTACGTATTGATCATGGCGAGATCGACTCATATGCAACTGGTTTTGAACCAGGACATCAGATTCTCGATATTGATAGATCGATTCTGGGAGAAGATGTATATCCAACACTTGAAAACTTAGTTTCGGGTTCTGCACTCGAGAAACGGTCTGGTCAAAAACCATATGACATCCCACAAGATGATGCAGTTTGGGATCAGCTAGCTGAGTATCTTGCCTTTGGTTTACGTAATACTATTTTGTACTGGTCACCACACGCTATTGTGCTCGGAGGGTCTATGATTGTTGGCGATCCTCGGATTTTTCTTGATGATATTGTAAAGCATACCAATCAAGTACTTGGAGGGGATTATGAATGCCCGGATATCCTTGATGCGAAGCTCGGTGATTTTGGTGGTCTATACGGGGCGATGGCACTTTTGAATGCGGAGCGGTAGATTTTAAGATATACCCCACCCTAATATTGAGTCAGTTTTTACTGATGCATTTGGGTTTATGGATAACTCAAGAGCTCTTGTCAAGTTCTGTTTTAAGTTTACACATTGTTGCGCGCAACAATAGACTCAATACTAGGGTCGGGGTATACTGACTTTACTAGTCGTTTAACTTACATACATTATGGGAATAGGATGGATTCTTTTAGGTGCTGTTATCATCATTGTCTCGTTCTTGCGAGAGGTGAAGCAGTATGAGCGTGGAGTTGTGTTAACAATGGGAAAATTTACCGGTGTTCGAGAACCTGGTTGGAGTATTATCATCCCCATCTTCCAAAAAATGGAGAAGGTTGATCTTCGTGTGAAGGCTGTTGATGTGCCGGATCAAAAGGTGATCACTAAGGACAATGTATCTGCAAGTATTAATGCGGTGATTTATTACAAGGTATCTGACCCAGCAAAGGCAGTTTTGGAAGTTGAGAACTTCTTTTTCGCTGTTTCACAACTAGCGCAGACAACAATGCGTAACATTGTTGGAAGCGCTGAACTTGATGAAGTGCTTGCTGAGCGCGATAAACTCTCAAAACGCATTCGAGACATTATCGACCAAGAGACAGATCAATGGGGGATTTCAGTAGAGAACGTTGAGTTGAAAGACTTCTTTTTACCCGAAGACATGGAGCGTACCATTGCTAAGCAAGCAGAAGCAGAGCGTGAGCGGCGTGCTGTTATCATTAAGGCAGAAGGTGAGGTTGCGGCTGCAGATAATATGGCTAAAGCTGCAGCCATGCTCAGTGCTTCACCGGGGGCACTCCATTTGCGAACCCTCCAGACCCTCAATGATCTCTCATCAGATCAGTCAAATACAGTTGTATTTGCGCTTCCTGTAGAGATTTTGCGAGCAGTAGAGAGCGTGAAGGATTTTGTACAAGTCAGTACTGAAGAAAAACTAAACAAATAGACTTAAAGTAAGACAATAGAAGAAAAAAATGGCTCAAATGAGCCATTTTTTGTGTTGCAATAATGAGGAGTAGTGGTCTAAATCATTGACAAACAGCATGAATATGTTATAATGATACAAATCCGGTATTCATGCTATGATATCTCGGTCGTTAGCTTCGGCTAGCGTTTGTTAAATAAGACATTTGGCTTATTATATCCACTGTAATTGCAGCATTCATTGCTGTCACAGGTGTAGGATCATCCATTACAATGAATGATACTGCGTACGGACATATTGAAACAGAAGTGGATACACAAACGGAACTCCATCTTGCAGGCTCCGATGGTGCAGAACGCATCGTCCGAACTTACTTCCGTGATATCCCGATCATGATTCAGGTAGCACGATGTGAATCTACATTTCGTCATACTCTTGAAGACGGTTCAGTCCTCCAAGGACGAGTCGATCCGGCTGACACTGGCGTGATGCAGATTAACAAAAGATATCATGAAGAGACTGCTATACGTCTCGGACTCAATGTAGATGATATATACGACAATATGGCATATGCCCGACATCTCTATGAGACACAAGGTACACAGCCATGGAGTGCATCGGCACCATGTTGGAGCCGAACATTGGCATACAACAACCAATAACGAGTGAGAAATTGCATCGTTATACAAAAAGCCGCGACTATGTCGCGGCTTTTTGTATTGTAACGAGCTTAGAATAAGAGTAAATCTATAGCGTGGCTACAGGATCGTTGTCTTTACTGTGATCATGGTCTGGACTACAGCATGATTGACCAACATGTGCGGCCATAAACAATAAGCCTCCCATAAGTGCAAGATTCTTCATAAACATGAGTTGTTCTGTGGGATTGTCTGCCCAAAGACCGGGTCCGTGGAACATGATAGCCGCCACAAGTGTAAAGAGTGCAAGTGCTAAAGCAGCATGCATTCTTTTGTACCCAAGTATTAAGGCAGCACCAGCACCTACTTCGACAACAATAGCGCCAATGATCAGTAATGACGCCACAGGATATCCAAGCGAATCTACCCAAGCAACTTTGCCTGAAAAAGTCATTATTTTATCTATACCAGCAAGCAGAAAGAATGCACCGACAATAATCCGTCCGACTGGTGTGAAATAGCGTTCACAAGAACCTATTATATTCATACGCATGTATTAATTATTCGAATAACGGGGGATTTAACCTCGTACATACATTATACTGTACTAATGCGTACACAAAAAGAGAATTATTGGCTAATGAAAAGTGAGCCTTCATGCTACTCGATTGATGACCTGAAGCGGGACGGGACAGAAATGTGGGACGGAACGCGGAACTATCAGGTTCGAAATATGATGCGAGACGATATGAAGATTGGTGACATGGCACTTTTTTATCACTCCAATGCAGCAGAAATTGGGTGTGTTGGTGTTATGAAGGTTGTGACGGAGGCCTATCCTGACCCGACGCAATTTGACCCAAAGAGTGACCATCCTGACCCAAAATCAAAGAAGGAGAATCCAACATGGCTTTGTGTGGATGTGAAATTTGTGAAAAAACTCCCCAGAACAGTAACACTACATGAACTCAAGGCTGATCACTTTTTTGATGATATGGTTGTCACCCAAAAAGGAAGTAGGCTCTCTGTACAGCCTGTGAAAAAGAAACATTTTGAGAAAATTGTAAAGTTGGCCACAGCTTAATTTAAAAATACCACATGGAACGAATCACCGTAGTACTACAAAGACACCTGATGAGGACCGGCAAGCATCAGAGTGGTTTTATGCAGCTTTTTATCTCTAAGCGCCTAGTTAACGGAGCTGCTGCTGCTCTTACCGGATTATTTGTTCCCATATTTCTGTACACCACTTCTGGGGGTTCATTCCTTGTTGTGGGAGGTTTTTATGCACTATTGTCGCTGGCGTATGTTCTGTTGCTAGTACCTAGTATGCAGATCACAAATCGCATTGGCTTTAGTCATGCGTTGGTGCTGGGTGGTGTATTCAATGTTGGAGTTATTTCGTCACTCTACTTTATGAACGTAGATAATGTATGGACACTTTTGCCGTTTACGTTCGTTCTCTTTGTAGGCCTCCGTCTTTTTCACTGGGTTCCATATCATGTTGATTTTGCGATGTTTACCAAAGCTGGGGAACGGGGGAGAGATGTGAGTCTTACGTTTGCAACCATTGCCTTTATGGGTGTGATTGGACCGATCTTAGCTGGATTCATTATTTTGCATGCAGGGTATGCAGGACTATTTGCCGTGACCACAGTGCTGCTGATTGCGGCCACTATCTCGTACGCGTTTGTACCAGAAACTGCAGCATATTTTGAATGGAGTCTTAAAGAAACCTGGCAAAAACTTTTTTCTAAAGAAGCACGGCCACTTGTTGTTGGTGAGTTCGCTAATGGTGCAGAAGTTGTCGTAACACTCATCGCGTGGCCGATTTTTCTATTTGAGATCCTAGACGGCAATGTCTTTGATATCGGAGCGATCTCGACTGTCATTGTTGGAGTAACGATCGTTTTGCAATTGATGGTTGGGAAATATCTTGACGCAAAAAAGGGAAGTAAAGAGCGCACCTTGCGCGTGGGCAGTACTATGTACGCAATTGGATGGATCATTAAAATTTTCGTACTTTCAACACTGCAGATCTTTTTTGTGGGGTTGTATCACAACATTGCAAAAATCTTCACCCAGACACCATTCACAGCTTTGATTTATGACATGTCCGCAGATCAAGGAAAGTATATTGATGAGTTTACAGTTTTGCGTGAGATGGCCGGACATCTTGGGCGGACACTTTCGCTGGTCATCATTGTCATTGCCACATTCTATGTGTCAATTGAGTGGACATTTATCATCGCAGCGATTGCATCATTGGCTTTAAACATGGTGTATCGAATTTCACAAAAGTAATATGGCAAAAATTAAAATTGGCACAAAGAAATTCTCTAGGCTTTCAAAAGTGTTCGTTCTCTGTTTGTTGCTATATATTGTGGTGTCTGTGAGTGCGTACTTGTATGGAGGGACCAACTCCATGTTTCCAACGCTCAACATGATTCGCAGTAGCGTTGTAGGTCCTGATGCAATATTCTACGCTTTATTCGTAACCGTTCTTGATTATTGGTGGGCTAGCCTAACTGTGGTGACTTTGTTTTTAATTCTATGGTACAAAAAACCGGCATTAGCTCATATAGCGATTGAAGTTTTGCTCGGGATGCTTGGTGGTATCTATCAAGCGATACAATATAGTGTAGTTATTGGACTTTGTGTCGGTCTTGTTGTTATGTCGATCCTGACGTTTTACGATAGTTTTGTAAGTGATATTTGGTGGTTATGAAAGCTCAAATAGGGAAACGATACAGGCACTACAAAGGGAAGGAGTACGTAGTACTGAATATTGCTAGGAATACTGAAACCCTGGAAGACTTGGTTGTGTACCAAGCACAATACGACACACCCGACTTCGGCTCAAAGCCTGTTTGGATTCGCCCAAAAGATATGTTCGAAGAAACAGTGGAGGTTGATGGGGTACAAATAGATAGATTTATACGTGTAGATTAGCCGTTCCAACTTATCCACAGAGGATGTACTTGACGGTGAACGATCGTTCACCTATACTATATATATTATCAAGTAGGGAAATATATATGAGCGAAAAACAATATCTTAAGGCACTAAACACAGAGATCCAAAAGCTAAACGGGGTTATTGATCACAAGATCATGCTTCACTCCAACTATAAGAGGGAGGCACTTCGTCACAAGAAGCTCCTTAGTCAACTTCGAAGAGAACGACGTAATAGGTCAATTTTAAGCACGCTTCTTTTCGGTCTTTTTACTCGGGCATAGTCTATACTGGTATTATATTATTGTATGGATTATAAGGAAAAAATCTTCAGTTTCTACAACCGACATAAGCGCATGCCGAGCTATTCGGAGATTATGACTTTAGTTGGTTTTAAATCCAAGAATGCAGTTTCAAAACTTGTACATAAGCTCATAGATGCCGGGGTTTTAAAGAAAGATGCGCAAGGGAAACTCATCCCTGCAGTTGGAGCAGGAGAGATCCCACTTCTAGGACTTGTAGAGGCTGGCATCCCAAGCCTGGCTGACTCACAGACGCTCGATACGCTAAGCATTGAAGAATATCTCATACCAAAAAAAGAAAAGACATTTATTCTTGAGGTGAAAGGGGACTCAATGA
>JBLHGD010000052.1:0-6954 GCA_047616585.1 Candidatus Azotimanducaceae bacterium
ACTACTATAACCAGAGGAGGATACATTCTGCACTCAAGCAACCACCGAGGGTGTTTGCACAGAAATACCAAGCTGATGTATGATGCAAAGACTTAGAAAAGGTGTCTTAATTTTGGGGTACCTTCCACCTTACCAATACTTGCTTCAAGTAGTTCTTCAAGTAAAAGCTTTTCTTTTCCTTTTACCGAAAGAAAGAAAAGTAATAAATAAAAAACCATGCTGTTTCTAGAAGATTCAGCAACGGTCTTTTTATACATAAAGTTTACAATCTCATCTCTAAAATTGTATAAGTTGAAACTATTGATTTTCTTTTCTTTCTCTTTAATCGTAACCCTCAGTTTTTTCATATAGCCATTGTATCAAAAATAGCCCAATTGAGCTGTATAGCATGTAAATCGAGCTCTTGACCCGCAACTAGGCTAAAACTGCCACAGGGCAAAAATAACAAAGTATCGGAGGTCCAAAGGACATCCGATACTTTATATTTTGTGCGGAGAGTAAGGGATTCGAACCCTTGAAGGTTTTAACACCTTACATCGTTAGCAGTGATGCGCTTTCGACCACTCAGCCAACTCTCCAATGTGGCATATAGTACGTTAATTCAACAGTCTTTTCAATATTCTGAATATTCAATGCTTACATAGCCCACTTAGAGCCTACGTGTTTGAGTGAAGTTCGAGACATCACCGAGCGAAAACATGAGGCGTATTCAACATACGAAGTGAGAAAGCGTGGGACGCTTTTGCAAGAGGTTGCCCAGCATTTTCGGAGAAAATGGTGACAACCTGAACAGCTTCTGTAAGAAGGGTGAGCGAGAGGGATAACGAAGAAAATTGCCGGACACGTAGGTTTACGTTATTTAATCACACTTGCTACCTTCTTAACCAAACCCGGTATCATCACACTTGGGATGATTTCGTTTGCTGTTGGTTTTTTGACCAGAGCGGCTATTTTCTTTGCTGCGGCGAGTTTCATGTCGTCGGTGATTGCATTTACATTGTTATCGAGTGCGCCACGGAAGATACCAGGGAACGCCAGCGAGTTGTTTACCTGGTTCGGGTAGTCGCTTCGTCCGGTTGCGATCACCGCGGCTCCAGCAAGCTTCGCGTCTTCAGGCTTAATCTCGGGGATGGGATTTGCCAGCGCAAACACAATTGCTTGGGGGGCCATTTTCTCTATATGTAATTTTGAAATAGTTCCAGGGCCCGATACACCGATGATTACATCCGCACCATCAACGGCATCGAGAACTTCTCCTTGCATATTTTGGCTATTGGTTTGCTTTGCTAACTCTTTTTTATAACCCTGCAAGTCAGAGCGGCCTTCATAAATAATTCCTTTACTGTCCGTAATTACAATCTGCTGTATACCAGCTTGCGAGAGCAGTAATGCAACAGCGCGACCTGCTGCTCCTGCGCCCACAATTACCACACGTAATTTTTCAAATTTTTTCTTCACGACCTTCGCAGCGTTAATAAGTCCAGCCAAAACCACAATCGCGGTACCATGCTGATCGTCATGCATGACGGGGATATCAAGTGCCTTCTTAAGACGATCTTCAATCTCAAAACAACGAGGAGCAGCAATGTCCTCGAGATTAATTCCGCCAAACCCAGGCGACACTGCCTTCACAATCTTGATAATCTCTTCAGTGTCTTGCGTATCTAACACGAGCGGAAACGCATCCACATTCGCCATCTCTTTAAAGATCGCGCACTTACCTTCCATAACTGGAAGCGCTCCAAGTGGACCGATGTTCCCCAGTCCCAATACTGCGGACCCATCAGAAATCACCGCAACCATATTGCCCTTAGTGGTATACAATCGTGCGTCTTTTGGATGCTTTGCTACATGGCTTGAGACCGTCGCAACCCCTGGCGTGTACATCATGCTCCAGTCATCCACGGTCTTGAGCTTTCCTTTACTCACCACTTCAAGTTTCCCACCGAGTTTCTTATGAAGCGCGAGCGCCATTTTTCCATAATCTTTTTTTGCTGACTGTTTCTTTTGAGGCATGATGTGTGTAGTATTATTAGTATCTAAAAGTGATAGATATTATACGCCTATGAAACCTACTGACAAACTCTCAGATCACTTCAGAATTGATGTCCCTCATCAAAAGGCTTTGAAACGCTTGCGGATTGAGACTGTGGAAGAGCTTTTATATCACCTGCCTGCTCGATATGAAGACATTAGTGACGTCCAGTCAGTTGAGGGTCTCCACAAGGATCAAGAAGCGATTGTGTATGGTCAAATTGGCGGATTAAAGGCGCGACGTGCGTGGAAGAGTAAACGGCCGATTGCTGAGGGATGGATTGAAGATGGTTCTGCGCGGATTAAAGTGATGTGGTTTAACCAACCGTACCTCGCGAAGATGCTCACTGACGGTATGTATGTAAAACTCGTAGGGAAAGTCACGGGGACCGAAGGCAAACTCTACATCGCCAATCCCGAGATCGAAAAGCTCGATTCACTTCCGGTTGATCGACACGACTCCATTTTCAAAGGAACTGACGCAGAGATTGATGAGACAATCTACCCGGTCTACCGAGAGTCAAAAGGAGTTACCAGTAAGTGGTTCTATCATACTGCGCTGAAATGCTTCGAGAAAAACGTTCTTGATAATCTCCACGACCCTATCCCAAAAGAAATTCTTAAAAAATACAACCTGCCAGAGTTGCATACAGCACTAGTATGGATCCACTCACCTAAAAAAGCTGAACATGCGGAGAGTGCTCGAAAGCGCTTTGCGTTTGAGGAAGTGTTTTATATTCAAGTCCAAAATGCCCAATCTCGTGCTGAAGCCAATGCCGCAAGTACGTACAGCTTCAAAACAGAAAAAGCGCATGTTGAAGCATTCACAGAACGCTTCCCTTTTGATCTCACCAAGTCCCAAGATAAATCAATCAATGAGATTCTCAAAAACTTTAATGGCAACTACGCGATGTCCCGCTTGCTTGAGGGGGACGTTGGAAGCGGGAAGACAGCAGTAGCAGCCACTACCGCCTATGCGGTTGCTACAAGCAGACCCCCAGAAGGATTGAAAGCTCCTGCGGATCAATCAATAAATAGCACATCCCCCACACCAGGCAAACTCCAAACTGGCCGACATCCGATGTCGGCCAGTTTGGAGTTTGGGAATTTGCAGGTAGCGTATATGGCTCCAACAGAGATATTAGCAAAACAACACTTCGAATCATTCATTGAATACTTCCATCATCTCCCCGTTGCTATTGGTCTTATAACAGGTAGCGGATGTATGAAGTTCCCGAGCAAAGTTGACCCAACAAAGCCAACGAAGATCAGTCGAGCACAGCTATTGAAATGGGTTAAAAGTGGTGAGATCCCGATTCTCATCGGCACACACGCACTTATATATAAGTCAGTTGAGTTTAAGCATCTCGCATACGTCATTATTGATGAACAACACCGCTTCGGGACCAACCAGCGTAAGGCGCTGGCGAAAAAAGATGCCCGGATGCCACACTTGCTTTCAATGACCGCCACCCCAATTCCTCGCACTCTAGCTTTAACCATCTACGGAGACCTGGACATAACGCTTCTGGATGAGATGCCAAAGGGTCGTAAGCCGGTCATTACTGAAATTGTAGGGCCCGGCCAAGAAAAGAAAATGTACGACCATGTACGAAGTGAACTTGAATCCGGACGGCAGGCGTACGTGATATGTCCACGCATAGACGAACCTGACCCAGACAAACAGACGGCTTTGAATGTTAAGAGCGTGAAGGCTGAAGCAGCTCGATTAAAAAAAGACGTCTTCCAAAAATTTTCAATTGGTATCTTGCACGGCAAAATGAAACCAGCGGAGAAAGATGCGATGATGCTTCAGTTTACTAATCATGAAATTGATATTCTCGTTGCAACATCAGTTGTTGAAGTAGGTGTGAATGTACCAAACGCAACTAACATCATCATCGAAGGAGCCGAGCGCTTCGGGCTGTCGCAACTCCACCAGCTTCGAGGCCGTGTAATCCGCTCGAACGACCAACCATACTGCTTTGCGGTAACCAGCAGCAAGTCAGAAAAAACCCGTGACCGACTGAAGGCACTTAAGACCGCAAAAAATGGTTTCGAGTTAGCTGAGCACGACCTCAACTTCCGTGGCTCAGGCGAGCTGTACGGTGCGAAACAGTCGGGCCTATCTGATCTTGGAATGGAAGCCATCAAAAATCTTAAACTGGTAGAAGCTGCGAGAACAGAAGCGCAGAACTTAGTCGCAGAAAATCCGGACCTCTCAAAAAACTTCCCCCTGATTATGCACAAAGTCGCCCACCTTGGTGAGACGCTGCATATGGAGTAATAGTGACACTAATATGACCCACAAAAAGATTACAAACAAAGAGGAAAAAGAATTGATAGAACTGTCAGAACAAGGCGGCTGGGTTTCGGTTGGTCCGATAGAAGAACAACGAGCTTATTGGGAGCAAGTGGCTCAAAATACTCTAAAAAATAGCTGAAGCCGGATTCGCCCGCAGTAGTTACTTAAACAGTTTGGAATGCTTCCCAATATTCAACAGAGTGAGCGTAACAATATCTTCGTCTATCTCATAGATTAAAAGAATGTCGGGAGCAAGGTGACACTCGCGGTATCCAAACATGTCTCCATGCAGCTGATGATCATGATAGCGATGAGATAATTCTTCACCGTATGAGAGTAAGCGGACGATGTCTTTCAACCGATCCGGTTTGAAGCTGCGATTTTGCTTCACACGTCTAAGTGCCTTCAAAAACTTTTTAGTTTGGAGAACACGGTACTGCATGTTTACAATTCTAGATCTGCAAACAATTCATCCAAATTATCGTACCGTTTTCCGTTCTTTTTAGCCTCTTCAGTGTCCCGAATCATTTCACGTTCTTGAGCAACGGTGAAACCATTTACAGTTCGAAGATCAAGTGGTATGGATTGTGTGTTGATGACGTTCTTAAGAAACATCTTAACTGCACTGGACATATCAAGCCCAAGTTCCTCAAGAATTTTTCGAGATTCATTTTTTGTCTTTGTATCAATACGAATTTGAATTGTAGATTCTGCTGTTTTCATATACAAATAGTATATTGTATGTAATGACAATGTCAATACAACTTAGGACCCACACGTTTGGCAAATTTCTTTGTTGTCCCCCTCGCTCAATCTTTCATCGTACTACAGGTACGCCTCATGCTTTCGCTCGGGGACGCCTCGAATTTCACTCAAACGTGTAGGTCCTAAAACTAAGTGATGCCCGTAAACGGAGCCGTCAGCGAAGAAATCCAACTGCAAGGAGGGAGAATCCGATTGCCAAAAGTTTTCGGGCATTCCAATGCTCACCGTATATAAGTATGGACAGGACAATTGGGATCAAAATATAAAATGAATTGATTGTGTAGACGATCGCAAGTGAACCCTCCATAAAAGCAAGCATAAGTGTAACGAAAGACAAGAACTGCGTGATTCCACACAGCCCTCCATACACAAAACTCCCCCACAAGTCTGACTTCTGTACGACATTGTGCTCCTGCTTATTCCTAAACCGATGTAGCAGTAAGCCCGAAAAAGCTCCGGAACCTAAAGAAACTGCCAAAAATAAAAAGACGCTCTCAAGTGAACCAGCTCCATATTTACTTATTGCACTTGCGATCGCTGCAAATGTAGCGCCCACAATCATTATCAAAACTCCTTTGCGTAAATTGTTTTGCCGTGCGCTCTCACTCTTATGTAGCAACATCAATGGCACCGTAATACCAAACGCTATACCAATCCATTCATTACCGGTAAATGTCTCATTAAAAAATATGATACTGATTCCCAGTACAATCAGAGGGCCAACTGTTTTATTGAGTGGAAAATATATAGCTGTATCGATGTACCGTAGCGCATCCATGCGCGCCACCGACCCAATAAGGTGTAGTACCCCAGAAGCTATTCCGAGACCAATAGCCCATACCCATTGTGTTTCATATTGAGAGAATAGAATTACCACACTAAATGCCACAACTGATGCGATAAATGTACTCCAGGTATTCACCAATGTCGAAGAATACCCTCGCTCAACCGCGACTTTTTGTAGGAAGGTGTACACACCAGCAGTGAGTGCTGAGAGAACCGCATAGAGGTACCATGTCATACATTTCTAGTATATCTTACATTCAGCATTTGAACTTATTATGTTTTTACAGACTAAACTACGACAGTTCTTTTTTTCTTTTTGAATAGTACCAATACCCTCCGCCACCAAGAATAAGAAGCCAGACTAGAATAGTGCCAAATGGTAGACCTCCTCCAGGGATTTTGATTGCGTCGAGTGATCCAACGAGATCGTCGGGAGCAGCGGAAGCTTCGCTTCCGCTGCTGTCTGATCCTTCTGGATTAAACTGAACTACGTCAGGCTTCTCCCATGCGCTTGGACTTCCTTCAATAGTTGTGACTACTTCGTTCTGATCAAGATATACAAACGCGTCCGGCTCCCCATCGCCTATGGTGTCGTGTGCTTCTACAGTTAGAAAATCATCCTGATACTGAAGCCAACCATCAATTACTCCATCGTTATTTGCATCATGTGTTGATGCTACAAGAGCAGTGCCTTTGTAGTACAGAACTGAAGTGTCTACTACAGATTGCCTGTCGTAGCTTATTGAGGCACTCCCTATCTGAAGAGTCCCGCCTTCTTGGGCGAAGGTCATGAGTGGAAGTAGCGCTATTGTAAGAATTAAAAATCGCATAGTAGTCATTATTATTTACACTGATCTTCTAACCCCACCTTAACCCGCGCGTGCTCTTTTTCTTTCCACTGTTGCATTTGGTTATACTTGTTCGCAATATGCGCCTCAATGGTAAATAAAGCAGCTCGCAGACGATATGAAAGGTACCCCTTTCTTAAGACAACAATTCTAAGTATTATTACCTAACTAATACAAAGAATATGGCAAAGCAAGGTTATCGAATTTCAAAAGAAA
>JBLHGD010000053.1:0-6900 GCA_047616585.1 Candidatus Azotimanducaceae bacterium
TAGATCTCCCTTCGATGGGGTTGTAAACGCCGACACTTTTTGATGCTGAATTGGAGTTCGAAACTGGGACACTCGGTACATGTTCCTGTGGATCGTACCGATCATTATTTGGAATGCTCACTGGACTGCCGTCGCCACTGGTGGGAATGCTCACTGGACTGCCGTCGCCACTGGTGGGAATACTCACTGGACTGCCGTCGCCACTGGTGGGAATACTCACTGGACTGCCGTCGCCACTGGGGATCGAACCGTCTGGATCCAGATTATCTTCTATTGTTTGATCGGGATATACCACAACATCACTCTCGGGAGGGCATTTAAAACCATCATCATCAGTACAATGATCACTGGCATTAACGTAAGCAACATTACCAATAAAACTCCCGATTGAAAATATAGAAACTAGAAATATGTATAAGAGAAATCTCATATTAAAAAATTAATTGCAACTTAAGTTCTGCATCTCTGACTGCTGCGTTGAGCTGCATTCTGCCTGAAGAGACATTTTCTATCATGTCTTGAAAGACTTTGTCAGTCTGCGCGCTACCTGGGTCAAGCCATCCCCGTGCAATCAATGCCGAATTTAAAATAATCTGCCGATATGTATCGCTACTTCCGGCTGCCACTGCGTTTCTCGATGCTGGAGCCATCTTGAATAGTTCACTTATGTACGCTGACACATCAGAACTCGTGAACTTTTTTGCAACAAGTAATGCGCCTTGCTTGTTTTGTGATGCTTTAGGTATTGCAAATCCGTAAAACTCACCGTATGTTCTTCTTATAGTTGCTGACGCGCCTTGTGGTACAGCAGCCATATCGAAACTGAGATTTGGATTTTTGCTGACAATTGAATCTAGTTCACTTCCAAAGCCAAAGTATAATCCTAAGTTTCCAGCGACAAACATGTTTTTATCCAGTGGCTGTGATCGATTCCAACTGTATAGCTGGTTGTTTGCATTGCTAAAATTTGTGAAAAACTGTGCTGACGCTTCAAGTGGCGGTAGTCCATTTCCTGAACGAGATTTATTCAGCTCGATCACATATTGGCCATTTTGTTCATAGACCATTTTACTTCCGGACTGCAGCGCAAGAAGCAGAAGGATCTCCTTTGCGTTCTGCACGTTGCGTACTTCGCCAAACGCGAGTGCTGACTGTTGCAGATTTCTGTTGTTGTCTGTTTGTATAAGAGCTGGCGCAACAGTGCTTACCACACTCTCCCAGGTACTCGGGGCTTGCGCTAAGCCATTGTTTGCAAACATGTCTTTGTTCCAGTACATCACAATCGGATCAACTGCCAGTGGAAGCGCATACACTCCATCAGGACGTGCGAAGATTTCTGCTCCGTCTATGTATGTATTACTAAAATCCCCCTCTGAAATAGTCTCACTTGAAAAAGCGCTCAACTTACTACGATTGTGCACAAGCTTAGATCCAGGCAACAATACCAAATCTGGTGAGTTTCCTTCTGCAATTGCATTTACTAAGATATCGTCAAACGATCGAGAATCAATCTGGCGATATGACACCACTTCAAACGCTTCGTCACTATTGCCAATCTCATCTATAGCCTCGTTAAATACACGAGCCTCAAGCACACCCCATATGACAACCCGATCACCGTAGGTAGCGTCATCTTCTGAGCCTGATGGTGAGAAACCACTTAAGAGCAAAATACTCACAATAGCCAACGCTACAAAGACCGCGAGGGTGATGATTTGAAATGGTCGTAAGTTGGACATCCCGTTAGAAATTACCAAACAGACAGGCGCTTGCTGACTGTGTGCTACTTATAAATACACTACTGATCTTCATGTGTATATAATACCATCTCTGTTTGGATTTCTAACGGGACAAGTACATATATTGTGTGCGCTAGAGTCGAAATGCTAAACCATAGTGATGGTCACCTGTATCGAATGACCGCTCGAATGTAAACCCATGCTGTTCTGCTACTGCTTTTGCATCACTTTCAGTTATTACTTGATCTGGTTGTGGTCCGAGCCCCCCAAAAGACTCTGACCAGTCAATGACAAAAAGTTTACCGCCATTTCGAAGGGCTCGTTTTATTTCTTCAAACGCAGTGTCTTTATCTTCAAGTTGAAAAAGTGTATTCACGAGAATCCCAGCGTCGAGCGAATCGGTTGGGACTTTTGATCCATTGAGTTCTTCGAGGTCACCCCATAGGATTTCGATATTTCCCAGATGTTCGCGCCGAGCTACGTCGGCGATAGTCTCAATAAGATTCTTTTGGATCTCACACGCGTGCACTCTTCCTTCGCTCCCCACGAGCTTGGACAGCGTCTTCATGAAATAGCCGCTTCCAGCGCCAAAGTCAGCAACAACGTCACCTTCACGCAAATGAAAATGAGTCCCAACCAGTTCTGGGACCACAAACCTACCTTGTGAGAGCGCAGCTACTTCTGTCATATGTGTGTAGTATAGCGTACCTTCGACTCACAAAGCACCCCGTGTGAGGAAAAGCACGTAAACACTTTGTGTTTACGGGCTTTTCCTCTATCACTCAAATCATGCCGATAAGCACACCCCTGTTTCTATATCATCAATGATATCGAAACTGAATTATGTAACATCCGGGCTTGATATCATTGATGATATATAAACGTAAGAGTGTCGGACACTAAGTTAAATACTCTGTTGCGTGTAGGGGACATACAGAACTTCTGTAGATACATGGGGAGAGAGCCTCCAGATGTGGCGAGGCGCGAGTGCAAAAAGGGAGGAAATTGCGTGAGATACGAGGAACGCAAGAAATTATGAAAGAGCGGTAGTGAACCTACCGTGACTGAATAATTTTGTAGTGTGACGAAGTAGATTGCGTGATTTCATCTCTTTTTCTAGAAGTAGACGATGCTGGCGATAGAGTCGCCTGCACGTAGCTTCATCACCTTCACTCCCTGCGTATCACGTCCAAGCTTCGGCACGTCCTTCAATGGAAGCTTGATCACCTGTCCCTTCTTACTCATCACTACCAGCTCACCCTCAAGTTTGTCGTCCTGCGCTAAGACCGCAGCTCCAATCACCTTTCCAGTCTTTGATGTTACCTTCGCAGTTTTGATACCACTTCCTCCACGGTTTTGAATTTTATATTCAGAAGCCGAAGTTGTCTTTCCAAATCCATTTTCCAATACAATTAATATCTCTCGATCTTTTGCACCTTTTTTCAAAACATCAGCCGACACAAGATAATCATCCTTCTTCATTTTCATACCAGCAACCCCTGCTGCGGTACGTCCCATTTCGCGCACATCTTTCTCCTTAAACCGAATTGCCTGTCCGTTACTGGTTACAAGCGACATTTCATCCCCTTTGCCAACAAACCGTGCTGCGATAAGTGAGTCGTCACCCTTAAGCGTGAGCGCAATTAAGCCACTACGACGAACATCTTTAAACGAAGCAGCGTCAGACTTCTTTATAACACCATTACGTGTCACCATCATCAGTCCCCAATCGCCTTCCCATTCCTCTTTTCGTACTGCTAGGACTGATGTGACTATTTCTTCAGAATCCATTGAAAGAAAGTTCATGATTGATTTTCCTTTTGTCGCACGACGACCTTCTGGAATCTCATACATTTTGCACGAGTACACCTTTCCCTTATTAGTGAAGAATAGAAGATCACTGTGTGCAGAGGTTGTAAGGAGTGTGGTTACGACATCTTCTTCTTTTGTATCTAAATCAACCACACCAACACCACCCCGCTTTTGTGTTTTGTATTCGCCGGGGTTCGTTCGCTTCACATAGCCGCCTTGGGTAAGCACCAATACTGATTCTTCGTCGGGGACCAAGTCTTCAGCAGAAAGTGCGACCACACCACCCTTGACGATCTTTGTGCGTCTCTCATCTCCAAACTTCTCAGCAATTGCCGCCAGTTCACTTTTTACAATTTCCATCATTTTCTTCTTGCTCTTGAGGATTGCTTCGAGTTCTTTAATGATTCCTTGCACTTCCTTTAGTTCCTCTTCGATCTTCTTTCGTTCCAGTCCTGCAAGCTTCTGCAATCGCATATCGAGAATCGCCTGTGCCTGCACTTCAGAGAATTTAAATTCCTTCATCAAGGCTGCGTGCGCTGTTGGCACATCCTTCGCAGCACGAATAAGCTTGATGATCTTGTCGATATGATCAAGCGCTTTTTTCAAACCAAGCAAGATGTGCTCTCGGTCTTTTGCCTTATTCAGATCATACTGTGTACGTCGGTTAATAACCTCAGCACGATGCTTTACATATTCCTGGAGAATCATCTTCAGAGAAAGCGTCTGAGGTACGCCGTTTACGAGCGCTACCATGTTGTAGTGAAACTTCTCTTCAAGCTGTGTGTGCTTGTATAGTTTATTTAAAACCGTTTGTGGATTTGAGCCATTCTTAAGATCAATAACCACACGGATATCAGACGTAGACTCATCACGCATTTCTTTAATACCCTCAATCTTCTTATCGCGTACAAGGTTAGCGATCTTCTCTTGCATATCTGCTTTGTTCACTCGAAACGGGATCGAAGTAATCACAATTGAAAATGCCCCCTTCTTATCCTCCGTTATTTCAGCTTCTCCACGCACGACTACTCCTCCCCTACCGTTTGCGTACGCGTGCGCGATATCCTTCTTATTAAATGCAATACCACCCATTGGGAAATCTGGACCCTTTACAAATTTTAACAGATCATCAGTCGACGCTTCAGGATTATCAATCAGGTGCTCAACTGCCTCTGCCAATTCACGCAGATTATGCGGCGGGATGTTTGTGGCCATACCAACAGCAATACCGAGCGTGCCCATTAAAAGCAAGTTTGGCGCTCCTGCAGGCAGCACCTCAGGCTCCTTCTTTGTACCGTCGAAGTTTGGTCGCCAATTCACGGTGTCTTTCTCCAAGTCACGGAGCATCTCTTCGGCAACCTTCGACATTTTAGCTTCAGTGTATCGATACGCAGCTGCAGAGTCACCGTCAATAGATCCAAAGTTACCTTGCCCGATTACCAGCGGATATCGAGTAGAGAATGTCTGCGCAAGTTTTACCATCGATTCATACACCGCGACGTCTCCGTGCGGGTGAAAACTTCCCAAAACGTCTCCCACAACAGTCGCTGACTTTTTAAACTTTGCGGTACTAGTAAGACCATTCAAACGCATCGAATAGAGAATACGGCGATGCACAGGCTTCAAACCATCACGCACATCAGGAAGCGCGCGCGAAGTAATGACACTCATCGCATAGTCGAGATACGCTGTCTGCATCTCGTTAGTGATGTTCTGAGGAACTATGCCGCGAATTTCGCGTTTTTCTGCATCCCCGTCATTTTTTATGGTCTTTTTCGGCATAATGTATCGACTTCTCTAGATGTTAAATACGCGGGCAGTATATCACAAAATTAATCGATATTGTCTGGACTAATTACCTTTTTTGAGGTAGTTGCAATGATGATTTCTCGTGGTTTTGGTGCATTTTGCTTTTGCACCTCTTCAATTGTCTCGTCAGATAGCTTGAATATATCTAACCCTAAGCCTTGCTCACCCTCTTGTATGTCTTGTGTAGTCGTCGCTTCATACTCCAGCTCACCACCAACCTTCACTGACTCAAACGCTGCAGCGAAATTGTCTTTTGCCTCGCTTAAAAATTGCGAAAACGCACCTTTATTATCTTGATCCTCTTCCGACTCTCCACCTATTGTCGCAAGCTTTGCCGGTATGGAAACAGCCCATACGAGCGCTATGGCGAGCGTAAAGATTGCCGCACCAAAAAAAGCATACTGATTTCGAACCACTTTTGGTTTCTTTCGCAGGTTTTCAATAAATCCCATCATATTGAGTTGGGCGGGGGGGGGAATCTTCGATCCCCCCCGCCCGCGTACCTATGTCTTTAACACGACGACCTCACCAGACATTTCGATAACATCCTTCTTCTTAATAGTGAGTTTATCTACCGGCTTGCCTGTCTCAACACCCTCTTCTTTCAGAAAAGCCTTCAATGCAGTCGCGTCATAGTGCATCGGGATAATAAGCTTCGCTTCGAGCTTCACTGCAAGCTTTGACGCCTGTGGTACCTCAAGCACGTCGCCTCCGCCAATAGGCACAAAGAGAATATCGATATTGCCCAACTCTCCAAGAATCTTACTGTCAACTTCAGGGTCACCCAAAGCTCCAAGGAACACCATATTGATCCCTTCAAGCTGCACTTGGTAGATAGTGTTAAATCGCTCAACTTTGTCGTATGTAGTTTTTACACCAAACCCACGAGCAGTAACATCCCCCACTTCGTATTCTCCAGGACCATCAACAACAAATGGATCTTTGTTGCCGTGCGCGACCTGTGCCGCTCCGTCAAAGTCTGGATGATATAACGAGATAAATGCGACGTCTGAGCCAAATTTAACCGGTGAAAGCTTTGATTTCTTTGAAATAGGATCAAATGCAAGTGTCGTATCACCAAACGACACCTTAAAACATTGACCTCCGTGATGCGTGATTACCATAGTGGCAGTAGTATACCCCGCACTAACTTTTTTCACAAAAAAAGTTAGTGCGGGGTAGGCGTTCACACCGCTCTTGACGCACTATTGCATATAACCTACAGTAAAAGAGTCCTATCTTGGCTCACGCCAATGTGTATGGATGGCACATCGCATTCACAACAGAAGGTTGAGAATATGAGAGACAAAATTGCAGCAGTACGCGCAGTGAGTATTTTTGCCACAATTATGGCAGCCCCCATGTCATGGGCGCTACCAATGCCGCCCGGCTTCAGTACAGAAATTCTTACGCAACCGCAACAAGTAACGGCCTCACACAGTAGTAGCATTGTCATGTGTCTCCAGGGAAAACGCGAAACTCTTGGCGACGTCATTCCGGTAAACCCCGGCGAACTCATGACAGTCTACTTTTTTGTACA
>JBLHGD010000054.1:0-6787 GCA_047616585.1 Candidatus Azotimanducaceae bacterium
TGGCGGAAGCTGAGCTAACCGCGCGTGGTTACAGGAATATACCATGATCACTCTGTTTCTGGTATCGTTAGGTGATGAAAGATATTACACTCTATCCTACTGAAACACTTTACGCACTTGGAGTGAATGCACACGATCCTGAAGCTTTGACTGTGCTTTACGAGCTTAAGGGGAGGGATACGAATAAGGTTTCAAGTTGGCTTGTCCGAGATATCACAGACATAGAAAAGTATGCAGAGCTTGGAGAAAAGGCGAAAAAAATTGTACAGCATTTTCTGCCCGGAATGCTCACTCTAGTCCTTCAGACAAAAGACATTGTTCCACGCGAAGTGGTCGCAGAAGATGGAACGATCGGGTTTCGGATCTCGGCTGATCCTGTGGCAAAAAAACTGATCGCATCATTTATGGAAGAATATGGCGCTCCATTAACGTGTACCAGTGCAAATGTAAGTCAGTCGCCTGTGTTTCCAGTGGTTGGAGAAATATTGCAGCAGTTTGGTGTAAAAGCGAATATGATTACTGAAGTTATCGATGATGGTTCACGCAAGGGTCTTGCGTCTACTGTGGTGCGTGTAGTTGATGAGGATGTCACGATTCTCAGAGAAGGCGAGATTTCCGAAGCTGATATACTAGATGTACTGAAGTAGAATCGCTTGCATTTGCACGCCGTTGCAAAAATCATCTCAGGCCTAAAACTGAGATTAGTTATATGTACATAAAAAAGGAAACAACAAAAACAATATCAAAGGCACAGTACGCTGGAGGATTACCCCGTGCACCTTTTCGATTTATGTGGCACATGACACTGCGACAAAAGAAACATGCGTTGCGAGCAGTTTTGTTTGTCAGTATTGCCGCCGTATCTTCTCGGTTGATATCTCTTATTTTCAAATATATTGCTGAAGCCATTGAACAAAAGAACTTCGATCTGATATTTATTCTTGTGCTTCTGTATCCATTAGTTGATCTGCTGGTGAGTTTCCTGTGGAGATTCAGTGGATTTGCAGGAATGAACTGGGTTACGTCCATGGTGAAGGACATTCATAGTGACTTGGTTGCGTACACGAATAAACATAGTCATTCATACTTCAGTGATAGATTCTCAGGATCGCTTTTGAGCAAGGTAGGGAATGTGACAAAGGCCTCAGAACAGCTGGCAACTGATTTTTTATGGACCCACCTAGCAACCATAATCGGCATTATTACATCATTGATACTGATCACGATGGTTGATGTGGTTGCCGGGGTTTTGTTCCTGATTCAGATTGGATGTATCTTTTGGGTTAATAGAAAGTTAGTGCCACAAAAAAGGATACTCTCAAGAACAAACGCAGAAACAAGCACGATACTTCGCGGGCATATTGTCGATACATTTACCAACGTAGCTGCAGTGAGACAATACGTCACTCATATGTTTGAGCAGAAGAATTTTGAGGTGGTGAATGAAGCAAGTAGGAATGCACATAAGGCAAGTTGGTATTATGGGGAGCGCACCATGATCGTCAATAGTGTTGTGATGTTTGTGTTTGCAACAGCTATTTTATACATTTTGGTATTGCGATGGCAAGCAGCTGTCATCTCTTCAGGGGACCTCTTGTTGGTGTTGGTGATTTTCACTACCTTCATGGACCGACTCGTATTTATTGGTCGTGCGTTTAATGAAACCGCCGCTGCGTATGGTGAGATGGAAGAGGGTCTTGATGAGTTATTGCTTCCGCTTGAAATAGAAGACTGTGAAGAAGCGAAGAAACTTATAGCGCGTGGTGGTGAGATAGAGTGGAATAATGTCACTTTCGAGTTTGGAAAGAATCGTGTGTTTGATGGATTTAATCTAAAAATTAATGAAGGGGAGTGTATTGGACTGGTCGGACCTTCTGGCGCAGGGAAGACCACCTTTGTCTCACTCTTGCTCCGACAACATGACATAGACGACGGGGCAATTATGATTGATGATCAAAATATTGCTGAGATTACACAAGATTCATTGCGTGAGAATATTGCAGTTGTGCCTCAAGAACCGCTGTTGTTCCATCGAACCATTAGAGAAAATATTGCATACGGGAAACCAAAAGCGACAAAAAAAGAAATTGACAATGTTGCTAAAAAAGCACAGGCATATGATTTTATTATGGCACTGCCAGAGAAGTTTAATACGCTTGTAGGGGAGCGGGGCGTGAAGCTCTCTGGCGGACAGAAGCAGCGGGTTGCGATTGCCAGAGCAATGCTTAAAGACGCTCCGATCCTTGTGTTGGATGAGGCGACCTCAGCACTAGATAGTGAAAGCGAAGTGGCGATACAAAAGGCGCTACACAAATTGATGGAAGGGAAGACCGTAGTTGCTATCGCACACCGTCTCTCAACACTTCGTGAAATGGATCGGATCCTGGTCCTTGAAGGTGGGAAGATTGTTGAGGACGGTACGCACGATGTGTTGTCCAATGCAGGAGGTACGTATCAGCGACTTTGGGAACATCAAGCTGGAGGTTTTTTACAGGATTGATTACGTCGAGAGAGCGTTTAGTGCGCCAAGTGCATAGTGCTTAATATTGTCACGGATATCGTCTCTTCCTGTAAGTTCGTTTCGAGTAAGCCATTCCCATGTATCGTCAGGGTGCTCGGGGACGATGTTTGTATGTTCGGTTGTTGCAAAGTAGACGATGCTGATGTGCTGGTGTGTTTCACTGATGTCATGGATGTTCATTCCTGCTGGTGTAACCAGATGTCGCAAGTATCCTTCGGAGCTAACTGGAGTATCAGCTTCTCCAAAGATATGTATTGGAAGACCTACTTCCTCAAGACATTCACGTTTTGCAGCTGTCATTGGGTCTTCGTCAAGTTCCACGTGTCCACCAACTGACAAGAGGGTGTGGTATTTTTCGTGCATGCGTAATAGAACTTTGTCTTCGTGGACGATAAACACATCAACGCACCAGTCTATCTTTTCGTGAATGTGAGCCATAAGTGTCATATTATAATACATGAAACTTTTATGAAGAAACGATTGTAATATATAGCATATACGCTATATTAATATCGTGATACAATTTTAATCGATTATGTGTGGAATATTTGGATATGTAGGAAATAAGAAAGCTGAGCCGATCCTCGTTGAGGGTTTGCGAACGCTTGAGTACCGTGGATACGATTCTGCGGGTATTTTTGTGCCAGGGTATGGGTCAGTGAAGTCTGCAGGTCCTATAGAAAATTTAGCTGAGAAAATCACTGATGATATAGAAGGACTATCAGGCATTGCTCACACACGATGGGCAACCCACGGTGAGCCGACAGAAATAAATGCACATCCGCACTCAGATATGAGTAAGGCTGTGTGGCTCGTACATAATGGCATTATCGAAAACTACCGAGAGATCAAAGAAGGGTTGATTGCTCAAGAGATACGATTTGATACAGATACAGATACGGAAGTATTGGCGAAATTAATTGGAACGCTCTACGCAGGTGACCTACTTGATGCTGTGAGGCAAGCGCTTTCTCGGGTGCGTGGTACGTATGGTATTGCGGTGATGAGTGATAATAATCCCGATGAGATTATTGTCGCTCGAATGGGAAGTCCAATTGTGCTCGGAGTTGGGGAAGGCGAGAACTTTATTTCGTCTGACCCTTCTGCGCTTCTGGTGCACACTAAGAAAGTCGTGTACTTAGATGACGGTGAGATTGCTATAGTGAAAAAAGATGGATATGTGGTGATTGCTACTAACGGTGAAAAGAAAGATAAGCAGCCAGAGGAGATGGAATGGGATCAGGAAGAAATCAAGAAAGATGGATACGATCATTATCTTCTGAAAGAAATAATGGAAATCCCTACTGCAATAGAGAATACGATCCGGGGAAGACTAATAGCAGATACTGGAAAGGCAAAGCTTGGTGGTGTTGAAGGCGTATTGGACCAACTCACCAGCCTACATCGACTGATGCTTGTTGGGTGTGGCTCTGCAGCGTACGCAACTGAGCTTGGGAAATATATTATTGAAGAGTACGCAAAACTTCCGGTTGATACTGAACTTGGAAGTGAATATCGATATCGGACTATCATCGCTGACAAGAAAAGCGCTGTATTGGCGGTTACACAGTCTGGTGAGACAGCAGATACTCTTGCGTCAGTCCGGAAAGCCAAAGAGATGGGACTATTAACCCTCGGCATTGTGAACGTGGTTGGTTCGACCATCGCGCGTGAGACTGATGCTGGCGTGTACAACCATGCAGGTCCTGAGATTAGTATTGCCTCAAGCAAGGCGGTTATTTCACAGATTGTTGTTCTAATCTTAGTCTCGCTTTTGATTGGTCGAGCCAAAGAAATGACAGAAGAAGAAGGAAAGGAGATTGTTGCCGCTCTGCAGAGCCTTCCAAAAGAAGTTCAAAAGGTTTTGGACCAGCGAGATCAGATTCAGAAAATTGCAGAAAAATACGCACACTACAAAGACGCCATGTACATCGGACGGAAATTCCACGCACCTATTGCGTACGAAGGATCATTGAAATTGAAAGAGGTGACGTATATTCATGCAGAGGCGTACGCTGGAGGAGAATTGAAGCATGGTTCAATCGCTCTTCTGGATGAGAATTTTCCAGTTATCGCCTTGGTGCCACAAGACGAAGTATACGAAAAGATGATTTCAAATATTGAAGAAGTAAAAGCAAGAAAGGCCCCTGTGCTAGCTATTGCGACAGAAGGCGACACACACATCGCTGATCTGGCAGATGATGTTATATATGTACCGAAAGTACACCCAATTGTGCAACCAATAGTCTCAACTATTCCAACATACCTGTTTGCATACTATGTGGGTGTCGCGAAGGGTCTGAATGTAGACCGTCCCCGAAATCTAGCGAAGTCTGTCACTGTGGAGTAGAGTGCGGACACATGTAAACTGTCCGACATCCGATGTCGGACAGTTGGAACTGAAGCAGGATTAGGACACGGACAGAACTTAAGATATTCGATGTCTTAAGTTGTTTATAATGTAGTTACCAGCTTCCAGTATTTTCCATCGAGCTCCATGGTTCTTCAGTTGGTAGCGCGTCACCCTTTTGGAGTAACTCAATTGAAATTCCGTCAGGAGACTTAATAAATGCCATACGTCCGTCCCGTGGTGGCCGATTGACAATGATACCTTTATCTATAAGGTCTTGGCATGTTTCATAAATGTTATCTACCTCGTACGCAAGATGGCCAAAGTTTCTTCCTCCTACATACTCTTCAGTTTTTCCTTCGGAGTCGGGCCAGTTGTACGTGAGTTCAAGCAGGGGAGTATTGTTTTCTTTTGCGTTAGTATCGTCTTCTGGTGCAGCTAAAAATACATTTGTATATTTGCCCGCCTCTGAATCGTGTCGCCGGATCTCAACGAGACCGAATATGTCACAGTAGAAGGCAAGTGATGCTTCAAGGTTTTTGACTCGAACCATTGTGTGCAGGTATTTCATGGTGCTATGGAATTAGTTTTATTATCTCTTGGTACGCTTCTATGAAGTCGTCAGGTTTTTCTGTTAACTCTTCTAAAATATTTTCTCTTGGAACCCAGCGTATGGCCGCGACTTCGTCCTCTTGAATATCGAAATCTGAAAGTTGTTTATCTACAGTCGCATAATACCATTGTGTGAAATACTGACGCTTTGGATTTGGCACTGTTGAAAATATTTTGGGGCCTTTAGTAAAGGCTGAAAACGGCATTGCTATACCAAGTTCTTCTTCAGTTTCTTTTACGATGTTGGAGTCGTACGTTTCCCCGACTTCAATAGTGCCAGCGGCTGATGGACCCCACGCACCTGGACTATGAGGTGCCTCATGTGTCCTCTGGGCAAGAAGCACCTCGCCTTCTGCATTAGAAATCCATACAGCGGACACCCTAAATATAATATGTTGTAAATCCAACTCACTAAAAGATTTAGCACCAATTTCATTATCGTCTGCATCAACTATTACTATTTTCTTCATGATTTAGAATATACATTTCTTCCCATACTACATCACCCACAATTTTCTGTATCAATACGAACAACAGGATGGCGCAAAGTTTGCGTCATCCTGGTGATTTGTTGGTTTTTGCGACAGCATCCTTTCGTGCTGCCTCGTAGAATTCTGGCACAGTGCCGCGTAGTGCGTACCTCTGTGCAAGAGTCAGGTTCGGAAAGTCGTCGGTTAGCAGAGCATCGAATATGCTTCGCAGTTGATTGAGATTATACCGACAGCGAGGTTTTGTTGGAGCAAAAAGCTCAGATAAAAACTCGTCAATCTCCGTCTGTCTCATAGTGGGAACTCACGTGAAGAACAGAAATTCAGTATACAACTGCGTAGAGAAGCGTCAAGAGAGCACAATCGGTTTTGTATTAAAAACACTGGCATTTTTGTTAAATATTATGTAGTATACTGGCCACGTTGTGCAGTTTGGTTATTGCCAGTGAACTGAACACATCGTATAGTTTGACCAACAAAAAACGGTCCTTACAGGACCTGTTCAAGTTAGCGTTCTTTTTCCAAAAGAGCAGATAACCTCTTGCGAAGTGACGTTTAGTCACTTCTCACCCGTCGTCTAATGGTTATTGGAATGAAAAGCAAACAGTTTTGCTTTTCATCCGATTGTGACGAAGGAACAAATTATCGATATTTATGAGATGATAGGAGGGTTTTCTCCCGGAAATTTTAATTTCCAGGATGAAGATGTGCAACATACATTTAGTCTGACCAGCAATACATGGTCCCATCGTCTAATGGTTAGGACGTCAGGTTTTCATCCTGGAAATCGGGGTTCGATTCCCCGTGGGATCACAA
>JBLHGD010000055.1:0-6162 GCA_047616585.1 Candidatus Azotimanducaceae bacterium
GATGATCGTCAGTGACGATCATCTGTACCCAGCTGGTGGGGCTGAACAAGCATTCGGGAATATCACAAAGTGTTTGCCACATATTACATTTGATCTTGTTTGTGCACGACTCCGCAGAGGGGCAAAAAAAGAGGAGGAGGTTGGCAATGTACATATACACCGGATTGGGTTTGGAATACCGAAGTTTGACGCGTTTCTGTTGGGGACACTCGGTCATTTTGTAGCATATAGACTATCAAGGAAACATCGATATGATTTAGTCTGGTCAATTATGGCGAGTTATGGTGGATTTGTTGCGGTGCGTGTAAAGAAGAAGCTTTGCATTCCGATGGTGCTCACGTTGCAGGAGGGGGATTCATTCGAGTACATCTATCGTAAAGTCAGATTTGTAAGGAAGTCGTTTAATGCAATTTTTAGTTCTGCTGATGGTTTGCAGGCAATATCACACTACCTACAAGCGTGGGGTGTTGAGATGGGCTTTGTTGGATCCGTGAATAAGGTTGTCCCGAATGGTGTAGACATTGCATCCTTCACTAGGAAGATTTCAGAATCTGAGATTCTGGATGCTCGACGTAATTTTGGATTTTCAGAGCATGCAACGATTTTATTTACGAGCTCACGATTAGAGAAAAAAAATGGCATTAGCGATGTCATCGCTGCGTTGCCGAAGCTTTCTGAGGATATATGTTTTGTCGTGTGCGGAAGCGGATCTCTTGATGCTGCACTAAAAACGCAAGTGGCGACACTCGGTTTGGGTCACCGGGTTTTGTTTAAGGGTTTTGTCGATCCGATCGAGCTACCACTTTTGATGCGTGCGTCTGATGTGTTCATACGACCATCTCTTTCTGAAGGGTTGGGTAATGCATTTTTGGAGGCAATGGCCGCTGATTTAATTATAGTTGGTACAAACGCTGGAGGTATTCCAGACTTTCTTTTGGACGGAAAAACCGGATTTATGGTTGAGATCAAAAACTCAAAAAGTATAGCTGAAACGATCATTCGTATTATTTCGCTTTCACCGCAAGAAAGAGAGAGGATTATCAGGCGTGCTTCCTCCCTGGTCATTACGCAGTATAATTGGGAGGTTGTCACTCAAGACATACAAAAAATATTCAATGCCGTTACACAAAAATGATATTGCAGTAATAGTCCTAGATGGACATCTCAAGAGCGCACTTTCTGTTGTGCGGTCTTTGGGTAAAAAGGGGATCACGGTGTCCGCTGGATCTACACGTAATACTGCGATGTCGCTTCATAGTAAATATGCAGCTAGTACGTTTGTATATCCTTCTCCGTATACACATCAGAAAGAATTTGTTGATGCTGTTATAAAAGCTGCCTCTACGCTTGACTCGTCTCCCGTTGTGTACGTCCTTAGTGACGCAACATACCTTACGCTGTTTCAATATAGAGATGTTCTCAAAGAGCACCTGCGCTTGGTTTTTCCAGAGGCAACATCAGTTGAAATTGCATTTGATAAGGCCGCAACGCACTCTCAGGCTAAGGTGCTCGGCGTGCCGGTTGTGCCAACATATCTGCCCGCAACAGAAGAAGAAGTTGCTCGTCTGTCTGGTGAGATGGAGTATCCGGTTGTTGTGAAAAATAGACAGAGTGTCACATGGAAAGACGGAGTTGGGATTTTTGGAAGTGCTGAATTTATTCATACCAAAGAGCAATTGCGTACGTGTTTTGTGAAGCTCACAGAGGAGACAGGTACCACGCCCATAGTCCAGCCGTTTATTGAAGGTGAAGAGTATGGGGTTGAACTGCTTTTAAAAGAGGGATCTATATTGGCACAGACGGTGCATCATCGGATTCGTTCGCTTTCACCAAGTGGTGGCGCGTCGGTACTCAAGGAGACGCTCCCCATTGAGGGAAGCGCACTGGTAATGTACGAACGTGCATGTACGCTTGCCCGCGCTTTGTCGTGGAGTGGTCCTATGATGGTTGAGTTTAAGGTTGAGCGCGATTCCCGCGAGCCGCTTTTAATGGAGATCAATGGAAGGTGGTGGGGATCGTTGCCGCTTGCGATTAAAGCGGGGGTTGATTTTCCGTATTTACAGTATCAAATGTCGTGTGGGGTGGATATGTCCGAAAGTGTCGTTTCTGCAAAACCGGAGATTGTCACGCGACACTTCTTGGGAGATGTGCGTCATTTGTTACGGGTGTGGTTTTCTCACGATAAGATGCGTGAGTTGTTGTATCCAGCACGCACTAAAGCCCTTCGCGATTTTTTGCGTGTTCCTATGCGCACTGCAGGAGACGTGCTTTCGTGGAGCGATCTGAAGCCAAGTATTATGGAATATATTGATATACTAAAGAACTTATGGACTACAAAGGCGTAGTGCACATGCACTCAACATATTCATATGATGCAAAGGTGTCTTTGCCAGATTTGAAACAGCTGCTTGTTTCAGAAGGGATTTCCTTTGCGTGTATGACCGAGCATACAAACGAGATGACGCCCGAGTCTGCCGCGGCGTTCGTCACTGAATGTAGATCATTATCTGACGAGTCATTTGTGTTTGTTCCGGGATTTGAAGTCCCATACAAAGATCCGAAAGTCTTTCATGTACTCATGATCGGTGCGACTGAGTTCATCTCCTCTTTTGCGCAAGAAGCAGAGCTCCGCGCATGGGCAGAGGTCTCGTCACTTGTTGTGATTGCACACCCTGTTCGAAATAAGTTTTTTCTTGACGATACGTTAAAAGAGGTGATTGACGGAGTGGAAATTTGGAATCAACAGTACGACGGAGCACGGGTCCCTCGTATACAGTCATACAGATTACTTGAATCGTTGCGGGAAGAGAAGCCAAAGTTACTTGCAACTGGAGCCCTCGATTTTCACCGTGTAGAACATTTGACGTATCCAAGGTATGACATGACACTCCAAGAACTCACTGAAGAGGCGATTATTACAGCGTTAAAAAAAGGTGATTGCACATTTGGGAACAGCAATCATAGCATAAGCCCAAAAGGCACCTGGAGTGGAGCAGGAAAGTTATCGGTACGAATGACAAGCTTTCTCTCAACACAAATTATTTATTTGAGTAAACGTATAAGTAAAATCCTTGCAAAACTTGGTCTCTCGTTCCCAAAAAGTGTGAAGCGTGTGATACGGACTCGTGTGTAATCTTTCGAGAGTTTTTTCACGCTAGTTTGTATTCGATGCCAGTGTAGAAATTTCTTGCATGTTTTTGCTCTGCATACCGTATGTCTCGTTTAGAATTTCATAGTGTGTAATGAGGTCTTGCAGGTTTCTCATGTTTTCTTGTCTGTTTTGACCGAAGTTGTGTGGGTGCCACCAGAGGTGAAAGATTTCATTGTGTTTTGCTGCGTGTGTCATGCTTCTTTTTATACGGTGGAGGCGCATTCGTTCAAGAAAACGTAATCGCTTGCTGTAGGGGCGCAAGAATCGACTGGAGGGGATATTAGCTGGAGAAGTTTGGGACACAGTTTTAAGCGAGACGGTATTGTGCCCGCTTATATTGAAGTAAGCATCGAGTAGTCGTAGTCCTCGTATGAACAAGGATTGTGTGTCGTCGGCTCTAGGCTGGTACATAGTATGTCCTTCGGTACCGCGGTAGGCTGTGTAGTTGTTTTCTTTGCTAATCTGTAGGGCAGCATCGGTCGTTTGGTTGCGTGGGAAAATTATGGATGTTGGTGTCACGCCATACTCCTCTGACATTCGTTGTTGTAGTAAAAGATCTGCTTCAAATACAGCAGGTTGATTGTCTTTGCCGTCGATACAGTAATAGTGTGAAAATGTGTGGCTGGCGAATTCTTGGTTTTCGGTTCTGACAATTTCAGTCACAAGTGATGGTGCAAAATGGTATGGATCTTCTTTTTCGTTTTGGCCAATATGTGCAGACTCTATGTGCGTGTATGCAGAGACGTCCATATTGTCGTAGCGAGGACGAAGCGCTTCTCTGGGGATTGTCCGCAAGAGCTCCTCTTTGTTCTTACACATCAGCATACCAACCGTAGCCCATGTTGCGTGTATGTTGTGTTCTGTAAACAGGGCGAGTATCTCGGGCACTGCACGATGGGCACCTTTAAGATGCTCGCCATACTCATCAAGGGTGACTTTGTCGAACATGCCCCACATCAGCTCAAAATCAAGCGATATAACGAAATAACCTCCTTTTGTTTCCATATAATGACAGTATACCGCGCCCCAACTTTTTTGGGAAAAAAGTTGGGGCGCGGTATACTAGGTACTAATAAACAACATTTATAGGATGTAACCGGTTACAGATAGTATGAAACCCAAAGCGGAACGGAAAAATATAGTTGTCATTGGCGGTGGGACAGGTTCGTATAATTTATTGCGAGGGCTTAAACGTCACTGGGGTGAGGTGAGTATTACGATGGTTGTAACCATGGCGGATTCTGGCGGATCGAACGCTCGCATTAGAGATGAGTTCGGTTTATTGCCATTAAGCGATGTCAACCGTGCTCTTGCCGCTCTAGCCACTGACGTTGAGGATCATGGACAGTTACTACGTGAATTATTTTTGTATCGGTTTAGTAAAGGCAATGGTATCTCCGGTCATAACTTCGGTAATTTGTTATTGGTGGCACTTACTGACATGCTCGGCAGTGAGGCTGAGGCCATTACTGTAGCGTCGAGGATCTTGCGTATTCGAGGCACTGTATTACCTGTGACCACAGATGATATTCATTTAGTTGCGACCTATGATGATGGTGTGGAGGTGCTTGGTGAGCATGATCTTGACGAACCTTCACAAGAGCGTGAAGATCACCGGATTGTAAAGCTGACCACAGATAAACCTGCACAAGTTACTAACGAGGCAGCAACAGCATTACGTGAAGCCGATATTATTATTCTCGGACCAGGTGATCTGTACACAAGCTTGATGGCAAATTGTGTAATTACTGGAGTACCAGAGGCAATTCAGGAGAGTAATGCGATATTTGTACACATCACTAATTTGATGACACGCCCAGGTCAAACTAGAGGTATGCAAGTCTCTGATTACTTGAGCGAGATACAGGCGTACGTTGGAAGGAAACCAGACGTGGTTCTTATCAACACCGCTCTACAACCAGCAGAGGTGCTAGAAAAATACAAGAAGGAAGGAGATTTTCCGGTTGTCGATGATTTAGTCAACGGTATTAAAATTATTCGAGATGACTTTTTGGCCAGTGAAACAGTTACAAAGAAATCTGGAGATGTCTTAAAGCGGTCACTGATTCGCCACGATGGTCACAAATTAGCGAATGCTATAATTGAGTTGTTATGAAATACATTTTAGATTTTGACCGAGTACTTTTTGATACTGATCGTTTTTTTTTGTGTTTAGAAGAACATGGCTTGGATGAGATACCTCGAGGACGTTTACTTTTGCAAAAGATTGCTGGGGCAGGAATTAATTGGATGGATTTTGTAAACAAAGATGCATTGAGTTTTCTAGAGGAAAACGGTACGGATTGCGCTGTTGTTTCCTCATATGTGAGTCGAAATAGAGGAGATAATGAGAAAACTGATTCTGAGTTGGCGTTTTTTCAGACTGAAAAAATTAGATTAAGCGGAATAACAGAACGAGTATCAGAGGTGAAAATAACGGGGAATGAAAAACATGAAGCGCTCACATACTTTGCAGAAAAGTACGGAACAGATATGGTGTTTCTAGACGATGACATTGAGCATGTTGCAACAGCGCATGAGCTGGGATACAGAGCAATGTGGCTACCACCAAAAGAGGTGAGTCGTGCATCTTCTTCTGCAGAGTCCGCACCGATCCAGAAAGAATTTGAGACAGTGGGCACTTTTTCAGATTTTGTACAGTGCATGCGTAACGAAGCAGCAGCTGCGTAATATAATGAATCCCGTTAGAGGTCACAACGTTATGAGTAATTACCTGATACAAGTAAACACCAATATTATGTCGAACCATTACAAGAAAAATAACCAATGGAAGTACTAACACTTCTTACCTCTAACGGGATGAAAAAAATTCTTGTCGCAACAGGTTTGTACCCACCAGAGATTGGAGGTCCTGCAACCTATACAAAAATGCTTGAAGAGGAGCTTCCAAAAGCGTCAATTGAGCCGATAGTTATTCCTTTTGGGAAGGTTCGACACTTGCCAAAGGTGTTTAGACACATAGCTTTCATGTATTTGCTCTTAAAGATGGT
>JBLHGD010000056.1:0-5999 GCA_047616585.1 Candidatus Azotimanducaceae bacterium
GCAAAAACATTTGATATTGGAGAACTTGATGGTATTTCAACACGAACTATCGAGGAACACCTTGGTCTCTACAAAGGATACGTAAAGCACGTGAATCATATTCACGAAGAAATGAAGAATGTAAATGATGCCTACGCAAAAGCTGAGATGCAGCGGCGTCTTGGGTTTGAGTTTGGTGGTATGAAAAACCACGAATACTACTTTGCACAGTTCGAGGGTGGAGCAAAAGAATGTCCAGAAGGGTCCCTTAAAACACTTATCGAAGCGAACCATACATCAGTCGATGAATTTATCGAACACTTCAAGACACTCGCACTCACTCGAGGCGTCGGATGGGCAATGTGCTACATCGATCGCGCTGAAAATCAGCTCGTGTGCGCCTGGGTAGATGAGCAACACCTTGGGCAACTTGCAGACGTCGATATCGTCCTGGCGTTAGACATGTGGGAACACTCATACATGATCGACTACGCCCCAAGCGAAAAGAAAACCTACATCGACGCATTCTTCAAAAACCTCAACTGGGAGGTTGTCGCGGGGAGAGTGTAAAAACACAAATTATTTTTTACACCTTGCCGCAGAAGAGCTCCGCTCTTCTGCGGCAAGTCTTTTTCTCACTACTTCCTCTTCTTCAATCACCCACCCAGCGAGCTCATCAGATTCGTTGGTAGTAGCTGCCTCCGTAGTTACTTCAACTGGCTCTACTTCTCTTTTCCAAAGCTTCCATAATACATATCCTATAAGTCCGTATGAAACGGGCACAACCCAAAATGGAAATACCGGCACGATGTACGAGGCAAATGGAAGATCGGCAAAGAATGTCGCGACTCTCAAAATGTATTCAAGTGAAAAATATGTCAGATACGAAAGTGGCAGCGCAAGCGTACTACTTACAAATCCAACAAGGCCCGTAATGAAGGTCAGCAACATCGCAACGGGGACCATTGGTAACACCAGTACATTCACTAAAACTGACACAACTGAAAACTCACCTATCTGATACAACAAAATCGGCATCACAAAAAGTTGTGTCGCGAGGGTCGCTGTTAAAAACTCTCGCATACCGATAGTCTTTGGCATTAGCGTGAGCTTTTTTTCTAAATGTGGCGCAACAAATATGAGACCCAGCGTGGCAACGAACGAAAGTTGAAAGCCTGTATCAAACGCAAGGAGGTAGGGATTAATGATGAGCATAATAACTCCAGCCAGAAGCAATGCTCGAATAACCATGTACGTACGATTTGTAGCTTTGGCAACCAGAATCAGTGACGCCATAATACTCGCACGCACGACCGTCGCAGAAAGTCCCACCATCAATGCAAACGCAGTAATTGCCAAAAGACCAAACACTATCCGGGCTCGAAACGGAATCAAGAAGGCAAGGATGTACGTCACAAACATCACCACGAGCATTACGTTGTATCCTGAGAGCACCACAATGTGAATAATTCCTGTTTTTCTAAATACTTCTTCAAGCTGACTCCCGAGCGCACGCTTCACGCCAAGCAATAGTCCTTCACTTAATCCAACATGTGGCTCAGGAAGTAACGACTCAATGCTACGCATAAACGAATGCTTAAAATCTAACAGCCCAGCAAAAATATAATTGCCGTGACCACTACCAACTACCTCCACTTCGCCAAATTTGACCACGTAATTTACTCCACGAGCCCTCAGGTATCCGAGATAGTTAAATGTGCGGCCAAGATCAGTCTCAAACGACTCAGGCTGGGCAAGAACGCCCTCTATAGTGACCTCATCTCCATAGGAAGCATTCTCATACCGATCGACAGTCACTAGCAGAAGTTCATCATCAACAGCAACATAGAGATGCGTATTTGATTCTCGTACATCTGGCTCACGTACAATGGTTCCCACGAGCGCAACCTCGCTTTCGAGCTTACTTTCAAAGAAAGTATTTATCTCATGCCAGCTACTGTACTCAAACCGCAGCAAGCCCAGAGCAAAGAGAAATAGAAACACGCTTCCCATTAACAGATATGGGCCAGAAGAAGCTTCGCTTCTTCTGGCCCATATCACCCCCAACACTAAACTCACCGTCAGTACCCATACAATCTCAGGTAATCCAATATCAAAAAATGACCGCATCAAAATCCCTCCTGCAAAACCGATTGCTGCCGTATAAAACAAAGCAACTCCCATATCTAAAGTGTATCAAGTTTTGTACTAAATTAAGTACTGTGCGTTACTGTTAGATTTGGAAAATGTACCACACGGAGATTGTGCACCTCGATAAACAACGGGACTATCCCGGGCTCTTTGATTGGACGTTCCCCAGTAAGCTGTTTCATGACGATTTCACTATCCATCTTAACCTCAACGTCTATGTTTGTTGTTTTTTCTCCAAACTGTTCGTCCAGAACTTGCAAGGCTCGTACGACAGCAAAATACGCAGCATATTCATTGGTTGCATTTCCGATTGACTCAGACACTTCAAAAATTACAGCACCCTTCCCGTCCAAAATATCAATCTCGATAGATGCTGGGCCCGAGCTTTCTCTTGCAGTACTTCGTGTAGAAACAGTTATCTTTTCCATACTTGCAAGACTACCATAGAAAATCCTAATGTACTGTGCTGGAGTAACCTCAGGTAAAATCTTGTATGATTGTTTTCTCCTCTTCTTCAGACACCGATTTTTTAAATCGAACTCCTTTCTTTCCTTTAACTCTAGACTCACACTCTTTCCAAGTTTCATGTATCTCTATGACACCATCCACCTTACTTATATAAGAATAAGCTTTCGTAGCTTGTCGCTTGCGCGCTTCACTTCGCTCAAGAGCTTTTTGTTTGTCATATTCAACATTCTCAATCTCGTACCCGTATCCGTCTCTCTTTCCGTTATATAAAACAATTTCTTTCCCTTCTGCTAAAGAAGAAGCAATCGTGTCAGCTCGTTCATTGCCAATAATGCCAACATGCCCCGGAACCTTATGCCAATCTACGTTTACTTTCTTAAGTAGATCGATGAGCTCTTGCCATATTGCTTTGTGCATGACGTCCTCACCAGATTTTGTCTGCCAGCCATTTTTCATCCAACCAAATATCCAACCAGTTGCTCCTTCAACAACATATTTCGAGTCAGTGTATATCTCTACACTACCCTCTTCTACCGCGACATTTTTCAAAGCTTCCACCACAGCCCGCAACTCCATCTCATTATTGGTAGTCAACTTTTTACCTTCGCCAATTTCGAGCACAGTATCCCCAAACAACAACACAGCCCCGTATCCACCCGGGCCAGGATTACCCTTCGCAGCTCCGTCAGTAAAAATCTTGATATTTTCCATACTTATTTACAAATAGCGTAGCATAGAATTTCTATATTTCCTCAATATCTATATTGAAAATTATATTCCTAAAATTTTACACAATCCATCGTACATTTGTTAATACCGCGGTTAACCGCGGTATTCTACAGATGAACGTCCTTCCATCTATCCTTTCCCATCGACGGCATGCCGGCGCGTAACAATACCTCAACCGTAGCCCAAAACTTTTTACTATCGAATTGTTTCGTTTGAGTTTTGCGTAGAAGATTATTGTACGTTCCCATATCGAACTTCTTCCCAGCCTCACGAACGGTGGACTCGCTGACCAACAGTGTTTTTGCAATTCTGTACTTTGAATACCCACTATTAATCATCATGACTATTCCAAGCCGCTTAATAAACATAATCTGCTCTGACTCAGTAAATAAATCAGTGAGCATTAGTTCTGTAGATTTTTTATCAGAGGTGGCGAAGAGTCCTGCGAGCTGTTTAAGCAATTTTTTTTGATGCATATCACCCAGACGACGTTTCGAAATATTAGTCATATACCGCGGTTAACCGTGGTATTAGTATAGCATTCAATCTTTTGCTTTGTTTAGATAATGTCTACAATCCTAAGCCTCGTTTGTAAGCGACCCATGAAAAACGACTGTTCGACGTGCGCAAGCACAGTCACTTTTTCGCCCTCTGTAGGCTCTTTTTGGAAGTCACTCGGGAGTTTGAAAAAGGCTATAGCTTCTTTTGCATATCCGGGTGTATCGAACATAAGTTTTGTGTGTTCTTTGGTCTTCCCGAACAACTGCACACTTTTGGGAACCACGTCTACAAATGAAAACAGTGGTTTATGATTACTCATGCCAAACGGCGCGAGTGAAGTAAGTGTCTTCAGTAGTTCATTATTTACCTCAGGGAATGTGAGCGTAGCATCAATAAGAATATCTTCAGCAATGGCCGCTTTTTCTCCCAAGGACTGAAACGCAGCATTCAGTGAGGCTGAAAGTGTATGAATGTTTTCTTCTGTAACTGCAAAACCCCCCGACATATGGTGACCTCCATGATCAATGAACGCATCTGGTATCGATTCCATGAGAGTGACAACACTGGTTACCCCGTTACTCCGGCACGACCCTTTAATCACTCCGTTTCCGTCTCGTCCCCATAGAAAGACAGGACGATTGTGCTCTTCGGCGAGTTTGTTTGCTGCGAGCCCTACCAAAGAAGGGCGCCACTCGGGATTTCCAAGTACCAGAACGTTCGGTATCTCGACAGCGTCCTTCATTCGTTTATTAAGCTCCTTAGTCATCATCCCAACAAGCGTTTTTCGTTCCGTGTTGAGTTTTTCAAGATGATCAACTCGGGCAGCCGCATCCGCTTCATCGGTGCTCGCCAGCATATGAAACGCGTCTTCTGGAGTATCCATGCGTGAAGCTGCATTGATGCGAGGACCTATAGTAAACCCGATATCGTCTTCAGTGAGATGTCGTTGGCTCGCCTTTTGTTTTCGTAAGAGGTGCTGCAAGCCTGGCCTGCGAGACTTACGCAATACATCCAATCCATAGCGTGCCAATGCACGATTCTCTCCGGTAAGCGGTACCATATCTGCGATCGTTGCGATCCCGACCATATCCAGCCACCACTTTTCCCACCCCACGGTTAATTCAAACTGCTTATTCTCTGTTCCCTTTTGTATAAGTGCCTGTACTAATTTGTAGATGACGCCCGACCCGCATAATCCATCAAACGGATACGTATTGCCAACTTTTGGATTCACTACTGCAAATGCTTCAGGTAATTTCTCTTTCGGTTCGTGGTGATCGGTTACAATCACATCCATACCGTGACGATTCGCTTGAAGTATTGCCTCATGATTTGTCGTCCCGCAATCAATGGTAATAACCAGGTGTACATCCTCAGCATGTAGCTTATCTGCAGCTTCGACACTAAAGCCAAACCCCTCATAGTGTCGATGCGGGATGTAGTTGGTGAAGTTCTTGTATCCAATTGCCTTAAAAAAATCATGCAGCACAACAGCCCCGGGAATTCCATCGCAATCGTAGTCACTGAAAATTGTAATTTTCTGACCTTCTTCAATTGCACGTAGTATTCGTACCACTGCCTTATCCATATCGTGCAACAAAAACGGATCATGCAAGTGATCATCGTATGACGGGTTAAGAAACGTCTCAGCGTCTTCTTTTGTTACGATTCCTCGTGTAAACAAAAGCTGCTTGGTGAGATCATTGAAGTGTGAGAGCTCAGTACTTACAGACTCGGGGTACGTTTCAGCTTGTCTGTAGTTTTTCATTATGGCTATGATATCATAGCCACTATTATCCGTATTTTAGAGCCCTATGTCAGCCTCAATTTTTACAAAAATCATCAATCGGGAAATTCCAGCACACTTTCTATATGAAGATGAGCATTGTGTAGCAATACTCGATAAATTTCCTGCCGTGAAAGGGCAATCGCTCGTCATTCCGAAAAAGCATGTGGACTATGCATTTGATCTCGATGACGAGACATACCTTCATTTGTTTAAAACTGCAAAAAGAATTGCCAAAGCATCTGATAAGGCACTCGCTGCTGAACGAACGTGCTTAGTTGTGGAAGGATTTGATGTTCCGCACGTACACATTAAGATCTACCCGATGCAAGATACAAAAATTGCGCTTGGCTCAATAATGCCAGAAGGGCAAGAGGCGACGGAA
>JBLHGD010000057.1:0-5695 GCA_047616585.1 Candidatus Azotimanducaceae bacterium
CGATTTTGCATGTGATATTCACACGCACCCTATTGTTGCTGGTGTCGCAGCAAAATGGATAACTCAAGACAAGGGTCAAGAGTTGAGAGCGAAAAATATTGGACCATCCATACCACCAAGCCCACAGGATGTGAGTCCAGTAGCTTCTTTAAATCGTCAAACAAACGTTGGCAACGTAATAATCGTCAATGCTGTTATAGATCCACGCGGAATTTGGTACCACCGTACTGCAAAAGAAACTGACTATGCGGAGTTTCCTGAGTTTGCGAATCAAATAACTTCACTGCGTACACGCCAAGAAGAGTTATTTGGCAATCTGACGCCTGACAATAGAGGGTTCATTGGTGAGGCGCTCAAAAAGCTAGACATCCAAACACTGGCTAAAATCTATGAGCCTGCAGACCCAACAGACACCCTGAATACTGCCATGAACGAATATGAGCATGGTCCGACACAATCAGACGAACGGAACCATATGGAAGAGTTTCTATTCTTTCATATAATTATGAACACCCCAGCGGGGCAACGTGTTGCAGGAGAGATACTAACCCCTGAAGAACTTAAGCGATACGCAGAATATCAAAATGACGATTTTGAGATGAAAAAAGAGGATCATCATCTACTCAACACCGTACACCAAGAGTGGATTGACGCTACCAGCAAAGGTGAATTCCCTGAAAGCGTATTAGTGCGTGTACGGGAATCTTTACTTCGGCAAGGTTCATTCAGCCGTTTCGTTACTCACGAGGAGGCTCTTAAGGAACCACCCTGTGCAGGAGCTGACTACAAACCAGCACTCTAAACAATAAACAGAAGAATGTGGTCGAGAGTAATACTAAGTCAAAAGAAATACGTATTTAATTCCGTATTTAAATATGGAATTAAATCCGTAATTCTTTTTACCACACACCAACCAAAGCAAGCGGGTACTTTTTCATCACTTCGTCTTTAAACCAATCTGTTTCAGTTATCATCTCTACCCATGCGACAGTCTTTGGAAAATCGGAAAAATCAAATTCACCATCTCGAACTCGCAAGATCTGTCTGATGAATGGAATGACTGCGATATCCGCGAGTGTCAAGCGGTCTTCAACGAGATACGCATGCTCAGACAGATGATCCTCTAATTTTTGAATATGCGGTCGAAGATTTTGCATATGTGCATCATTTTTTTCAATATCAAACACCCGATTTTCTCCATACTTATACAAATTTGCCGCCTCCTTCACCTCCACGTCATACCAATCACCCCACTTTTCCATTTCAGCATACCCCGCACTCCCCACTTCAGGCGTAAACTCCAACTTACCATCACGAGCATCAAGAAAAAGATTAATCGCCAGCGACTCCGGCATAATGTGTTCCACATCACGCCCGCCTTCATCCTCCTCAGTGTAGCGCAACACCGGCACCCGTGGCTTCTCCTCATTCTCCCTACTCCAATCCTGCATCCACCCCGTCCACTCCCGCATCGGCTCCTCAATCACAGAGTACTCAACCCCCTTCAAATGCATCAAAATCCTAGTTCGAATACAGTATGGGCAGCGACGATATGTATGTAGTGTGTATTTCATATCTTTATTTGGTCTCCTTGAATCAGAATCGCTGCATCCTTTTGAACTACGTTTTTTACAAAAATAATTTTTCTCATAAAGTCAACGTTGTTATTTACATAATCCTCACTCCACTTTTTCAAAAGTAACGTAGCCGCACATTTATGCAATTCACACAAATCTACAGACGAAATGAAACTTACATTGTTTCCAGCTTTCCGCTCCAACGTTCTGGCCTTGCTGCTTAACTTATCATGCACTATCCCTAGTCCTTTCACACTAAAAAAATGAGTGAGCTTGTTCCTCAAATCACGAATCTGTCGTGCATTAACTTTTGCAAATCTCTTTAGGTTTGAAGCGTAATACTCATTGTCAGAAGACAATGTAAATTGATTGAGTAACTTTTTTGTTTTCTTTGGATCTGACATCAGTAGGCGTATTTGGTCTTCATCGTCTGTTTCATTTTCATAGGCAGTATGTAAGCACAATAGAGTTTCAATACTCGCAAACAAAACTATGAACTCTGATCTAGTTACAGTATGATTGAAAAATTTTTCTGCAATTAATTCTGGATTTTCTTTGAATTCATAGTCAAAGTCTAGGTTATTTTCCTGAACAATCTTGGACAAGACCTCAGTCAAGCCTACCATTTCCAAATATTGATTTCGGATTCCGCTAATTTTCTCCTCAAATCCAAGCAAGGAGTTTATTTCCAATTCTATTCCTTGGAGAAAGTTAAAAATAACATGTAGATTTGGAGAAATTATCAACTTTTTTCCATCAAAATATAAATGTGTATTTTCCATAATCAGCAGTATACGCTCATGTCCGACACATTCAAGAAACCCCAAAATTCAGATGAATTACGCGAAGCACAAGAAAAAAGACCCGAGGCGTGCAAGTGCACGTTGAGGGTCTTTTTTCGTAGTGCGACAAAGTAAGTCGCTGAATTTTGGGGTTTCGCTGTTAGAAAGCGAAGTGGGCAAACGCTCGGTTAGCCTCAGCCATCTTATGCATATCCTCCTTCTTTTTAATCGCTGTTCCTTCTTCTTTTGCTGCGAGCATGAGCTCACTAGCTAGCGCCTTGTGCATTGGTACACCCTTCTGTCCTCGTGCTGAAGCAATCAGCCATCGGAGTGCTAGTGCTACTCGTCGCTCTGGGCGAACTTCACGAGGAACCTGGTAGTTTGCTCCACCGACTCGGCGTGAGCGCACCTCCATAGATGGTCCTGCGTTACGCAACGCAGTAGTGAAGATCTCTAATGGATCACCACCTCCTTCTTTTGCATTTTTGATCTCCTCAAACGCTGAGTATACGATCTTTCGTGCAGTTTCCTTCTGACCTCGGAGCATGATGTAGTTGATGAGTCGTTCGACTTCAACAGAACTGAACATCACGTCCGGTTTTACGATTGGTCTTTTTTTAATTGGTCGTCGCATAATGTGTGTTATTAATGCGAATGAGAAAGTATGACAAAATCAACTTTTCATTCTTCGCATAGGTTGGCTCCGAACCGTAAGGTTGAGCCGCGTCTACTATCTGTAGCGAATATAAACTATTTGTAATGTTTGAGAATATACATTCTCTGGTTCTCCGAAAGTGAAGAAATTGTTCAGCTACGCGGCACGCGAGGAAATTGGTTCGAGGCGTACTTGGGGTACGATGAGAATCAATTTACCGAAGCGTAACAAAGTAGCTGGGCAATTTATTCAGCTTTCGGCATTTTCGCGCCGTAGCGGCTGCGACCCTGTCGACGCGCATCAACACCAGTAGCATCATACTTCCCTCGAACAACGGTGTAGTTGACTCCAATGTCTTTCACACGTCCACCTCGCACAAGCACAACTGAGTGCTCCTGCAATGTGTGTCCAATACCTGGAATGTACGCAGTGATTTCTTGACCATTTGTGAGTCGTACACGAGCAATCTTTCGAATCGCAGAGTTCGGCTTACGAGGAGTCTTGGTTGTCACACGAGTACATACTCCACGCTTAAACGGGGAATTGTATTCTGTTGGTGCGTTTTTGATCTTGTTAAAGCCAGCCTGGAGTGCTCCAGTCTTTGACTTTGTTACAGGATCGCGACGTCGCTTCTTTGATAATTGATTTATTGTTGGCATAAAGCTCCGAAAGAATACTACATATATAGGATTTTGCAACCAAATCTAGAATGCTATCAGGCTAAGGAACTCCGAAGCTGAGAGACCTGTGATGAAGGATGCGGAAGACACTACCGCTCCGAACAGATATGGCCACAAAAACTGAATCAATATAAAAATAAGAATAAAGAGAACAAAAATACCATATCGCTCTACTGTACGGGTTAACTCACGATATTTTTGTGCTGCTGAAAAGGGCAGAAACGCCACAATCACCTTTGATCCATCAAGTGGCGGGAACGGTATCATGTTGAAAAATGCCAACAGTAGGTTGATAAATACAATATATGAAGCAATTTCAAGAAATGCAGTTGGCAGGCCAAGAATGGCTGCCGCTCTGATCAATAGGCCGAAAATAATCGCAAGAAGAATATTAACTGCAGGCCCTGCTGCGGCTACTTTTGCTTCGCCGTATTTCTGGTCGTTTAGGTTATACGGATTATACGGTACTGGCTTTGCCCACCCAAAAAGAAAGTTTCCCGGACTTAATAGCAAAAGCGCCGGAACAATAACTGATCCTAGTGGATCAATATGTACTAAAGGGTTACCAGAGAGGCGACCCTGCAACCGAGCGGTAGGATCCCCCAAATAATTAGCCATATACCCGTGCGCCATCTCGTGTAACACAATAGACATGATAAGAGCGATAATAATGATGACTTGTTCCATACGTCACAACATAATACGTTAAAACCAATATGAGCACCAGAAGGTCTGCTGGGCTTGCAATATCAAGCTCAGATGATAGTATGACGCCACTAATATATCGATATGGCAAAGCAATGTGACATCACAGGGAAGAAAACCCAAATCGGGGGACGATACAGCAACCGCACACGTGCGACACAGTTTAACCCGTGCGGAAAAGTAAAACGTCAGCCAAACCTCCAGAAGAAGAAGGTCTACGTAGCTGAGCTTGATAAGAGTATCTCAGTAAAGATCTCAACGAAAGGACTTCGAACGATTGCCAAAAACGGAGCGTACGCGACACTCAAAAAAGCAAAATTGATTTAATTCAACAATAAGAAAAGACTGGAGCTAACGCTCCGGTCTTTTCTTTACTCAACCCAAACCTCAGCCCCATCACTCACAAATGTAATGTCACCCGACTCAGCGGTACTGAGTGTCACGACACTCGCATTGAAAAGCATATCGGTAACCTCCACATGTGGGTGTCCGTAGCGACTGTCGCGTTCGGCAGAAATTACCGCGAACATCGGGTTCACTTCATTGAGGAACAACTCTGAAGTTGAAGTGCGTGAGCCGTGGTGTCCTATTTTTAATACTTCACTTTTAAGGTGCTCTCCCTCGAGCAGCACGAGATATTCCTCAATACCTTTTGGTGAATCGCCGGTGAGTATAAACTCAATCTCACCGTGCATCAGCTGCAGCACAATTGACGAGCTATTACTCTCCATATCGCTCGGATCCAAGTCGGGGAACAACACACGAAGTGTTGTTGATGCGCCAAGCGCAAACTCTTGACCTCTTCGGGCATAGGTAACCTCAGCCCCTTCATTTTTGATTCGACTTCTATATGTGGAAGCAACAGCACTTCCACTTTCATTTTCTGTTGTGAGTATTGTTGCCACTTCATACCGTTCCAATACATCAACCAATCCTCCAATGTGATCCTTATCCGGATGCGTGCCAATTATCATATCAATCGTGCGATCTCGCACTCCCATTACTTCTCCCAGGTTCCGCAACACGCCACTGCCAGGACCTCCATCAATCAATACCTGCACTCCGTCGGATGTTTCTATAAAAATTGAATCTCCTTGCCCCACATCAAGAAACGTGACGGTGAGGTACTGTGAATTATTTTCTGCTTGTGCGGTACTCTGTAGCAACCACACACCACCTGAGAGCGTGGCCAATACAATAAGCACCATCAATCGCATCCGAATCAGTGCATCATTCATACCGTAATCATACTCATGCACATATATGATACAATCGAGTTGTTATTTACAAACTAAC
>JBLHGD010000058.1:0-5589 GCA_047616585.1 Candidatus Azotimanducaceae bacterium
GTCAGTGACCGTTGCTTCCTTATTGATAATTGCGTTTAATTTTGTTTCCACCAAATCCATATATCGAGTATCAAATACATTCATGTCACTAGGATAAGTGTCTAGTGTTTGGCTGCAAGGTTAACAAGGTATGTTTTTGTACTGGTATGGATTGTTATACGGAGGGAGGGAGGGTAGAATGAGGGGAAATTACTATGAAATTTGATTGTTTTAGGTTTGGAAGTAGTCCCGTGGGGTGCGTTTAATTTTCCGGTTGCTTTTAGCTTTAGACTTTTAACTTTTAACTTTTAACTCAACTTCATGAAACAATCAAAACTTTTTACAAAGACTCGAAAAGAAGCTCCGGCGGATGAGGTATCACAAAATGCGCAGCTTCTGATTCGTGCGGGGTATATCTCCAAGGAGATGGCGGGGGTGTATGCATACCTGCCACTTGGGCTTCGGGTGCAGAATAAAATCAGACAGATCGTTCGAGAGGAGATGGATGCTATTGGGGGGCAGGAGCTTATCATGACTACGCTGCAGAGAAAAGAATTGTGGGAGCAGACTGGTAGATGGAGCAGCGATGTCGTTGACTGTTGGTTCAAGTCTGAGCTGAAAGCAGGGGGCGACGTGGGGCTTGCGTGGAGTCATGAAGAGCCGATTGGTAACATGATGAAAAGCTATATCGACAGCTACAAGGACTTGCCTGTCTACCTTTACCAGTTCCAAACAAAACTTCGAAATGAACTCCGTGCAAAAAGCGGGATCATGCGAGGACGCGAGTTTGTAATGAAAGACGCGTATTCGTTTTGTGCTGGTGAGGAGGATCATAACGCCCTCTACGAGGGGTCAAAGGTTGCCTACATGAAGGTGTTTGATCGACTTGGGATTGGAGACGACACATACATTACATTCGCAGCTGGAGGCGCGTTTACACAATTCAGTCATGAATTCCAAACGGTATCTGAAGCTGGGGAGGATGTGTCATTCATAAACAAAGAGAAGAAGATTGCGATTAATGAAGAGGTCATGAGCGATGAGGTGCTTGCTGACTTAGGTGTCACACGAGAAGAGCTTACGGAAGTAAAGACGGCAGAAGTCGGTAACATCTTTAACTTTGGCAGATCAAAAGCTGAAGAGCTAGGGCTCACGTTCAAAAACGAAGAAGGCGAAGATATTCCAGTATGGATGGGATCGTACGGCATTGGTATCACACGTCTCATGGGCCTATTGGTAGAAAAATTTGCAGATGATAAGGGGATTGTCTGGCCAGAAAGTGTCGCTCCGTTTATGATCCATTTGGTTGGGCTGAATTCCGACGATGCTGAGATTAAGGATTATACTGATGGAATATATGCAGCGCTCACAAAACGGGGTATAGAAGTACTCTATGACGACCGAGGCGTGCGTCCGGGAGAAAAATTTGCCTGCAGTGATTTGCTGGGGATGCCATATCGAGTGGTGGTCAGTAAGAAAACAAAAAAAGATGGGAAGTTCGAGGTCGTCACGCGTGGTACAGGCGATGTCCGCTACCTCACAGAAGAGGAATTGTACGCAGATTTTGGTACATCCGAGAGTTCGTAGTATTATAGTGTAAATGGGCTTTATTTCGCGACATCTCGATACTGTTTTAGGTGCAGTTTCGACAGATATAGGTATTGATCTTGGGACCGCAAACACGTTGGTGTATGTAAAAGGTCGCGGGATTGTCCTGAATGAACCAACTATTGTTGCGGTCAATAAGAAAACCGGTCAGCTTGTTGGAGTTGGGAATGCTGCAAAAACGATGCTTGGACGCACACCGGCACATATTGAAGTAGTGCGTCCTCTTGTCGAAGGTGTCATTTCTGACTTTGAGGTTACGGAAGAGATGCTCGCATATTTGATTAATAATGTACGAAGTGAAATGCGACATATTGTCTCTCCGCGAGTATTGATTGGAGTTCCGTGTGGTATTACAAACGTTGAGATGCGCGCAGCACGTGACGCTGCAAAGAATGCTGGAGCACGTGATGTGTTTCTCATTGAGGAGCCAATGGCGGCAGCCATTGGCGCAAAGCTGCCAGTTCATAAAGCTGGCGGAAATATGATTATTGATGTTGGTGGAGGCACTGCAAACATTGCGGTGATCTCACTCGGAGGGATTGTGACCTCAGAAAATCTCCGAATTGCTGGAGATCATCTCAATAGTGCTATTTCATCGTATATTCGAGATCAGTTTAAAGTGCTGGTTGGAGAACGGACGGCTGAAGATGCTAAGATCAAACTCGCTTCAGTTGCGCATCCTGGTGAAGTAAAGGAGCTTGTTGTGCGGGGACGCGACGTGGTAACAGGTCTACCGCGCGAAGTGGTAATTACTGACGCTGATATTCGTGAAGCAATATCACAATCTGTTGACTCTATTGTTGATACCGTGCGCGGAGTTTTAGAGAAAACCCCACCTGAAGTACTTGCTGACATCATGCAACGCGGTATACATCTCTCTGGTGGAGGTGCTCTGATCCCCGGATTCGCTTCTCTGTTGGAGGAGGTGATTCAAGTACCTGTAGTGATTGTGCCGGACCCGCTTCGTGCAGTTGTGCGCGGAACTGGTATTGTATTAGAGAACCTTGATCAATATGAAGAAATTCTCATCGACAATGAAGGCGAACTCACGCCAAACCTCACGTAAAAACAGCACCAAAGTCGTATGTATTTTGGGTGTACTTGGATTGTTACTCCTCTTTTTTTTACCGCGCCTACTTGGCAATACTACAGCAGTACTTTTTGAACCCGTTGTGAGTTTTGAAACATGGTTATTTGATTCAGGATTGATTGTGCCGTCATATTTCACTGACCGAATAAAACTGGCTGATGATAATAGGGAGCTGGAGAACAAACTTTCTGAGCTGAGTGACACCAGCGATGTTATAGAACGTCTACAAAATGAGAATCACGAACTCCGCGCGCTCCTTGGAAGCACCCCCGCATCAAGAATCGCAGCGGGTGTTATTGGAAGACCCACTGTTACACCCTACGACGTCCTGTTGTTGGACAAGGGGAGTGCCGATGGGATCTTGGTAGACACTCCAGTATATGTAGGTGCGGACAAAGTTATCGGGTTTGTCGCTGAAGTATTCACACATAGCTCTGTTGTGGTTTTGGTAACGACTCCTGGTTTTGAATCCACGGTGTATATTTTTGGACCAAACATCTACACTACTGCACGCGGTCTTGGAGGAGGTGTGATGCGGGTGAGTGTTCCTCAGGGCATCTTGCTTTCCGAGAATGACCTGGTCGTTGTTCCGTCTTTTAATGGAGGTGTATACGGCAGTATTTCAGTTGTTGAATCGGTTGCAACTCAACCTGAGCAACATGGGTATCTGACTCTTGATGTGCCCCTGCATAATATTCGCCTAGTGAGTGTCGGCACATCACAACTTACTCCTATTTCATTTGAAGAGGCACTCTCGATAGTTGAAACGGTGCGTACTGATCTTACACGGCTGCCGGTACCGAGCGGAGTGCTGGTAGATGTTGGTGAGGTTGCGTCAAGTACCGTAAGCACTACAACAGAGGACATAATTGATACTGATATATCACAGTAATACTATGCGAATTATCACATTCATTTTTCTAGTATTTCTGAGCACATTACTGCCATGGTATTTAGTGCTTGGGTGCGCTGTGGTCTATGCGTGGTATTTCAAAACTGCATATGAACTGATCGTTCTTGCCATAGCTATTGACGCCTATTTTGGTGCACATATAGTGTTTGCACAGTACACAGTTACAGCCATAATCCTGCTGATTTCCATGGAATGGGCCAAACCAAGGTTTCTCATCTATAATAAGTAAATTATACACATCACGAGATGACTGTGATTGATGTACTGCATGAGTATGTGGGGTAAAAAGAAAAAACAACTGGATGTAGAATTTGACGAGATTTTCCTCGATTCTTCTAACTTGCCGTTATTCAATCAGGGGAGATTGGAAGGCAGGATTGAGTTGCCAATAACCAGGCGCAATGTCTTTGTCGTGGGAATTATCTTCGCACTCATAGCCCTGTTGTTCTTTTGGAAACTGTTTTCACTACAAGTGCTACACGGAGCGTCATACCGCGCACAAAGTGAAAATAACAGAATCGATGAGGGAGTCATTGTTGCAGAGCGAGGTGTTGTGTATGACAGAAATGGTGAATTGCTCGCATGGAATGAACACGATTATACTGACGAGTACGATTTCCCTGTGCGAGCATACACAGATCGCAGGGGACTCGGGCAACTTGTTGGGTATGTGAGTTATCCGCAAAAAGACAGTAAAGGATTTTATTTTAGAACTGAGTATCTTGGGAGAAATGGCATCGAGGGGACATATCATGATCTACTGAGCGGCATTAACGGCAGGCGACTTCTGGAGGTTGATGCTTTGAGTGCTGTTGTGTCTGAACATACAGTTTCCCCGCCAACGCCAGGGTCAGAAGTGACGTTATCAATAGATGCGGAGCTGTCAGAGGTGATGTACGACATTATCGCAACCTCAACTGAGCAAGCAGGATTCCGAAGTGGTGCAGCTGCAATCATGAATGTGCAAACAGGAGAGCTTGTTGCTATGACAAGTTTTCCTTCGTACGATCCTGAGGTAATGGCAGATGGCGATGATGCAGAGTTGATTCAGTCATACAATGATGACGTTCGGTTTCCATTTTTAAATAAAGTAGTTGGAGGTGTGTATACCCCAGGTTCGATTGTAAAACCGTTCATGGCGTACGCAGCGCTTGCTGAGGACGTCATTAGTCCTGATAAGACGATAGTGAGTAATGGCGAATTAGTACTCCCCAATCCATACAATCCAAGTAATCCTACTATTTTCACTGATTGGCGCGCACATGGAAAAATGACTATGCGTGAAGCAATTGCATACTCGTCAAATGTGTACTTTTACATTATTGGTGGCGGGTTTGGCGACCAGAAAGGTCTAGGTATTACCAAAATCCATGAGTACATGACCAAGTTTGGTTTGGGAGAGCGTACTGGTATTAATCTTGCACACGAGCAGCCGGGGACAGTGCCAAATCCGCAGTGGAAGAAAGAGATCTTTGATGATGATTGGCGACTAGGGGACACGTACTTCACTTCTATTGGGCAGTACGGCTTTCAAACAACACCATTACAGATGTTGCGTGCGTATGCAGCTATAGCTAATGGAGGCAGGTTGTATACACCACACTTAGAGAAGGGAGGTGTAAGTGAGTTCATTGATCTCGAACTGAATCAAGAGTATCTACAGATTGTGCATGAAGGTATGCGCAAGACAGTGAATTATCCAGGTGGGACCGCCCGCTCATTTGAGCGGGATGATGTTGCGATTGCTGCAAAATCTGGTACTGCTGAAGTAGGTGCTGGTAATGCATTCGTAAACTCTTGGGCGGCAGGATTCTTCCCATATGAAGAACCTGAGTATGCATTTATCTTGATGATGGATAGAGCACCAAGAGCAAATACGCTTGGGGCAACAACCATCATGGGAGACGTAGTGGAGTGGATGAGCGTTAACAGAAGGGAAATGCTTGGACTAGAACCTATTGAATCTACTGAAGAATAGGTCCTCAGGTATCCCCAGTTT
>JBLHGD010000059.1:0-5512 GCA_047616585.1 Candidatus Azotimanducaceae bacterium
TTGACCCTGGTTTTTTGGTTTTTGTAACAGTGAATCCTTTTATACAACTCACTCCATATTTATGAAAGCAGACTATTGGCATTGCATCTGTTATGTATCATTTTTGCAAACGATACTGACATTTGCGCGCGAACCCAGCATGCCTCCATCCTCCTGGAGTTAGAAACCAACAAGGGCTTCTTTGCTTTCACTTACGACTATTACAACTTCTCGTGTCTAGAGGTGCAAATCTTGCAACTTGATCTCTAGTGATTCAAGAACTGTTCTCCATTCTTTCTGTGTTTTGAACGTAGTTCTAACTGCAGATGTCCTGGTAACATTCCATCCGAAGATGGTGCATATATTTTAGCACTCAACAACTCCTGAATTTGTTAGACAACAAACTTTCGTTCTTGCAATACTGAATACACTTTTTTGCAGAAAATATTTGTTGAAAAATAATACTATTTTGCAATCATCAAAAACTTTGACATCGGACAAAAACATCGTTATAATGCCTTTAATTCGTATTTTGTATAGCTAACAAAACTTGGAAAATACAGAGGAAATGTTATTGCACGTTAATTAATATACTGAAACATACATTGTGATGAAAGATACACAGACAGACACTACTGATCATGACGATATCGAACTTACTGGAGAAGACGTTAATGACGATATCGAACTTGAGGATGTAGAGAATAATGCAGGAGACTCGCTTAAAAAGCTACGAACAAAGCTGAAAGAATGCGAGAAAGAGAAGCTCGAACATCTTGAGAATCTCCAACGAGCTAAAGCTGAGTTTTTGAACGCCAAAAAGCGTATTCAGGAGCAGGAATCCCAAAACATCGCCCGAAGCATCAATGCGCACATAGAAAAACTACTGCCGATGTGTGACAGCTTCCAGATGGCAATGAGCGACACACAAGCTTGGGAATCAATCGATGATACCTGGAGAAAAGGTGTTGAAAGTATATTCAATCAACTCCAGTCAATCTTAACCAGTTACGACATCTTGGTTATCAATCCAACCAACGAACCTTTCAACCCGACTGAGCATGAGGCAATGACAACCATAGACACTGACGAATCAGTCAAACCTGAAACAGTCGTACAAGTACTCCAATACGGATACAAACGAAACGACGAACTTATTAGACCCGCAAAAGTAATACTAAGCAACTAAATACCATGGCAAAAATACTAGGAATAGACCTCGGAACAACTAACTCAGCAATAGCAATTATTGAGGCTGGAGAGCCAGTAATTATTGAGAACGCAGAAGGTAATCGAACAACACCTTCAGTAGTTGCTATCTCAAAAACCAAAGAACGTCTCGTTGGACAGATCGCAAAGCGACAAGCGGTCACCAATCCCGAGAATACCGTCTACGGTATCAAACGCTTCATGGGTCACACATATGACGAAGAAGCGGTGCAGAGTGACAAGAAAATTGTCCCGTATAAAGTTGAGAAAGGGGACGATGGTGGCGTACTCATACACATGGGTGAAAAGGATTACCGTCCGGAAGAAATATCAGCAATGATTCTCTCGAAGCTAAAAGCTGACGCAGAAGCAAAGACAGGTGAAACTATCACTGAAGCAGTAATCACAGTACCTGCGTACTTTAACGACGCGCAACGAAAAGCAACTCAAGACGCCGGAAAGATTGCCGGTCTTGAGGTAAAGCGCATCATCAATGAGCCGACCGCAGCAGCTTTATCATATGGCTTTAACAAAAAGAAGGATGAGAAAATTGTTGTTTTCGACTTCGGCGGTGGAACATTTGACGTCACGGTACTCGAAGTAGGCGACGAAGTAGTTGAAGTGCAGTCTACAGATGGTGATGCACATATGGGTGGACGAGACATCGACCAGGAAGTCGTGAAGCACTTACTTGCTGAGTTCAAGAAATTGGAAGGTATTGATCTTAGTAAAGACCCGCTTGCATTACAACGACTCGATGAAGCAGCCGAGAAAGCGAAGCTTGAGCTATCCAGCTCCGGAGAAACTGAAATCAATATCCCATTCATCACCTCAGGCGCAGAAGGCCCGAAACACTTTTTGGTCACACTAACGCGAGCCAAGCTTGAAGAACTTGCAGCAACCTACATCGATAAGTCAATTGAAATTACAAAACGAGCACTTGAGGCGTCTTCATTTAAAAAAGAGGACATCGACGAAGTCATCATGGTTGGTGGACAGACTCGAATGCCGAAGATTACTGCTGCTGTTAAAGAACTTTTCGGTAAAGAACCAAACAAATCAATTAATCCAGACGAGGTTGTGGCGCTTGGTGCTGCTATTCAAGCTGGGATCTTCCAAGGTGATGTACAAGACATTACACTTGTAGACGTTATTCCGCTTTCACTTGGAATTGAAACCATGGGAGGTGTAGCAACAAAGCTTATTGAAAAAAATACACACATCCCAACAAAAAAGGAGCAGATTTTTTCTACTGCAGCTGATAATCAAACTTCAACTGAGATTCACATCACGCAAGGAGAGCGAGCGCAGGCAACCGACAATAAATCTCTTGGACGATTTGTACTCGACGGCATTCCACCAGCACCAAGAGGCGTGCCACAGATTGAAGTGTTGTTTGATGTAGACAGTAATGGTGTGCTGAATGTGACTGCAAAGGACAAGTCAACGGGGAAAGAGCAGTCCATCAAGATTGAAGCAAACTCAGGTCTTACAGAAGATGATATTGAGAAAATGAAAAAAGATGCTGAAGATCACGCTGACGAGGATGCAAAAAAGAAAGACATCATCGAAACTCGTAATGCTGCTGAGCAACTTATCTACACTGCAGAGAAAGCAGTGAAAGATCATGGAGAAGCGGCGGGAGAAGATATCGTCAAAGGTATCAACGAAAAGATTACTGCTCTTAAAGAAGTAGCAGACAAGGATGAAAAGGAGGCAGTTGCAACGGCAACTGAAGCTCTTTCAACTGAGATGCAGAAAATTGGTGAGGCTATGCAAAAAGCAGAAGCTGAGAAATCAGACACTGGATCTGGTGATTCAGAGACAAAGGATGGAAATACCGATGTTCGTGATGCGGAAGTAGCAGATGAAGCATCAACTGAAGCCGACCCAGAGAAAAAGGAAGAGAAATAAACTCTCTTCGCGCGTGCAAAATTCCAGATTTTGCACACATCATAGAGAAGTGATACACTCTCAAAACTAACAAAACACTATGGCACAACGTGATTACTACGAAATACTAGGACTCCAAAAAGGAGCTGCAAAAGATGAAGTGAAAAAAGCTTTCAGAAAACTTGCTGCGCAATATCATCCTGACAAAAAAACAGGAGACGAGGCAAAATTTAAAGAGATCAGTGAAGCGTACGCTGTCTTGGGTGACGAGAAAAAGAAGGCTGAGTACGATACCTACGGACATGCGTTTAACGGAGCGGGCGGCGGCCAACAAGGAGGTGGTTTTGGTGGGTGGCAGGACTTTGCACAAGGAGGAGGAAACGTTGAATTTGACCTCAATGATATATTTGAGAACTTTGGCGACATGTTTGGAGGTGGCGGAGGTCGCCGACAAGCTCGAGGTCGTGATGTTTCAATTGATATTGAGCTCACATTTGAAGAGTCTATTTTTGGCACTACTCGTAAAGTATTACTCTCAAAGAATAACACCTGCGAACACTGTTCTGGAAGCGGAGCAAAAGAAGGTACAAAAATGAAGGAGTGCGACACTTGTAATGGTAATGGAAAAGTGCGTGAGACGCGTCAAAGTGTCATGGGTAGTTTCCAGACAGTGCGTGAATGTGGCGCGTGTCAGGGCACTGGAAAGATACCGGAAGAAAAGTGTGGTCACTGTGCTGGAGCTGGCGTACGCAGAAGTGAGGACGAAATCGAGATCAAAATCCCAGAGGCTATTCAAAATGGTGAGATGATCCGCATGACTGGACGCGGGGAGGCAACTCCACACGGTACCCCTGGCGACTTGTATGTAAAGATCCACGTTAAGTCACACGAGACTATCAAGCGAGAGGGAGCGAACCTCATCAGCCCACTACCCGTCAAACTTTCTGATGCACTCCTGGGAAATCAATACAAAATTGTCACACTCGATGGAGACGTAGAAATTAAGATTCCAAAAGGAGTAAAGCACGGAGAAATGCTACGAATAAAAAACAAAGGTGTTCCACAAGAAGGAAGAAGGGGAGACTTCTTAGTTAAAATACAAGTTGAAATTCCAGCAAAACTTTCACGCAAAGCTCAAAAACTTGTTGAGGAATTACGGGAAGAAGGAATTTAATCAAACGTGCCAAAGCAAAACACACAAATCGACTTCGGCGACGCTACAGAACCCGAAGTCGATTTTGTGTTACACGAAAAAGTAATCCGCGATAGAGGAAGCTTGTATTCAGTTTCATTGGGACGTGTAATTGGGAAAGAGGACGTCACACTTTTTCTCAAACAATTAAAAAGTAAGAAGAAATACCTCAAAGCAACACACAATAGTTGGGCGGCTCGTATTAGTCATACAGGTACAATCTTTGAATTCAAGAATGACGATGGGGAGACCGGAGCAGGGCAAGTCATATTGTCAATTATGCAAAAGCAAAACGTCTCAAACTGTATCATCTGTGTCACCCGATGGTTTGGGGGAACAAAACTTATGAACGACCGTTTCAAACACCTACAAGACGCAACAAAATACGCAATCCAAAGAATTTAACTATGGACGTTGAAAAGTAAGGGGTCAAACCCCTTACTTTTTGATACACTGTGCACATGCCACGTAAAATAGTGCCTCTGGTCACAGGCGAAAAGTATCATATTTACAATCGTGGAGTTGATAAGAGGAAGATTTTTTCATCGAAGAATGATTACTTGCGCTTCTATCAATCGCTGCTGCTTTTTAATACTATTGCTCCAGTTCAGAATTTCAGACTCGCAAAAAGTGAGCGACGCACACTCAACAGTCCACTTGTTTGGCTTGAAGCATACTGCCTCCTGCCGAATCATTTTCATTTATTGCTATCACCATGTGTCGAGGGCGGCATTAGCGAATTTATGAAACGTGTCGCAGGTGGATATACGTCTTTTTACAATGAACAATATGAAAGGTCTGGTAGTCTTTTTCAGGGAACTTTCAAGCGTGTACACATTGAAAATGACGAACAGTATCGATACGTATTTGCATATGTGAATGAAAATCACTCAGTCCACAACATAAAAATTGTTCGCGAAATATATCACTCAAGCTCACTACACTATCAGAACATAGCGAGAAGCCGAGCATTGAATTCCGAGTTACTTCATCAAGAATACAATCATGCACAAGGTGTGAAACTTGCCCAGATGATCCACACAAAAAGAAAACTAGTTACAGATACTGACCTAACCATTGAAACACATGACTAAAAGTAAGGGGTCTAACCCCTTACTTTTAGTCCCCACTACGTTTATGATTGGCGCGTAGTCAGCATATAATGGAGTTATGGATACAACAGCTCTCGTTAGTTTTCTGCAGGAGTCGCGTTTTTTTTTTTTTGTGTTTTGTGTGTGT
>JBLHGD010000060.1:0-5496 GCA_047616585.1 Candidatus Azotimanducaceae bacterium
TTCAAGTATCCGCTTCTCACCCATTTGGGTCACAACATCCAAAAGAAAAAACACCACAAGGTGTTTTTTCTTTTGACATAAGCTCTGAATTCTCGCTTACAACCTACTGATTCAAATTCAGAAACGGAATTGAGCTACCAGGCACAAAGTGTGTCGGCAGAATACCATTCCATTTTTCTACAGCGCGTAACTGTACAAAATCTTTACCTCCCTGCTGTTGAATAGCTTGTGCTTGGATTCTGATGGATTCAGCTTCTGCTTTTGCTGTTTCAATTGTCTGCTGCGCTTCGAATTCGATCTGTCGCAATCGGTTTTCTTCACGAAGCGCATCTTGTTCAGCTGTCACCTTCGCTTCAATTGCCTCATTGAACGAATCTGAGAAGTTGAAATGCACGATATCAACATTTGAGACGTTAATGTGCGTTTCAAGCAAACGTGCTTTTAGAATTTCCTCCATTTGCTGGCTTGCGTCATTTCGCTTCGTGATTAGTTCTTCGGCATTGAAGTTAGCTGTTGTTGCTTTAATCGCGTCTTGGATTGCTGGACTAATGATTCGTTCTCGATAAGATGTCCCTACTTCTTCATACAGTAATCCAACATCTCCTGGGATGAGATTGTATTGAATAGCGACATTTGAAGTAACAATCTGAAGATCGTTTGACGCAGCGGATGCACTGACTTCTTCCTTGATAGTTCGAACTTCCATCTTTACTACTTGGTCGACAAGCGGAATTCGGAAGCTGATACCTGGTTCAATGATCCTTTCAATCTTTCCAAGGCGAAGCACAATCCCACGTTCACCTGCGTCTATGATTACAAAAGCTGAGAATAAAAGACCCACTACAATAAATGTAAGGATCACTTTTTTGATCTGTTCTACAGTACCTTTCTGTATATTGTCCATATCTAGTGTTTTAAGAAATAATTTGGGCTCAAGCGTCGGTACTCACGTTAGTAGCAATGTATAGCTATTACCTGGATGCGTCAAGGAGCTAGTATTTTCTCACCCCAGGATGGTCGTCTAGAAAGATTGATACCCCATGAAATAAGTGAGTAGTGCCTGCGTATAAAGAGAGTGCGGGATTCCGTGTGTTCTTTTGGATGAATAGTGAATAGTGAAGAGTAAGAGAGAAAAGAGAAATTTAAAAGAGATTGTGGGTGGGTTCTTTTGCATCGTGTACGGTTTAGTTATGTATATGCTTATCCCAGGACCAGTTATCTTGTTCAGGTCATTTGCCATAGGGTACGGGGTAATCTTGATAGGAAAGAATACGAGAAAAGGTCCGGTACTTGGGTACCTGCTTACAAAACGTTATCCATGGATCCGGTCTCAAGTTGAGTACATTGAGGTTGCCCGGGAACATGTCTTGAGGAAAGGCAAGTTCTTGTTGGTTCGATACAAGCAGCTCGTACGAAAGAAAAGCTAGTCACGCTGTCACAAACGACGACGCTTTCCTATGTGTTTGTAGTATGATGTGAATATATGCCAACTCAAAAACAAATGTTTGCAATAGCGGTAGGAGTGGGAGGTATTATGCTCGTGTATCGAGGTCTTTCTGGTCTCCTTTGAATGTAGGCAAATATGCTAAAATAGCTGTATGCACATAATGACGCACAGAGATAAGTTGTACGCACAGCACAAACTGGATGAGCATAATGGTTCGCCATTTGTAGACTATTTTAAAGAGATTATATATGGTGGCGTTGACGGTATTGTTACCACCTTTGCTATTGTTGCGGGTTTCTCAGGCGCCGCACTAAGTAATGAAGCAACCACACAACTTTCGTTCGCGGTCGTGTTACTTTTTGGTTTGGCTAATTTATTTGCAGATTCAGTATCTATGGGTCTTGGGAACTTCCTTTCAGTTAAATCAGAGCAAGATCTGTATAAAGCTGCACGAGCGAAAGAAACACATGAGGTGCGTCAGAATACTGACCTTGAGCATGAAGAGACGATAACCATTATGCTCCAGAAGGGATTTTCCGAGGAGGACGCTCAAACTTTGACAGAGATATACAAAAAAAATGAAACGTACTGGGTTGATTTTATGATGAATCACGAGCTAGAGATGTCCGACCCCCGTGGGGATAATCCGACATTTACGGGCTTCGCCACAGCTTTATCATTTGTTGTCTTCGGAGCGGTGCCGCTTTTGCCGTTTGTATTTTTGACCTCAGGAACTGCTGAATTTGTATTTATACTTTCTTCAATCAGTACGTTGTGTGCATTGATCGCGCTGGGTATCTTGAAGTGGAAGATTATTGGAACTGCTTTCTGGAGATCTTTGTTTGAAGTTGTTCTTATTGGAGGTGTCGCTGCCACTGTTGCGTTTGGCGTTGGATCACTGTTTACGGTGTAATCTGTATAGTATCAGCGGATAAAGACGTACGATTGATGAGGTGTGGGGTATAGAAACGACTTAAGCTCGCTTTGGCCGTCATTTCGCTTGATGTGACGGTGATGTTCGTTACGCCAATGTCTCTTGGCAAGAGGGTGAGTGTAAGTGTGGAGGTTGTGTTGGCATTGGGAAAAATTGTCGCGTGCTTCACATCAAGGAGGTTTTCATTGTAGTGAACATGTGTATTCTCCAGTTTCGAAACTTTTTCGTCTACTGGAACAGTAAAGCTCACCAGACTCTGTTTCCCAATTTGAAGAGACGTGTCAAACAGTCGAGCGTACTTTTGAATTACCGGACAGGTAAAAAGCTCATCGGTAGCTATGAAGATGCTATAGTTTTGTTTCATGATATAGAAGCGACATGCACAAATTACGCTTGTAATGTGGCTATCCATTGTAGAGTCTTTGAGAAGGAACTGAAGTTTATTTTGGGTGAAAAGAAAGCTTCGTTGTATGACTAATTACGCTACCAGGTATCAAGTTACTGTCAAGAGCTTTTAGCACAGGCTTTTGCACCTACTTGTGCACCTGTTTATGCACCTACTTTTCCCCAAGTTGTACACATAGGCGGCTACGAATGGGGTTTTATTGATTTCGTTGACTCTCTGCTGTGGTATGAGAAGCTGTATGTAGCTTTGCATGGTGGTGAATTTATTCAAATACTATATCGGGAGGCTACCCGATACAGGCATGCAAGGCTGCTCTACGTTGTATTGCAAAAAGCGCTCCTGATGGAGCGCTTTTTGCTTGTGTCACACTTTTCAGTATTACTTAGTTTTGAGGTTTACATAGATATCCTCAAGCGCACGAACCGCGTCACCTGCAGAGATATTATTTTGATGATACAAGACGTCTGTACAGTCTCCAGCAGCCCACACTCCAGGAACATTTGTCTGTTGAGTTCTCGGGTCGATCTTGATGCGTTTGTAGTCGTCAAGTTCAACAAGTGATGCTGCAAAGTCAGTACTTGGCACAAGGCCAATTTCCACAAAAATACCACCAATCTCCAGTGTCTGCTCTTCGCCATCATCACCAACTTTGTATTTGAGGCCTGTTACAAAATTTTCTCCAAGTACTTCTAGTGTTTGCGCGTTTGCAATACCAATCATGTTCTCATGAGCAAGTACTTTCTCGACAGTTACCGGGTCCGCTCGGAATTCCTCTCCTCGGTGCAATAGAGTAACGCTCTTTGTGTACGCAAGAAGCTGCGCAGCTGTTTCAAATCCCGCGTTTCCACCACCAATAACCACAACATCACGTCCAGAGAAAAGAGGTCCGTCACACGTTGCGCAGTATGTCAGACCTTTGTGTTCAAACGTATCGGCTCCTGGTGCTGGTAGCTTGCGTCGAACTGATCCTGTTGCGATAAGTACTGCTTTAGATTCTGATGTTGATCCATCATCAAATGACACAACAAACGAGTCGTCTTTTTTTTCTATCCCAGTAGCTAGTACTCCATCTTTGATTTCAACAGACGGGTCTGCGTAGGTCCGGAGATGGTTCTCTAGATCCTTTGCAAGTTTGTCCCCAGCAATTGATGCAGTACCAATCCAGTTTTGGATATCTGGAGAGACAATACTTTGACCGCCCCATTCTTTAGTTGCAAATAGTGTGTGTAGTTTCTTTCGTGAGGCGTATACGCCGGCTGCAATACCTGCAGGGCCTCCTCCGATGATAGTTAAGTCGTACATATATTATTCGTAAAAAGTAGTGTTAGTTGTTAGTTGATACGGGCACTTATTACAGGGACTATTGTACTAGATATGGCGGTACAACAAAACCCGTATGAATACGGGTTTTGTGGTGTGGTCTTGTTGGTTTCAAGTTGTTGTGGTGGAGAAATACTGGAACGTTCCATTACATGAACGGTACACCTTGTTATCATTTTCTCCGAAAATGCCAGGCAACCTCTTGAGAAAGTCCCACGGACTTTCTCATCCCAGTCCTACGGATTGGGTCGCTGTTCAGCATTTTTGCTAGTCAAAGCTTATTTAAGCTTTGAACGACGCAAAAATGCTGGAACAGCTCCCCAATCCTCATCGTTCTCCTCATCGATAGGGTCAACTGGACGTGCTTCAGTGTTTGGTTTCTCTTCTCGTTTCTGTACTACAGGTTCTTCTTTTTGAGCAATCACTGGTTCTTTCTCGACTTCCTTTTTTGGGGATGTGAGAGAGTTGAAAATACGACCTCGAGGTTCTGGACGTTCTTCAGCTTTCTCTTCTTCGTGGATCTCACGTCGCTCGTGTGGAGTTCGTACGACTGTTGAAGATAGATGGCTGCTACCGTTCTCTATTTCAGGGAAGCCTGTTGCTATAACAGTGACTTTCAGTTCATTCTTTTTAAGTTTTTCGTCTCTAATTGCACCAAAGATAACCTTTGCGTGGGGATCGATTGATTCAGTGATAACGCGAGCTGCGTCCTGAATCTCAAGCATCCCGAGATCATCGCCTCCGGCAATTGCAAAGAGTACGCCCTTAGCTCCTGTGATGGATACTTCAAGTAGTGGGGAATTAATCGCTGCTTGTGCTGCTTCTTCTGCGCGCTTGTCTCCTGTGGCCATCCCGATTCCCATCAGTGCTGATCCTGCATTCTCCATAACACTTCGAATGTCAGCGAAGTCAACGTTAATGATTCCTGGCATAGTGATCAAATCAGAAATTCCTTCCACTGCCTGCTTGAGGATATCGTCGCACATAGCAAATGCACTACGAACAGATGTTTCTTTGTCGACGATAGCAAGGAGTCGATCGTTAGGGATGATGATCAGTGCGTCAACTTCAGATTTAAGTTCCTCAATTCCTTGCAGTGCCATTCGCATACGTTCCTGACCCTCGAAGAGGAATGGTTTTGTTACGACACCAACAGTAAGTGCACCACTTTCGCGAGCGATCTTAGCAATCACAGGAGCTGATCCAGTTCCGGTTCCGCCACCCATTCCACCAGTGATGAAGATCATGTCGGACCCTTTTAGAGAGTTTGCGATTTCTTCACGGGTCTCTTCAGCAGCGCGACGACCCATGTCAGGATTCCCTCCAGCACCAAGTCCTCGAGTGAGGTTCTTCCCAATATGAATTTTTTTCTTCGCAAGCGAGTGATGC
>JBLHGD010000061.1:0-5405 GCA_047616585.1 Candidatus Azotimanducaceae bacterium
AGAGAGATTGCGCTCTCAGAAATAATGGCTATGATGACGCAGTTTTACGCTGGTATGCAGAACATAGGACAGGGAAAAAGTAAGGATCATTATGTTCTTGAGATTGCGGTTGAAGAGGGGAGCGACGATATTGTTTTTTATGTAGCGGTACCAAATCATTTTGTTGATTTATTTCAGAAACAGATCCTCTCTCTTTTTTCAGACGCCGTTCTGACAGAACGAGTGCACGACTATAATATTTTTAGTGAGCAAAGTGTCGCGCTTGCGTCAGTTGCCAGTACACGTAAGCATGCGGTGTATCCGATGAAGATGTTTGATGCGTTTGAGTCGGATCCACTAGCTGTGGTCCTCAATGCCTTTTCAAAAATTGAAAAAGAAGGAGGGGGAGCTGCGTTGCAAATTTGTATTAAGACGCCACCAAGTAGGTATCACATTACGTATCAAGAAATTATCGAACGGGTGCAGGGGGGTATGAAACCTAAAGAAGCTATAAAGCGAAGCTCAATTGCGGGAGATTTGTTTCACTCATTCAAGGATGCGGTTTTTAGTTCTGGTGACATAAAAGATGATTCTACACAGCAAACCGATGCCGAAACAGTTGAGTTGTTTAAAGAGAAAATTGCCTCTCCAATAGTGGACACGAATATTCGTCTTGCGGTTTCAGCCGGAACAAAAGAGCGAGCTGAGCAAATCCTTTCGGAAATTGAGTCAACATTTTATCAGTTTGAAAACACGAGTAGCAACAAGCTTATTTTTAATCGCGTGCAGGGAAGCAAGCTTGATGGAGCACTCAAAGCATTCGCGTTTCGTGAATTTAAGAAATCTGATATTTTACCATTGTCTATTAATGAACTGACGACACTCCTACACTTCCCCGGAAAAGGCATTGATTCTTTACCTCAGTTTAAACAATCACGGGCAAAGACTGCCGCGGCTCCAAATGATATGCCGGCAGGTGGAACTTTGCTTGGCACAAATGATCATCGTGGCGTTACAAAAGAAATATTTGTCACTGCCGAAGATAGACTCCGCCACTTTTATATTCTTGGACAAACGGGTACTGGTAAAACAACTCTGATGAAGAACATGATTGTGCAAGATATTCGTGAGGGAGCTGGTGTATGTATGATTGACCCACACGGAACTGACATTGAGGATATCTTGGGCTCTGTTCCGCCAGAGAGATATGATGACGTTATTTACTTTGACCCATCGCGTCAGGATCGAGTTGTTGGACTCAACATGCTTGAGTACGACATCAACAAGCCTGAGCAAAAAACATTTGTGGTGAATGAACTTTTCTCCATTTTCCAAAAACTGTATGGAGGTAACCCTGAGTCTATGGGTCCGATGTTCGAGCAATACTTCAGAAACGCCACATTGTTGGTTATGGAAGATCCCGACAGTGGTAATACGCTTATGGATATCAGCAGGGTCATGGCTGACGCGCAGTATCGTAGAATGAAACTTCAGAAATCGACCAACCCGACAGTGTCACAATTTTGGACTGAAATCGCTACAAAAGCTGGTGGGGAAGCGGCACTCGAGAACATCGTTCCGTACATCGTATCCAAGTTCGATGTGTTCACCGCAAACGACTTCATGCGTCCAATTATTGGCCAACAACACTCAGCATTTAATTTCCGTGAAGTGATGGATTCCCGGAAGATTCTATTGATCAATCTTTCAAAAGGAAGACTTGGTGAAATCAACGCGAATCTCATCGGTATGATTGTTGTTGGGAAACTGCTCATGGCAGCACTTTCGCGTGTAGACGATGTTACAAGAAGTTTCCCACCGTTCTACTTACATATGGATGAGTTCCAGAATATTTCAACACCTGCAATTGGCGCAATCCTTTCTGAGGCGCGTAAGTACAAGCTCGGTATGACGGTCGCGCATCAGTTTATTGCGCAACTCGATGACGATATTAAAGACGCGGTATTTGGAAACGTCGGTTCAATGGCGAGCTTTAGAGTTGGGCCTGAGGATGCGCAATTTTTAGAGAGTCAATTCAGCCCAGAATTTACCGCAAACGATCTTATGAATGTTCCAAATAGAACCGCGTACATGCGTATCCTCTCGAATGGAACGCCTACAAAACCATTTAGTATGGGGACACTGCCTCCCGCTGAAGTAGATCACGATAAGGTGGCACAGTTGATAGAACTCAGCTACGCAAAATACGGCAAGCCAAGACAGGAAATCGAAGCGGAAATTTCTGCACGATATAAAAAAGAACCACCGAAACCACTTGGCGCATTTTTAGGGGTGTAGTACACACTTCGGGAATAAGTTTTTGATAAAAAGTTTATCAGTAGTGTTAGAATAGTTACAAGAGTTATGGATGCAGTTACGCAACGTTCTTCGCAGGTTGGTTCTTCAGTGTCACAGAAGACACAGGTGTTTGATGTATCTGATGAGAACCAATTACTAAAACTGCTCAACTACATTAGACGAGGTCCCTTTGATCAGGTTCAGAAAGGAAAGCTTCGCGATATTGTTTTGGACTATGCGACAAGTAAAGATACACAAGTTCTGTCGGTTGTGGCTACGGCACTATTAGCAAACAGAGTTTCATTGACACAAAATGGTGAACCACTAAGCATCACTGCTTCAGCTGCACAAGGATCAAATCAGTCTCCAGTTTCGCGTGATCATTCCGGAGGCTTTGCTGGAGGGCGTCCAACTCCATCATTTGGTGGGAGTATACAAACTGTTCAACCTCAGCCCCAGGTTCAAAAACAGGTATCGCCTGTAGTTGATCTGCCACCCGCTGAAGAAAAACAGCTGGAATCTACCCCAAAACAAGTACTGGTTGAAGAAAAAAAGATTCAAGTTACAGAAGTACAAGCTCCGGCACCTCATGAGAAGCCACAGGCGCCAGCGCCAGAGACTCCGGCTGTTGCAAAAGCTGTTCCTGTTGTGCCTCCTGTTCCAGAAGTTACACCAGCAGCTCCAGCACCTGAAGTAGCTGTGCCTCCACAAGAGGAGATCCAAGTTCCAGCTGCAGCGCAGCAGTCGCCGATTGAACGTATTAAAGAAATTAAACGTTTGGTAAATGAAAAGGTTGGCAATCCTGTGAATCTAGTTGATGCAAACAATGCAGTCGGCTGTGAGTATATGAATGCGCTTTTAAATGCGATGCGAGTACTAAATGGTGGAAATATAAACGAAACCAAATCGACGATGGATCGTCTCGAAACTGCATATCAGTCAGTAGTGCATTCACTTGAATCTGGAGAGACTGTGATAGGACAACGTGCGCCAACACAAGCAGCAAACCTTGGGCCTGTATCGACAGAAGAATCTGTTGAAGTTAAGGATGTGGCGCCAGCTTCTGCTGTCGAGCCTCCAATTAAAACATCTGTTCCTATAGAGTCAGAGCCTCCTGTTGCGCCCGCACAAGCGCAAGCAGACGTCGCACAGCTCACACCAATTTCACCATTGGAACCGCAGACAATACCAGAGCCGCTCCAAACAGTTCCTGCCGAAAAACTGCAGAACATTCCAAATATTCCTGGTCTTCAAGAAAGTCCGGCGCCTCTTGCTCCACAAAGTCCCGCGCCTGAGATGGAACTGCAGAACCCGGCAGTTCCAATTCCAATTCCAATTCCTGAGCCTGCAGTTGGAAGTCCGTCTAAGGTAACTCAGTCACTGGCTGATATGTTGAAGGAAAAGAATCAAACACGTGAAAATCTGCTGCACGCTAATGCTGAAGAGCATACGGAGGCAGAGCCGCAATTTTCATCGGATCCATTTCAAGCACCAGAGGTCAGTGCTGGATTGCAACAATTACTTTCTGAGTGGAAATTATTTAAGAGTAGTGGCGTGTTTGGTATCGGTCCAAGTGGGGCTGAACATCCACTGTATACAGTGATTGCACCACTTTCGATGGCGGCCGTTATTTCTGGCCGGTTTGAAGGCTCCAATCAGGATATTAAACAAAATATTACTGACTATATGAATGGATGGCGGTATGAATTTGACGTTGTGCATGAAATGAATGAAACATTTGAACATTATCTACGCCGTGTCATAAAGAAGATTCTCGATAGGCAGAAGACTGCACCTGCGGCATAATGTGTGAGAGCTTGTGTGTCGGCAAATTTCTTCGTTGTCTTCCTCGTTCAAACACTTCTTACAGAAGCTGTTCAGGTTGCCACCATTTTCTCCGAAAATGCTAGGTAACCTCTTGCGAAAGCGTCCTGCGCTTTCTCACACCGTATATCAAATACGCTTCATCTTTTCGCTTGTCGCTTCCCTGCGGGAACTGTACACCTTTTGTGACAGATCACCCTTCGGTTGATCTGTCACAAAAGGTCTTGCGAAAGCATTCTATGCTTTTTCACTCGAACTTTATCCAACACACAAGCTCTCACTAACGTTCCTATAGGATGTCCCACGCTCGATTATACATAGCTCAAAACACTGAGTTAGCAGCATTGCCAAAGTCTCTCATGCAGCAAGACGCTGATTGTGAGCATTTTATCTATGAATCATTTGGTATTGGTGAAGCACGCACACTCAGCTCACGTGCGTTTGTTAAGCCTGTGCTGCGAGACGTGCGTGAGTTTGTAGTGAGTTTCACGAGTATTACATCAGAAGCACAAAATGCCCTTTTGAAACTCTTCGAAGAGCCACCTGTTACCTCAGTCTTTCACGTAGTGCTGCGAAATAGTGACATGCTGCTCCCAACGCTTCGCTCGCGTTTATTGCTCGTTGATACACAACTAGAGTCCACAAATACGGACGCAATAAAAGCATTTTTAAAACAGTCGTACAAAGAACGCATTGAAGAAATCGCAACACGTACAAAAAAGAAAGATGTGTCTTGGATTGAGGAGATTGGTGCTGGGGCGGAAGCGTTTGTCGCCGCCCGGAAGCAGAAAAGTGAATCGGGAGTACTAGCCAGCGTGATGTATGTCCGGCAGTATCTTGGAGCACGCGGATCATCTTCGAAGATGCTTCTTGAGGAGCTTGCACTGTCTTTGCCGGTGCTGAAGTAGGGTGATGTTGTGATATAATGCCGAAAATAAAGAATATTGTATGGATGATTTACATAAACGATTAAGTGAAGTAGGGAGTTTTCTCGCTGAAGCATATACAGGTATACGAACAGGACAGGCAACTCCAGCGCTACTGGACAGAATTAAAGTTGAAAACTTTGGGTCAATGATGCCAATTAATCAAGTTGGTTCAATAGGTGTTGAAGATGCGCGTACGCTTCGAATTTCTACCTGGGACCCGAGTGTGATCCCTGCTTTGGAGCGGGCGATTGCTGATGCGGATTTAGGCGTATCAGTTGCAACTGACTCATCAGGTGTGCGAGTCATTTTTCCCGAATTAACCAGTGAGCGCAGAGAACAGCTTATTAAAGTTGCGAAGGCAAAGCTCGAAGAGTC
>JBLHGD010000062.1:0-5292 GCA_047616585.1 Candidatus Azotimanducaceae bacterium
AATTTCCAGGATGAAGATGTGCAACATACATTTAGTCTGACCAGCAATACATGGTCCCATCGTCTAATGGTTAGGACGTCAGGTTTTCATCCTGGAAATCGGGGTTCGATTCCCCGTGGGATCACAACATATATTCTTAGAAGAAACACCGCATGGTGTTTTTTCTTTTGAATATAGTTGTGATCCCAAGCAGGCAACCTGCGTTGTCTGCGGCGGGGAATCGAAGCGGCGCAGTATATATTTTGCTTATTCCTAAAGCAAAATATACGAGCCGCCGTCCGAGAGTCTTATAGGGTCACCAACGTAGAAGGATCTATCAAATATTGCTGATATATGCTGTATATAGGCGATAGCTTAGTGGTTCCAAATCTCTCACCAGAGAATTCTACATTATCTTCAAATATAAAATTTTGGAACCGGAGTCTTTTCTCGGGGTCATTCTTGCATTTAAGCCAAGTCTTAGAAGATTCGCGCACATGATTAAAGCAGTACTCTAGAACTTGCTCCATGTTCATTTCTTCGTTACGAGTATCAATACATAGTGTTTCTTTATCCAATATCTGTTGATCAAATTTTTTGATACAGAGGCGGATGTATGGACGCGTGCTTCAGTTGATTTCACTACAGTTACGTATAAAGAAATATATGGACTGCAAGTCCCCGTGATGCCGAAGGATGAACTTCTTGCATATAAGAAAAAACTTATGCGAAAGGTGGATATTTTAGATGTCCAAGAGCTTGAAGGTGAGGCATGAACTAAACTCACTAAAAAATTTTCACACATGTTTTTACCCAGTTAACATTTTCGGGTTGTTTTGTGGAGTTATCTGTATGCTAAACTGAATCGTATATCTTATAATATACGACATGCATAATTATGAAAATCGAGCAAAAAAGCTGGACGGAGGCTTCCGGATGGGAGGTGGTAAAGAGTACTCTGGACCAAGAGAAACCGCAGCTAGTTTTGGTATTTGGTGGCAGAGCGGAAGTTGAGAAACAAGAACATTTCGATACTCTACATGAATGGTACCCCGACTCAAATATTGTGATGAGCTCAACCGCGGGTGAGATCTCAGGTACATTGGTTCGAGATAATTCTTTGTCAGTGTGTGCAATACATTTTGAGAAGACAGAATTAGCATTCGAATCAGCTCTAATTTTAGAACCTGATACTGGTGAGTCAATTGGAGCAGAGTTAGTAGACAAACTTAAGAAAGAAGGCCTTCGTCATGTCATGGTTTTGTCTGATGGTCTTAAAGTCAATGGTACAAGTCTCGTGAAAGGGATCACTGCGCATTTACCTGACAATGTGTCAGTAACCGGTGGGATGGTCGGTGACGGTGCAGACTTTAAAAAGACTGTAGTTGGCCTCAATGCAGTACCAACTTCAGGTCAGGTTGTGCTTATTGGATTTTATGGGACAGATATCAAAGTTGGGTACGGATCCTTGGGTGGATGGGATTCTTTTGGTCCGGTTCGACTAATCACCAAATCAGTACACAATGTACTGTATGAGCTTGATGGTAAGCCAGCGCTTGAGCTGTATAAGCAGTATTTAGGTGATCAGGCGGATGAATTGCCGAGTTCAGGTCTGTTGTTTCCACTGAATCTCCATCTTGATGAAGAACCTGGAGGAGTAGAAGTTGTACGGACATTACTTGGTGTTGATGAGGAAGATCAGAGTATGACGTTTGCGGGAGATCTACCAGAAGGCAAAAGTGTGAACTTAATGAAAGCAAACTTTGATCGTTTGGTTGATGGCGCTGCTGGCGCTGCGGGGATGAGTCAAGAATCGCTCGAAGGAAACATCCCTGACCTGGCGATACTTATTAGTTGTATTGGGAGGAAACTCGTATTAAAAGAGAGGATTGAGGAAGAAACTGAATCAGTCAAAAAGCAATTAGGTGGGGATGAAAAAACGTTTATACTCGGTTTCTATTCGTATGGTGAAATTTCGCCTGTAGCGTCAACAGAGAAACAGTGCGAATTGCACAATCAAACCATGACCATCACAACCTTCACTGAAGGGTAATTATAGTTAGTATGCACAAAACACTCAAACGACAACTCTCACGTATGCTTGGCGACAATGATAAGATCCCAACAGAATGTAGTGATTTGTTTGAGGCTGTTAGTAAAACGTACGAAGATTATGAGAGTGAGTATGCATTAATAGAACGCTCGTTGGATATTAGCTCTAAAGAATTAACTGAGCTAAATCAGAGATTACATGAAGAGATTGCTGCTGCAAATGAGCGCGCTACTAAATTGGAGTCCCTCAACGATATGATGATCGATCGTGAGATCGTAATGGTTGATTTAAAAAAAGAAATTAAGAAACTGCAAGCACAGTTGGGTGGTGACACGGGATAATTACACGTACGCATTAATTTACTATGAATACAAAAATCTTATTGCTTGTTGTTGGGGTACTTTTACTCTGCATTGTCGGTATGTTGGTACGAATCTTCTTTCTGTACTCCGCCCAAAAAGAGGTGCCGGCGCCTGAGGCCCATCTAAGTGTGTCCGATACAAATGACATGCAACAAAAATACTCTGGTAAAAAGATTTTGTACATCGACTCGTATCATGAAGGATATGAGTGGAGTGATGGAATTACTGAAGGTATTACAGATGTTCTCTCAAAAACAGATGTCTCGTTACAAATACACAGAATGGATACAAAGCGTAATACAGATGAGGCATTCAAAATCGCAGCAGCAGAGAAAGCAAAAGCGGCAATTGAGTTGTATAAACCTGATGTCGTTTTGGTGTCTGATGATAATGCATTCAAGTACCTTCTAGAACCGCATTATAAAGATAGTGATATCCCTATTGTTTTTTCGGGCATGAATTGGGATGTGTCGGTATATGATGCTCCGTACAGCAACACGACAGGAATGGTTGAGGTGAGCTTGATACGTGAACTTATAGGTATGTTACGAGAATACGCATCTGGAGATAGAGTTGGGTATCTTAATGCAGATGTGCTAACGGCCCGCAAAAGCGCAGGTTACATTAGCAAACTTTTTGAAGTTCATTTTGAAAAAGAATATTTCGTGTCGACGATGGAAGAATGGGAAGAGGCTTTCCTTGCATTGCAAGATGAGGTCGATGTCTTGATATTTGTAAATAATGCAGGAATTGCTGACTGGGATGACGCGCGCGCGGAGACATTTGCGCGTGCACATACAAAAATACCAGTCGGGACTGTTCAGGAGTGGACGATGCAGAGCTCATTGATCGGTCTTATTAAGATACCCCAAGAACAAGGCGAGTGGTCAGCGTTGGCTGCACTGCAGATTCTCGATGGAGTACCGGTTACTTCGATTCCCATGGTCACAAATCAACGAGGTAGTCTGCTTGTGAATATCAAAATTGCTGACAAGCTTAATGTACGGATTCGACCTGACGTCTTGAAAAATGCTGAGATTGTAGAGTAGGCAGTTTGCCCGCTGTAAGTCTCGTAACAGTACGACATGAGAGAATGGAAACTATTTAATACAACTATTCGAGCGCGGGTCCTTATTGCCTCTAGCTTTATTGTTTTTTTGTATGGAGCGGTGGTTGGATATGTGTACATTCAAATGAATAAGGTGGTCGACATATCAGAACAAACCATTCCACATACGGAGCAGTTAGAATTATTTCGAGAGTTTGCTGTCTCGCTAGAATTACTCGACTCGAGTGTTGAAAAGTTTTTTGCCGTTGGATATTCGGAACATCAAGAAAAAGCGACTGATTACTTGACCGAAATGCAGCATGTGCTCAGGAGCATTGAAGAAAAAGAGGCACTACTTCAAACCGATACGTCTAAGGCTCTGGCTAGTAAAGCAGAGCAGTTGCATGAGCTCGTTTTGATACTGACTGAATTAAAAGAAGACGTGCGTACACTATCGCTTTATGGTTATGATTTACAATACAATGTCAACAGTAACACGACTGTCATTTCGATTTTTAATAAGCTCGAAAAAGCACGCGATATTCACGTACTCCTTTCGGAGCAATCGGGCGTGCGCGTACAGGGTATTGTACAAGCCGAAAAAAAACTTATCTCTGACGTTGTTACTCAATTGGTAATTGTAGGCATTATTATCATCATTGTGAGCATTGTGTTTACGTTTTTATTACTCCGAACATTTTTACGGCCGATTGCAAAACTTCGGAATGTGGCACAGGAGATTGGGAGAGGTAATTTTGACACAGAGACCGATGTACATACACAGGACGAGTTTGGTCAGCTCGCTTCGGCTATTGATCAAATGAGTACTGATTTGAAAAATAAGTTTGCGTTGGAAAAATACTCGAAAGATCTTGAAAGAGAGGCGGTTAATAGAGCAACTGAGCTAGAACTCAGCATTCAAAAGCACGAGAAAACAAAAATTGCCATCCAAAATCTTCTTGAGGACATTACACAGAGCAAGAAAGAAATTGAGTTAAAAGTTCAGTTGCGGACGCATGAGTTGTCTCTTGAGCGAGCTAAACTTGAAAAAATTGCTCAAAATATGAGTACGGGTGCTATTCTTGTGACTAATACTGGGGAGGTCACATTTATTAATGATGAAGCACGGATATTTATTAAGTATGATAGCGTTGATTATGGTGGCGTGTTGGACAACCTGTACGCCACCTTTGCCGAGCTTGATATTGCGTTGTGTGTAGAAAAATGTCTTCGCGGTGAGTCTTCAAGGGTTACGGAGATACAGTCTGGAGATCGTATATACGAGTTATTTTTTCAAGTGCTCTCTGAAGTGCATGTAAATTCTGGCTTTCTGATTTGGATGAAAGATATTACCAATGAAAAACTTCTCGAGAGATCAAAAAGTGAACTTGTCGCAGTCGCCTCACACCAACTGCGTACTCCGCTGACTGTGACAAAAGGGAATACAGAAATGCTCCTTGATAAAATCTTTGGACCTCTCAATGACGAACAAACAGAGGTGCTTACACAAACGGCAGAGTCGAATGAAAACATGATCGCGCTCGTGAATCAAATGCTCGATATTACAAAAATTGAACAAGGGAAACTTGCTTTTGAGATCCGCGATGTCCACGTTGACGTAATTCTAGAGAAAGCAATTAAAAATTTATCTTCTTTTGCTTCGGAAAAAGACGTAGAAATAAAGTATGTACCTACACAACAAGAAGTTCCAATTATTTCGGGCGATGAGACCCGACTATATCAAGTATTTCAAAACCTCATTGAAAATGCCGTGAAGTACGGTGATTCACCTACTAGCAACTCTGTGGTAGACGTATCACTTGACATTCTCAGCGACACAGTGTGTGTCA
>JBLHGD010000063.1:0-4799 GCA_047616585.1 Candidatus Azotimanducaceae bacterium
AAGCGATGCGCGGTTGGCTTTAATTGCTCCTTTTGTAATTGGCATATAGTGGCCGAAACTATACCGTACAAGTCCAAAAAATGCAATAACCTACGGGCTTGAGCTCATCGACATTAGGACGGACACATCTGAGTGAAGTTCGGGGTGAGAAAGCGTGGGACGCTTTCGCAAGACCTTTTGTGACAGATCAAATCTGAGAGAATGATTTGTCCAAAAGGTGTACCGTTCCCGTAGGGAAACCAGAGCGAAAACATGAGGCGTACGGTAGAGTACGATGAGTGTTTGAGCGATAGGGACAACAAAGGAATTTGCCGAATGTGTCCGTCCTAAATTGATTGTAGTATACTACCCAAATATGATACGACAGCTTCGAGGAACCGTCTCAGACCGGACAGAAAAATCAGTTGTTATTGACGTACAGGGCGTTGGGTACCTGGTGCGCACTACAGCCCCGGGCACATTGTTTCCAATAGAGAGCGAGATCACGCTACACACATACTTAGCTGTTCGCGAAACAGCCCTTGATCTGTATGGCTTTCAGACACTTGATGAGTTGGATGTGTTTGAACTCTTGCTTACCCTCCCTAAAATCGGCCCTAAGTCAGCCCTGCAGATACTTACCCGGGCTGATATCGCACTTTTGAAAGAAGCAGTCGCAAAAGATGATCCTGTCTACCTTTCTAAGATATCTGGTATTGGCAAAAAGAGTGCCGAGAAAATCGTTGTTGGACTTAAAGACAAACTTGAGTTGCTTGGCTCATATGGAAACACTGAAATAGTCGCAAACGCTGAAAATGCAGGGGCGCACACAAATGACACCATTGATGCGCTTATTGCGCTTGGATATCCGCCAAACGACGCTCGTAAGGCAGTCCAGCAACTCCCCCCAGAAATCACAAACGCCAATGACGCAGTTAAAGCGGCCCTGAAACAGCTCAGTTCTAAGTAATCTCTAGACAGACATATGAACATTGTGGTCTATCTGATCTAATCTTAGGTACCACACACGTTTTCGTCGTATACTTTATGGATGCTTCTCTATTGGATTAAGCGCGCTATACCTGATGCGCTACTAAAGATCATTCGCCCGCCGTATCACTTGGCACTGGCCTTTTTGGGTGCTGCCATCTATAGACATCCGTCTAAAAAACTTACGGTTATTGCGGTAACTGGCACAAAAGGTAAATCCACCGTCACAGAACTCGTGTCTGCAATACTTGAAGTGGACGGAAAGAAAGTAGCCTCCCTCTCAACCATCCAATTTAAAATTGGCGACCAAATCACACGTAACCTACACAAGATGACGCTCCCAGGAAGATTCTTTCTGCAGAAATTTTTACATGATGCAGTAGAATCTGGATGCACACATGCAGTTGTTGAAATGACCTCCGAGGGAGCGAAACAATTTCGACACAAGTATGTACACCTCGATGCACTCATCTTCACAAATCTCAGTCCCGAGCACATTGAGTCACATGGATCATTTGAGAAGTACAAAGCAGCCAAACTGGAAATCGCCAAACAGCTTGAGCAATCGGGGAAACAACCACGATATATTGTTGCCAATACTGACGACGAACACGGGGCAGACTTCCTAAAGGTACACGTGGAAGAAAAATTACCGTACAAACTCGATTCATTAAAGCTGCATACACTACACAAAGATGGTGTTGGTCTTATCTTTAACGATGGCGAAGAGGAAATCACGATTCGCGTACCTCTTGTTGGTCTCTTTAATGTATACAACGCTTTGGCCGCAATCACCCTCACGCGCGCACTTGGCGTGTCGCTACAAACCATCGAAACTGCTTTACGAAATCTCCCTCCCGTTAAAGGCCGCGTGGAACATTTCTATACATCCAAGAATTCTGCAAAACAGGTAACCGCAATTGTCGACTACGCACACACGCCTGACTCACTTGAGCAATTTTATACAGCGTTTAAAGATGTCCCGAAAGTGTGTGTGCTTGGGAACACTGGTGGAGGCCGTGACACATGGAAGCGTCCCGAGATGGCACATATTGCAGAACGTCACTGCGAGCATATTATCCTCACCAATGAAGATCCGTATGACGAGAACCCTCGCAAAATCGTAGACGAGATGGCGAAAGGAATAGAGGACAAAGGAAAACTTTCAATTATCATGGACCGAAGAGAAGCAATCGCGCAGGCTCTGATCAAGACTCCCGATGGTGGATATGCTCTCATTTCAGGAAAAGGAACCGACCCGTATATCATGGGTTCACATAACAGTCGACAACCGTGGAGTGACGCAGACGTCGTACAAGAAGAAATCACCCGCCTCTATCCTAGTCAAAGCAGTAACGACAATACAGAAACCAATAACCCCTAATGTTTTTATGTATCATCAATGATATATAACCCGATCCTATTTGATATCATTGATGATATCAAGACTTGTTTTGTTACACTGAGTGGCAACAACTGGTGTGGGCTGTGGTGGTAGATATATTACTGCCACTAGACCATTAACTGAAGTGGAACAAAACAATGCCGACGCTCACGCCAACGTTTAAAGACTCTTTCTTTCCGTGCATCTGTATCTCAAGTACCGCGTCCGAACTTGCAAGCGCTACTTCTTGCACTCCATCAATTTCATTTCCAAAAATAAACGCAGTTGGACCAGTCTGTTTCCACTCTTTGTATGGAACCGACTGGTCGCTCTGCTCGACTGATGCTATTTCTACGCCTTCCTTCTTGAGCGCCGCAACACAATCTTCGATTTTCTCACAGCTCTCCCACGAGACAGCTTCAGTTGCGCCAAGAGACGTCTTTTTAATTTCACTCTGTTCCCTGCCGAATCGGTCAATTGGTGAGGGGGTGTAGCCGCACAAATAAATTTTTGATACACCAGCTCCGTCACAGGTTCTAAAAATAGAACCCACATTATGTGCGCTTCGGATATTATCTAAAATGACGATCTTTTCCATATTGGCTGCATGATACACTTTATGTAATGTTGAATCCATTCCCCATTCAATTCTTAGCTATGCTCGCTTATTTCCTACTTCGCTTTTTTGTGGGAAGTATTCTGTTATATCTTGGTCTAAAGCACTATTCCAAGCGCGACGAACTCAAGCATGTGTTCGCGCTCTCTTGGTTTCCATATGGAAACTTCATTACATGGTCATTTATAGTCGGTGAGCTTATTGCTGGGTCTTTTTTAATACTGGGAGCACACGTACAGTACGTTGCGCTTGCTTTGATTGCGATGTGCCTAAAAATGTTTGTCATGCGAAACTGGTTTGACCATCCATCGATTCCGACGAAACTATTTTATGTTCTTTTGTTTGCTGCTTCTGTGTCACTGTTTATCACTGGTGCTGGGGTGTTTGCGTTTGATTTGCCGATTTAAAAAACTACGTGTTTTTAAAAGAAGAAAACAAAGGAATACTTTCTCTGGTCCTACTTGCGTGGATCTTTGCAACCATGGGAGTTTTTGCCCGATATCTCAGTACTGATTTTGAACTCTTTGAGCAAACATATCTACGCATTGGCCTAGCCTTTCTGCTGGGCTGTATCTTATTCGTGCACAAAATTGATGTCCGGAAGATATGTGCGGCATCTAAAAAAGATCTCCTGATACTGGCGTTTAGAGCTGTTACTTTATATCTTGGTGTAGTCTTATTTACGGAAGCAATTCTAAGTACCGCGTACGGCAACGCATCATTTGTAGCATCGTTGCCACTCATGCCACTATTGGGATACATACTGTTACGTGAGACTTTGAAGATGAGAACTCTGCTCTATATCCTTCTCAGTTTTATTGGTGTTGCCCTGATTGCAATTACCGACTTCAGTACAATGAAAATTGGTTACGGAGAAGTGGTTGCCCTTCTTTCTCTGGTGAGTTTCGACCTTAGCTATATCGCGCGAAGGTGGCACTCTGATTATTTGAACAATTACGAAAGCGCTGTGGTCATATTTGGTATCGGTGCACTATTTTTGTTTCTCACCTCGATGATACTGGGGGAAAATCTTCCGACCGTTGATCAGTTTTCTCTATCCATTGTAGCCGTTCTGCTTATAGCTGCAATTTTCAATGTCGCGAATCTTCTTTTAACTAATTATGGATTTGCCCATGTAAAGGTTGCTGTAGCAACCAACATTCTCACACTTGAAGTGGTGTTTGCTCTGGCATACGGTATTTTCTTATTTAAAGAAATACCCGTGCTTCGAGAAGTTCTCGGTGGAGCACTTATTTTGTATAGCGTGTATATGGTGAATCGGTTGGAGAGTAGTAACAAGTGACCTCAAGGACTTTTTCATTACATGAACTGTGGTGATGTGTTTGTCCTCACAAGTTACTAACTATTTTGGTTCGCTACGCTTCCAAAATAGCAAGTACTTGCGAGCACGGCTCGCCTGTTATTGCTTTAGGAAAAAGCAATAACATGGCTGTGCCTCGGACAAACGCCACAAGCAAAGCAGTTTGCTTGTTAAAACAAAAACATCCTTTGCAGGATGTGTTTTGTTTTGCGTTTGTCCGCCCTCAAGGACTTGAACCTTGGACCATCTCCTTAAAAGGGAGCTGCTCTACCATCTGAGCTAAGGGCGGATTTGTGATCGAAACTATACCATACACAAAAAATCCGGCAATTTGGTATAGTTGTTTTGTTATGGGACTTCCCAAAAACATACTCTGTGAGACATCCACTATTTCTGATGGGAATATGTCTTTTGAGTTTGGGGATGATGGAACAGTAATTGAGAATCGAAAGCGGTTTTTAGAAAAGCATGGTACTGATTACAAAAATTGCATCTGTATGGCCTGCAAT
>JBLHGD010000064.1:0-4513 GCA_047616585.1 Candidatus Azotimanducaceae bacterium
TGTTTAAAAGCCCGCAAAGCGGGCTTTTAGGTGCAAAAGTGCTTAAGCACTTTTGCAAGAGGTTGCCAGATATTCTAACGTAAGGAAGAAAATCGACAACCTGAACAGCGACTGTAAGGTGAAAGCGTATACTTTTATACGTATAGTCAACAGTATCCTTAAACGGATTAACTGATAGGATGTATTAAATATATGGTAACGCGCGTATTAGAAAAAATGCATAACACACCTCTGCAAATCGTCATCTTAGGTGGCACTGGTGACCTAGCAAACCGCAAACTTATTCCGGCACTTTTGGATTTGTTTGTTAAAAAGAAGCTACCAAAGAAATTTTCAATAATAGGACTCGCACGTACGGAGTTCACTACAAATGAATACCGTGCGTTTGTACAAAAATCAATTACTGGACATAAGCACGCACATAGCCAGAAAGATATAGAATTATTCTGTAAGCACATCCAATATGTTATTGGATCTTTTAGTGATGCCTCAGCATTCACTGATATTAAAGCAACTCTTGCTACATTTGATGAACGTGTCGGTATGTGCACGAACAAGATTTATTATCTTGCTATTCCACCAGTACATTACGAAACTGTTTTTGGCATGTTACACAAACACAAAATGCACCTTGTGTGCGATCCAAAGCTCGGTTGGGCAAGAGTACTTGTAGAAAAACCTTTTGGGAGCAATTTTGATACTGCTCGAAAATTGGACAAAAGACTGGGTTCACTATTCATGGAAGAGCAAATATATCGAATCGATCATTATCTTGCAAAAGAGGCCGCACAAAATATTTTGTCATTTCGTTTTGCAAATACATTGTTGCGCGGTTCGTGGAACAAAGAACACATTGATAAAATATCAATCACAATGCTGGAAAAAGTTGGACTTGAAGGCCGTGGAGCATTTTACGACGAGATTGGTGCACTGCGTGACGTTGGTCAAAATCATCTTTTGCAACTCCTGGCTTTATTAACAATGGAGGAACCTAAGGAATTCAACGTAAAGCAAATACACAAGCAACGGGCTGCAATACTAAAACAACTTAAGCCGCATACTAAAAAAAGTATCAAAGCTGGTTTTTTACGCGCACAATACTCAAGTTACAAAAATATTAAAGGTGTAGCCAAGAAATCTGCAACCGAGACCTTTTTTGAGTTACATACTGAATTGAATGATCCAGCATGGAAAGGCGTACCTATACTTCTAAAGGCTGGCAAAGGTCTCAGCGAAGCTAAGGTAGAGATTGAGATTATACTTAAAAATGTTTCAACTGGTCCATTTCTCACTGATTCATGTCGCGCCTTGCCAAACTGTGTGAAATTGACAATATCACCTAAACAAACAATGCAGATAACCCTCAATGCAAAAGCTCCTGGCCTCAAGTATCGTCTAGAGCCGCGCACTCTCGTGTTTGATTGTCCTACAGCCGATACGGAAGTTACCAACTCATATGAAAAGGTACTGCTTGACTGCATCGTGGGGGACCAAACACTCTTCATGACAACAGAAGAAGTTCTGTCACAGTGGAAATATATAAATTCAGTATTAAAGTATATGCACACTGTTCCTCTCCAGACATACAAACAGGGGAGTGCCGGACCAAAACACAAGTTATTCGATGTCATATAATTTAATTAATATCATGGAAGAACACAAAGTATTAGCATTTATAGGACTAGGAAGAATGGGCGCAGCTATGAGTGCTCATTTAGTTGAAAGTGGATACACAGTACACGGTTTCGACATGTCAGAAGAAGCACGCTCAGAATCACAAAATCAAGGAGTAACAGTGCATGATTCATTAACTGAATGCATAGAAGCACTGCCAGAGTCTAAACTTGTATGGATTATGGTTCCATCGCAATTCGTAGACGATGTCATTGATGATGTAAAAGGGAGTTTAAAATCTGGTGATTGTATTATCGATGGTGGTAATAGTTTTTTTCAGCAAAGCCTCTCTCGTCACCAAGCTCTGGAGGGTGACAATATAGATTTTATTGACTGTGGTACCTCAGGAGGAGTTGAAGGTGCTCGATACGGCGCATCGTTGATGGTTGGAGGTGACAACGAAGCAATACAAAAACACAAGCATGTATTTCAAACATTGGCAATGAAAGACGGGTACGGGCATGTAGGCGGGCCTGGCGCAGGACACTTTGTAAAAATGGTACACAACGGAATTGAGTACGGCATGATGGGAGCAATTGCTGAAGGACTGAATGTACTGCATGAACACAAAGAAGGAATGGGACTTAATATAGGTGAAGCAATCAAAGCGTACGAACACGGTAGTATCATTGAAAGTAATTTGCTGTCATGGTTTGCTGATGCGTACGAAAAGGAAGGGCACTTAGAAACAATAGCAGGAAAGGTCCCTAAAGGAGAGACCGAGATGGAGATGGAATATCTTGTCAGTAATAATCACTTGAGAATACTGAACGCTGCAATCACACAAAGGAAGCTCACACGAGTCGAGCCTTCACTGATTGGCACCTATATTGCAGCCATGCGAAATGAATTCGGGGGACATAAAACAATTCAAAAAAAATTAAAACCAGATGAAAATTAATGCTTCAAATCAGCCAGAAATTGCATCTGGAACACATGTCTCGGAAGCTCTCAAGCAGGGTCACAAAAACTATTTAGTATTACTTTCTGGTGGATCAGCACTATCTGTTCTCGACTCTATTGATAACGCTGTCCTTGGTCCACATATCACATTCATGATGGCGGACGAGCGCTTTTCTGACGATCCAAAGATAAACAACTATCTACAATTTACACAAACTGAACTTTACAGACAAGTGGGGGAGTCGGGTGCCAAAACAATCAACTCAGTACCTGATCCTAAGAAGGGCAGTAGTGAGGAAACTGCCCTCTCCATTGAAAAAACGTTCGAATACTACTTCAAGGTGCACGAAGATTGTTATGTGCTAGCGCTCATGGGAATTGGTGAAGACGGACACATAGCTGGCATTTTTCCAAAAAAATCGGTGGGGGACTTTTCTCAAAAATTTATCACAAATACTCTTTATATCTCAGTTCATGAAAAAGAAAATAAACATCAAGAAAGGATGACGATCACTCCGTACTTTATTAAAAAACACGTGAACGAAATAGTTATCTTTGCGTCTGGTAAAAATAAATGTAATGGAATTTTACAACAACTTCAAAATACAGATTCAAGCGAACACGAAGTTCCAGCGCTTATGCTAAGCAGACACAAGAATGCTACTCTCTACACGGACTGTACATCACTCTAAGGTTCGAGATTTGATTTAGAGGATATAGAGTACCTCTATAGTAAGTCAGCAAGCTTGTGTGGGCACAGACACTTAAGTTTGCATCCGCTTAATGTGACGAGAGTTATGGATATGGTACTTTTGCATACAATCAGTCCGTTAGTACCAAGGATTGGCTGTATATTTGTTTATTTCTCTTAGTTACTGAGTATTAGATATATTATACTCAGTTATCAACATCAGAAACGCCTATTTCCCTTTGGTGCATAGTACAATATATAGTGTGATTAGGTTCTCCACTTCCTAACTTTATATATGCAAAAAAACATCAATAAACATAACTTCACAAAAAAAGACTCATCCTTACCCTACATCGATGATTTCCTATTACATATTCAAGCCAACAACTATTCAGAAAAGACACTTTACAATTATGAGCGTGACCTAGAGACGTTTGACAACTTTCTTAGAGATGACCTCTCTTCCCTACCACTTGATGATGTTACTAAACGGACCATTGAGCAGTATAAGGCATACCTAAACTCACATGACCGCAAAACTGCCAAAAACCATTATCCTGAGAAGAAACTATCAAGTGGCACAATAAATCGCCACCTTACCTCTTTACGCAGATATCTAATGTACTTGATAGACATGGACTACAAAGCACCTATTGAACCAAGTGCAATCAAACTCTTGCGTCGTGAAAAACGACATCCGCAGGTCTCTGAACTCGATGAACTTATAAAGCTCATAGAGTCACCTATGCAATTCGAAAAAAACAAACTTGTCGCGCTTCGAAACCGAGCCATGCTCGAAACGCTATTTGCTAGCGGTATGCGCATCTCGGAACTGATTAATCTTCGTCGCAATCAACTTGATAATTCTGGTCGTGTCTTCATCGAAGGTAAGGGTAAGAAACAACGCTTCATATACCTAACTGATCGAGCCCAAAAACATTTAGCGAACTACCTTGATACGCGCACAGACGAACTGCCCTACCTTTTCATTCCGATGCGTGGCGCCAACTTTAACAAAAAAACAAAACACATTTCACCCAATTATCTACAGGCCAAGATTAAATGGTATCGCGATCTTTTAGGTATCAATGTACCTACTAGCGCTCACTCTCTACGGCACGGCTACGCTACATACTTGGCCGAACAAGGTGCTAGTCCGGTCGCCATCCAGATTCTTCTTGGCCATGAATCACTTAACACAACAACTCGTTACATACACGCCTCTGATAAGTATGCAGAAGAGTC
>JBLHGD010000065.1:0-4352 GCA_047616585.1 Candidatus Azotimanducaceae bacterium
GTTCGAAAAGAGATTCCAAAGGAAGTGCAGTTCGTGTCTGACACGCTTGAAAATGCTGGTTTTGAGGCGTATTTGGTTGGTGGGTGTGTGCGTGACTTACTGGTAGGGAAAACTCCAAAAGATTGGGATTTTACGACTAATGCGCACCCCGGGGAGATTGAAGCTCTGTTTGAAGAAACGTTTTGTAATAATGATTATGGGACAGTAGGGGTCGTGAATGAAGAAACTGAGGATGAGCGGTTGAAAGTTGTTGAGGTGACTCCATATCGTAGCGAGTCTGAGTATTCTGATGCTCGAAGGCCAGATTCGGTTGCGTTTGGTGTTTCACTTGAAGAAGACCTTAAACGACGTGATTTTACTGTAAATGCCATCGCGTATCGTTTAAAAGACGAATCAGTGGTTGATTTATTTGACGGAGAAGGGGATATTAAGAAAAAACGTCTTAAGACAGTTGGAAATCCAGACGAACGCTTCACTGAAGATGCGCTTCGTATGATGCGGGCGGTGCGCCTGGCTGCTGAGCTTAATTTTGCAATTGAATCCGATGCAATGGACTCGATCGAGAAAAATCGAGAAGGTTTAGGCCGTATTTCTATAGAACGAATCGCTGACGAGTTCCTAAAGATCATAAATTCACCAACACCAATGCAGGGAATAGTGTTTTTGCAGCGATTAAACCTTATTGATTACATATTGCCTGAGATACTTGAGTCTATTGGATGCGAGCAGGGAGGTATTCATGCGTATGATGTATATGAGCACTTGTTGCGGACCATGCAGGCTGCTGCGGATAAGGAGTTCTCTACTGAGCTGCGCCTTGCGGCCCTGCTGCACGACATCGCAAAGCCGGCAACAAGAAGAAAAGGTGGCAAAAACAAAGAGTATTCTTTCTTTGGGCACGAGGTAGTGGGGGCTAAAATGGCACGGAAGATCATGAAGCGCCTCCGGATGCCGCGGGAACTAAGTCAAAACGTTGAAAATCTGGTCCGATGGCACATGTTTTTCTCAGATCCAGACGAAATCACACTTTCTGCAGTACGCAGAACCATTGTGCGTATTGGCGAAGATCATATTGAAGACCTGTTGAACTTGAGAGTCTGTGACCGTATTGGTACGGGCCGGCCCAAAGAACAACCGTTTCGGTTCCGAAAATACAAAGCTATGGTTGATGAAGCCTTACGAGACCCTATATCTGTCAAACTCCTTAAGATTGACGGAGGTAGGATAATGGAGATAACTGGGGAAAAGCCGGGGAAAAGACTAGGATATGTACTGCATGCACTACTGGAAGAAGTGTTGGAAGACCCAGGGAAAAACACTGTAGAACACCTAGAAAAACGTGTGGATAAGCTGTTGAAAAAAAACGATGCAGAGCTTATGACACTAGCTGAAGCAGGTAAAAAGAAACTCGAGAAGGAGGAAGCCGCAGCCCTAAAGGAGATAGCCAAAGAGCATAAAGTTGGATAGGTTAGTAGGTAGAAAGTAGATGGTAGATGGTAGATGGTAGATGGTAGATGGTAGAAAAAACCCAAAATTCTTTGTATTCTGGGTTTTTTCTGCATTATAAGCCACTAATGTCGCTCCTTGTGATTTCTGAAAAGTTAATATTTTGGTGAGTTTTCTTAAATAAATTCTTTACTTGAGGGACGCAATCATTTGGTATTTCATCTGGTGACACCCAAACACACTCACTTGCAAGGTGTGGTTCACCAATTTTCGGTTCACCTTGCCATTTTTCAGCTTTAAAATAAAAGTTTACGTACTCATCTAGTAAATAATCAACATGAATAAGGCTTAAATCAGCAATTTCTATATCAACTACTGCCTCTTCTTTTGCTTCAATCACGACAGATTCTCTGACAAATGAGCCTTTATCAACATGACCAGCTGGTAACGTAAGATATCCATCTGCCCAGCCAGTATTCTGTCTTCTAATCATAAAAACCTTGTTATTTCGCTCCAAAATAACCCAAACTGCGGTTCTCGTCTCATGTCTATCCATAGTAACCTACTATAACACGATGGTTTGATGGGTTGCGGGGTTGCGGGGTTGCGGGGTGAGCAAGGGTTCCCCTCTCTTATTTCTGGTTTCAGATTTTAGTGCAATACGAGAGAAATGAAGGCTGACTTTGTGAGACGTACATTGAATACGTCTCACAAAGTCAGCCGAAATTTCCCGAAGTAGTGTGCAAAATCTGGAGCCAGAAACTTGGTTTTAGGGTGTTAGTTCTGGATATAGTGCGAAGAAATTGGTGAAAATATTTCCGAGCCGTACATTGGGTACGGTGAGGAAATATTTGGGCCGATTCCTAAAGCAATATGCCAGAAATGAGACCCTAAAATACAAAAAAGACCTGTGGGGATCTTGTAAGCAAATCGGTGGTAAAGGCGATGTGCTTGCAAGACCCCAACAGGTCTTATACTTCTGAGTCGTGAGACAGGATGTCTCAGTGATCTCCTGTTTCTTGATGCAAGTTTTAAATGCATCTCAGGATCTCGCTTGTATGACTCGTGCCCGCGCTTTATCTTATCTTGCGGGCCGCGAGGAGTCTCGAACCTTGTGTTCGCTATCTCTTCGCGGCACACATCGTAAGTGACGGGCCAATAGGGTGGGAATGTTATGAACGTTTAGAGTTGGAGGTATAACTCTATGAGAGATTGTTTCTCTCTTAATTTTAGAATGTGCTCTTTAAGGCATACCTCCGAAATTCTGATTTGAACGTCGCTTCTTCTTTGCTTCTCTTCAGAACTCCGGGGATATGTGCTTGCCCTCTCTGGGCCTAGCTATATAGTATGTCCTTTATAGATATGCGTAAAGGACATACATGTGTATAACTGTGGGTAACTCAAAAACCTGTGTCCTTTATAAAGGACACAGGTTTTTGAAAAGTGTTTTAGTGGCTCTGCTTAGCCGTTTTGTAGCACGCGTGTAGTACTGTATTGACAAATTTAAGATTCGTGTGATTGTGCAACTGTGTATTGCCCGTCTAATTTTGTGTTTCACGCCAGTCATTTCGTGCCACTGTTTGCAATTATTTTAGAGAGAAAGTTCGAGTGAAACAGGACAGTGATCACTCCCGAAAACGTCAGGATGGATCTTTGCATTCTTGATAATTGAGCTGAGATTTTCGCTCACCATCACATAGTCAATTCTCCATCCGACGTTTCGCTCACGGGCTCCACCGAAGTGACTCCACCATGTGTACAATTCTCCATCAGAATGTTTCACACGAAGCGTGTCCAAAAAACCTGAATCGAGCATCGCATCGAATCCTGATCGCTCCTCGAGGGTGAACCCCTTCTTCCCCTCATTCTGCTTCGGTCGGGCTAGATCGAGTTCTGTGTGTGCCACATTGAAGTCTCCACAGAAAATCACTGGTTTTTCACTTTGAAGAGATTTCATGTACTCAAGATATGCTGGGTCCCACTGTTGCCGCATCGGTATTCGTGAGAGGTCTTCTTTGCCATTGGGGGTATAGACTGTAGATATATAAAAATGTTCAAATTCGCACGTTAGTACTCGACCCTCCTTTGTAGTGTCTCCATAGGAGTCGGTAAGATCATATTTTTTCGAAATATCCTCCGGAATCCCAAATATGACGTCTTCTGGGGCTATTTTTGTGAAAATTGCCGTCCCAGAGTACCCTTTTTTCTCCGCAGAGCACCAAAATTGCTCATATTCAGGCAATAATGCAGCAAAATCGTCCGAAACTTGGTCTTCCTGAGCCTTTGTTTCCTGAATACACAGTACATCAGGCACATGTTTCGCAATAAAAGGCTCAAAAAGCCCCTTTTTCTGCACCGCCCGAATCCCATTAACGTTCCACGAGTAGATTTTCATCCCGTTAGAAGTTAATTGATACTATTGTTTCTAAAGCCATAGTTGGTCGCATAATTTGTTCCGTATTCATAATATAGTGCACACATTAACTTCTAACGGGATTCATCCAACGCAGTATACCAGGGGCCAGAGAATGTCGCACTTTCCAAAAAATTTTATGTCTGAAACTTCAGATTTGAATAAAATAGTAGTTTTATGCTTTTATCGTAACAACCTCTGAAGGAGAGGGCGATGCCCGCCATAAATATTCAAAACATCACGTTGACTGTCTTCGACCGTAATGACCACCAGTTCCTGACATGTAAACATGGGTGCATGCTCAAGCGCAAAGTCCATTTTTTTAGCGACAATGCTGACTTTTTAGATATACGAGATGGTATTCGAAGCAGTTTGGTTAGCAATGTATCTGATATACTCAATACGATGAAAATGAAATCCGCACAATCAGACGAAGAACTATTCGCTTATGTTGAGTCGCTAGCGGGAGTATTCAGAAACCAGAACTCTGATA
>JBLHGD010000066.1:0-4307 GCA_047616585.1 Candidatus Azotimanducaceae bacterium
AGTTTATTCATGAAGATGATGTAAACGATATTGTTACACAGTTTACATTCACCGACCAAGACTGGGATTACAATGTGTTTAATATTACTCCGGTAAGCGAAGCAGTGTTCGCTCCTGATATGGCGAAGGCTGTAGGGAAGAAGGTCCTGCCTATCAAGCCATGGATGGCGCGCTTAGCATTTTTGTTCTTTTGGCACACAACTCGAGGGCGCATTCCGACCTCTCCCGGCAGCTGGAGGTTCTACTCGTATCCTGTTTTAATGAGTGGAGAGAAGCTTAAAGCTGTATATGTGTGCGCGTACTCATCAAAAGATGCGTTTCAATATACCGATGGACGGTATGAAGATTGGGTGCCTGCAGATCAGAAGAAATCTAAACCGACCACATAGGTGCTGTTTGTGGATATGGTGCTAGAGTATACATATGAAAAAGATTGAAGCATGGGCTCTTTTTGTCGGGGCTATCTCTGGTGTCCTCGCTTATTTCTTGGGCACCTCTGGCCCCAGTCCTTTTTCGGGAGTTGTTTTTGGAATATTTTGTATCCCGTTCTTTTGGTACTATTTTCGATCAGTATGGAAAGTATGTTGGTGGGTGTATGTGTCGGGGTTTAGTTTTGTTCTGGCTGCTTGGAGTAGTATTTTTGTTTTTGCATTGTTTTCAGTGAGCGACGATTACAGGGATGCACACCCATTTGAATCCATGATAGATCCGGTTGGTCTGGCCATGGCGGGGTTGGCAGTAGGGGGAGCTGTTGGAGCTACGATATTGTTAATAGGTTTTCGATTTTTGTCTGGGACCGTTGCAACGCAATATATTTTAATAATTATCTTCAGCGGGATGGCACTTCCGATTTTACTGGTATTAATATCTGAGCTAGGAAGTGACGTGATTGGACCCGCACTTACTGACGAATTTCTCAGATTTATATTGATGGTTCTCTGGCAAGCATCAATGTTGTACTGGTTTGTGCGCTTGTTGCGTATTCACAGCGAGCAGAAAACAAACGTATAAGATACAGATTGTGTAAGCATTTGTATTCATGTTCGCCCGGTATTTCACTGTAACATCGAGAACGCAGTATCCTGGTGTTACAATGTGTGTATGAAAAAGATTGAAGTGCAGGCTCTTGTTGTCGGGGCAATATCTGGTGTCCCCGCCTATTACGTATATGATGCTGATTTAGTCCAATTTCCAGGTTTGGTTTTTGGAATATTCTGCATACCGTTCTTTTGGTACTATGTTCGAACAATGTGGAGAGTGTTTTTATGGGTTGGTGTGTCAGGATTAAGTTTCATTGTGGCAGTTTTGACTGCTGCTAAGGTTAGCCTCTGGATTCTGACTGTGCTCTTATCGGAAAGTGTGTGGGTACCGGTAGTTGGGTATGCTGCAGGAGGATTTGTGGGCGCTATAATTTTGTTACTTGGTTTTCGTTTTTTAGTTGGTGTCTTTCCGAGAAAATATGAATTTATAATACTCCTCAATGGGACAGCTCTTCCGGCATTACTGGGTATTATATTCGGGTCGAGTGGGGGATTTTTGAGTGAATATGTGACCGACCCTCTTACGTTGGTACTAATGGTCCTCTGGCAAGCATCGATGCTTTATTGGTTTGTGTATTTGTTACAACTTGGCAAGGATGATTTGAAAACTTTGTCACAAGAGCCTCAATGAAGCAATAGCCTGATTTGACGAAAAATGCTATAAATAGCCTCACATTATATGGCTGAAAATGAAAAGACTAGTAATTCTGAGTCGACGGACTCAACCATTCGCACTTTCTACGCGTTTGTAATTGTGCTTATTGGGGTGGGTGTCAGTTTTTTTGTGTACACAAATACTGTAAATTCTGATGCGAAGTACTCGTTTAAACTCGGCCTCGATCTTGCTGGAGGGAGTCACTTGGTCTACGAAGCTGATACATCAAGTATTGCACCCGAGGACGTTGGTGATCTGATGAATGTCCTTCGGACAGTAATTGAAACAAGAGTAAATAAATTGGGGGTTGAAGAAAATGTTGTATATGTTGAGCAAAGTAGCTTTGTCTCAGAAGAAACGCACGAACGACTAGTCGTAGAGCTGCCGGGCGTTACTGATGTATCGCAAGCAATTGCAGCGATTGGCGAGACGCCACTTTTGGAGTTTAAGCTCGTGGATCAAGATTTTTTGTCGGCAACACAAACGCAAGCACAATTGCAGGGACTTGCCTCGGGTACGGAAGAAATCGATCTTGAAGCGTTTGAAACACAGATTTACCTCGACACTGGTCTTACGGGGCGCTACCTTGAGAGCTCACAGCTAGAGTTTGCAGGACAAAACTCAGGAGGCTTAGCGAACGAGCCAATTGTATCAATTCATTTTAATAGTGAAGGGGCAGAATTATTTGAATCTATAACTCGAGACAATGTAGGGGAGAACCTTGCGATTTTCCTTGATGGACAAGTAATCTCGGCTCCTCGGATCAATGAAGCTATTTCTGGAGGCCGCGCAATTATCTCTGGTGGATTTGACGCAGAGGAAGCACGTGCGCTTGCACAGAATCTAAGTTTCGGTGCGTTACCAATGCCGATTGAACTCCAGAGCACACAAACCATCGGGGCGTCGCTTGGAGCTGAAGTCTTAGACAAAGGCGCAAAGGCCGGAGTAATAGGACTTACGCTTATCGTTGCGTTTATGCTGCTGTGGTACCGGCTGCCAGGCGTGGTTGCGGTTATCGCACTCATGATTTATGTCGCAGTAATGCTCGCACTGTTTAAACTGATTCCAGTGACACTCACCGCAGCAGGTCTTGCTGGATTTATTCTTTCACTTGGTATGGCGGTTGATGCCAACGTCTTGGTGTTTGAGCGCATGAAAGAAGAGTACAAAGCTGGTAAAGGAAGTCGAGAGTCTGCAAAAGAAGGATTTGCTCGAGCATGGAGTGCAATTCGGGACGGCAATATCACAAGTCTTCTTTCAGCGATTATTCTATTTTGGTTTGGAACTTCACTTGTGAAAGGTTTTGCACTTGTATTCGGTTTGGGAGTTATTATGTCGATGATCTCAGCATTGACGATCACTCGGACATTTCTTCTAACTTTGCCGAATGCTAAGAAGGAAGATGGGGGATTGCTTTCAAAGTTGTACGGAAACGGAATTCAATAATACTGTCGATATGTTTGCAATTACTTACAAAAAAATATTTCTCAGAATCGCAGCTGCGCTGGTGCTTGGTTCTCTTGGGCTCATCATTGGACTGGGACTTCCTCTTGGGATTGATTTTACTGGCGGGGCACTTACAGAAGTGGCATATGGTGAGCGTCCAGAAAAAGGAGCACTGGAAGAGAACATAGACACCCTTGATTTAGGAGGGTATTCACTACGGGAGTCTATTGATGAGTCTGGCAGAGATGGGTTTATCTTACGAACGCGCGACTTAAGTGAAGAGGAGCGTGTAGCGGTTGATCAAATGGTCACAGCTGCTGGGGCAGAGGGTGAAATCACTCGATTCACTTCAATCGGTCCAGTTATCGGAGAAGAATTGAAAGATAAGTCTGTCTGGGCAATTGGCGGCGTTATTCTCGTTATTATTTTATATGTTGCCTTTGCATTTCGAGGGGTCTCAAAGCCGGTTGGTTCATGGATCTACGGTGGGATTACTGTGCTAGTACTCGCACACGATGTGTTGATTCCCGCGGCTCTGATGAGCGTTTTAGGGTACGTATACGGCGCTGAGGTAGATGTGCTGTTTGTGACTGCCATTTTGGCTGTTTTGGGGTACTCGGTGAATGACACGATTGTTGTGTTCGACCGCGTGCGCGAGAATCTTATAAAGTATCGAACAGAGAAGAAACGAAATGTAGACGTAGGAGCTGGCGTTACTCGTGAAGAGGTCACATACACATATCTCAAGCCTTTTTCAGAGATCGTTGGACTAGCTGTCTCAGAAACTATCGCTCGGTCTATTAATACGTCACTGACAACCTTCCTAGCTCTTACAGCTCTCTACTTCTTCGGCGGTGACGTCACACAAACATTTGCACTAGTACTGATGGCTGGAGTTCTCGCTGGAACCTACTCCTCAATCTGCATCGCCAACCCATTGTTAGTTTTCATAGCAGAGCGCAAACAAGCAAAAGAAAGCAAATAAACAAAGGCAAAACTCAAACTGTCCGACATCCGATGTCGGACAGTTTAAGAACCTACTCAATCATTTCGGCAAATGTTGCTATGGATCGGTCTTGAATTATGTTCCTGATTTCAGCAAGCTGATTTGTATTATTTCTAAGTAAACTAGTGAGCAGTTCAGTATTTATAATCGAAGGATAATT
>JBLHGD010000067.1:0-4190 GCA_047616585.1 Candidatus Azotimanducaceae bacterium
AAGCTGTGGCATTGTCAGTTGCGATTTGCCAGTTGTTGAGAAGTGCTTCAAAAGCAACACGTTCAGTATTTAGATATGTAACGTCAGTACCAGCTCTAACTCGAACTCCCGGTAGACTAGCTTTAGGCTCAGAGAAAAGTTGGTCAACGTCAGACTGGAGAATTGATCTGAAAGTCGTAAAGGCATTACGATATGTTGTGAGAGCACTATTTTTTGCCACATCAAGGGCAATAGAGGCTTCAGTTGTACCAATATCACTCTGGGCAGCTGCTGCCACAGCCGCTTCGTACACACCTTCTGCTTGCAATAAGGCAGCAAACTGCGACGCATTCTCTAGTTGTGCTACTACAGTACCAGCAATAACATCTTGTCCTAGCTCCACATTAACGCTTGTTACCCTTCCAGACGTCTCCGTTTGAATATCAGCCTGCGCAAGAGATTCTACTGAGCCAATAAGTGAAAGCTTTAAACTCCCTGTGAGTGTCAAAACAGAGGCAACTTCGACGTGTCGAAGTTGTGGGAAGCTAACCTCATCGGGTGTGTCCTCTTTTTGGAGTATTCCATTACCGATAAAAATAATTACGACAAGTATCGAGAGTCTGACGAAGCCTTTTTTGGTTCGGGGATTAAAGTAGGACGAAATATCTTTGAGTACCGCAACAATGATGTTCATAGGTTTCTGTAAGAATAGTAATGCGCTATAGTAGGTTATATTCCATGTCTGTCAAGGTTTCTATTTTGCACATACTGTTAGATAGATCCATTTTTTAAATGTTACGGATTATCTGATACAATAACCACCTATGTTTGGAAAAGTAAAAAATTTTGCGATGAAGAAGCTGTTAGAACGACAGCTAAAAGACGCACCGCCTGATCAAAAAGAAATGATTATGGGTCTCCTCGAGAAAGACCCTAAATTGCTCGAGAAGATCGCCGGCGAAATGCAGGCAGAGCTTAAGACAAATGGTAACAACCAAATGGCTGCAGCAATGAAAGTGCTGCCACGGTATCAGAAAGAAATCATGGCAGCGATGTCTCCCGAAATGCGGGACAAGCTCATACAACAGCAGATGGGGACGCAAGGTAAGTTCAATCCAAACGGGAGTATACGACGGTAAGTTCTGCAAGAACGCAAAGTAATCAACAAGACGCGCAGGGTAATACCCTGCGCGTCTTGTATACTATTACTTACATATGTCTAAGAAAATTCTGGTTCTGTTGGGAAATCCTGATTCCGATTCGTTCAGTGGATCTATGGCTGACCGTTATCAATCTGGTGCTGAAGATGGCGAACATGAGGTTAAACGCGTAAATCTTGGCGATTTATCGTTTGACCCTATTCTTCATAGCGGATACAAGACAATTCAAGAACTAGAGCCTGATCTTGTCGATCTACAAGAAAAAATTAACTGGGCAGACCACTTAGTGATTGTATATCCAAATTGGTGGTGCACAATGCCGGCATTGCTTAAAGGCACGTTTGATCGCATTTGGCTACCGGGATTCGCATTTAATTTTGATAAGGAGACACACAAAATTGTTAAACACCTAGCAGGCAAGACTGCGCGCGTAATTATTATTTCAGGTTCACATTCACCAATCAAAACGTGGTGGAGTTATGGGGACTTCACTAACGAAATTCAGTATGGCATTTTGGAATTTGCAGGTATCAAAACTCAAGTTTCTGCTTATGGACCAACTAACCACTCACCTGAACCAAAAAAAGAAAAGTGGTTTTCTGAGATGAAAAGACTTGGAGCGAAGGGCGTTTGACTTGAGTACTAAATACTATAGTATAACTGTGCCACAACAGTGTTTCAGCTGATAGCTGAGCGGTTTCAAAGCGGAGCTTTGTGCAAGTTTCTGCAATGAGCTGTGTAATGCGCTGTTGTTGGTCGGCCCGAATGGATTCGGGCCGTTAACTAATTTGAAATTAGATTATGTCACTTTCAGTTGGAATAGTTGGGTTGCCAAATGTTGGAAAAAGCACGCTTTTTAATGCTTTGACCAAAAATTCGGTTCCGATGGAGAATTATCCATTTTGTACTATTGACCCTTCGGTTGGAGTAGTTGGGGTCCCAGACAGTAGGCTCAAGACACTTGCTGATATCTCAGGATCAGAGGAGACTATTCCTGCTGTAGTTGAGTATGTAGATATTGCAGGACTCGTGCGTGGCGCGTCATCAGGTGAGGGTCTTGGTAACAAATTCTTATCAAATATTCGTGAGGTTGATATGATCGCACAGGTTGTGCGCATCTTTGAAGACGAAGACGTGCATCATGTGTCAGGGGCAGTTGACCCTTTTAATGATATAGAAGTCATTAACTTGGAACTTATTATGGCCGACGCAGAAACAGTATCCAAGCGCGCATCTAATCTTGAGAAAGATGTGAAGCGGGGAGACAAAGAGGCTGTACTAGAGCAAGAGACATTATTGGCACTTCTTAAGCATCTAGAAATGGGGAACTTAGGTAATTCATTTGAACTGGACGAGACACAAATGAAATTAGTAAAAGGATTACATCTTTTGACGCTTAAGCCATTTTTGTACGTCTGCAACAAGAAAAACAGCTCGTTTAATATTGACGAAAATAATGATGAACGTTGGACTGAACTATTGAACTTTTTTGAAAGTACCAACTCCGAGTACGTCATTGTTGATGCTGGGGTAGAACATGAACTGAAGGATCTTGAAGAAGACGAGAAGAATGAATTTAGACGCGAATATGGATCACAAGATTCAGGTATCAATACACTCATTAGGGCCTGTTATGATCGCTTAGGTCTCATGTCATATTTCACTACAGGAGAGAAAGAAACTCGCGCATGGACCGTACCAATAGGAAGCACGGGGCCACAGGCAGGAGCGGCGATCCATACTGATTTTAAGGATAAGTATATCCGTGCACAGATCGTGACTTTTGAAGACTTAGTTGCTACAAAATCATTTGCTAAAGCTCGGGATGCGGGCAAGTTACGTACAGAGGGAAAAGAGTACATCGTTCAAGATGGCGACGTGATAGAATTCATGCACAGTTAATCTAATTTTTATGAATCTCGTTAGAAGTTAATACGTGTCCTGTATCATGTATACTTAACAAATTAAGCAGCCAACTATGATTTTACAAACTACATTACAAATTAACTTCTAACGAGATGAAACTCAATTCATTTCATTACTTCATCATTTTTCTGGTTGTTGTGGTTGTTGGGCTTATAACAGCGCGCGTATGGGGAGAACAGCAGCCTGGGAAGTTTGATGAGCTAGCGCAATGTATTACTAACAGCGGGGCAACGTTTTACGGTGCTTTTTGGTGCTCTCATTGTGAGGAGCAAAGAAACATGTTTGGTAATTCTGCAAAATTACTCCCGTATGTTGAGTGTTCAACTCCAGATCGCAATAATCAAACCCAAGCTTGCATTGATGCGGAAATAGTAAGTTATCCAACATGGGACTTGTCTGATGGAACACGTATACAAGGTGTGCAAGCCTTTGCTGATATCGCTGATGCTACTGGATGCGAATACAATCCTTCATGAGTCCTCTTATCGAAACATTGAATTTCGTACTTAGCCTAGGTGGTATCGTGCTGTTTTTGTGTGCATTATTTTTACTATTTGATCTGCGAAAGGAGCAATTACTTAAAGTACTCGTACAACGTTTCGGTCTGCTACTGGCTTTTTCCCTTGCGCTCAGTGGAAGCCTTTTGACGTTGCTATACTCTGAAATTTTTGGCTTTATTCCTTGTGGTTTATGTTGGTTGCAAAGAGTATTTCTGTACCCACAGATTTTTCTCACGGGAACGGCGCTTTGGGTCAAAGATAAATCCATCGCTTTGTACGGAATAGTGCTTTCTGTCCCGGGATTGCTCGTTGCCTTGTATCAGCATTACTTACAGATGGGAGGACCAAATGTGCTTGGCTGCCCTGCAGCTGGAGAAGGCGTTAACTGTGCGGAGAGGATTATGTTTGAATTTGGATTTATGACCTTCCCGCTTCTTTCCGCAATAATGTTCATGTTTTTGATTTCACTTTTTTACTACATACATAAAACTCGATAGTATATTAAACACAAAAAATCGATGTCCAAGACATCGATTTTTTGTGTTTAAATTTTTTTCAGCTACCCTCGGTTGGTGGATTTGTCTGTTGTGCTGGACTTTGAGAGGTAATTAAAAAATATATATCT
>JBLHGD010000068.1:0-3822 GCA_047616585.1 Candidatus Azotimanducaceae bacterium
CGCGAAAATTAAAAAAAAGGGGGGGGGGTTGAACTACCATAACCAATACAGGATCTGACATTGTCGAACGCGCAGCGTCTATCTTCAAGAAATAACCGCAACACTTTTAGTAAAATAGAAGTGTATGAAATCATTTAGCAGACTCACATATCACAACCGTGTACTCATTGAAACCAGATACTGCGTCGATCAAAAGAGTATGCGAAGTATCGCAATAGAACTCAAACGCCCCACGTCAGCAATCAGCAGAGAGATTGCGGGCAACCCTCGGTTTGGTAGAGGCAAATACAACGCTGACCGTGCACAGAAGATCGCAGACACACGAAAACATAAGCAAGGGAGGAATACGAAAATGATACATGAACCACTACGGGTATATGTCATTAAAAAACTGAAGATAGGGTGGTCACCAGAGCAAATAGAGATACGGTTACCGCTGAAATACCCAAAGGATACTGCGATGCGTATTTCATACGAAGCAATCTATCAATACGTCTATGCTCAGATACATCGTGGTGGTCATGGTGCAGTCAAGCCGGGTTGCGAAGACCTGCGTCCCTATCTTCCTCGACGACACAAGCGGAGAATGGCCAAAGGCTTTCGAAAGGTTCAGAAGACAGAAAGAAGAGCCGGATTACCGTCTATAGACGATCGACCCGAGGTAGTGGAGGCAAGAACTCGTATCGGAGACTGGGAGGATGATTTTTTGGTGTCCAACGCTTCTAGGGTGTGTGTGAAAAGTGCCAATGAACGCATGAGTGGTGTTGTGTTCTTTGGTCGTACTACTGATGGTACTGCAAAGGCTGGAGATCTGGTGTTATTTGAGAAATTAAATCAAATACCCCAGAAATACAGGAAGACGCTTACGCGTGATAATGGTTCTGAGAATAAGGATTGGAAGACAGTCCAAGCTACGCTTGGACTGTCTGTGTACTTTGCGCACCCATATCATTCATGGGAACGTGGGAGTAACGAGAACTGCAATGGATTGCTTCGTCGGTTCTTTCCTAAAGGAACTGACTGGAGTATCATTTCAGATGAAGCAATTGCTCGTGCTGAGTATTTAATTAATTCGAGACCGAGAAAGCGACATGGAGGATTGACTCCTTATGAGTTCTTTTATCAGGAGACTGGTGTTGCGTTGGATTCTTGAAGGTACCGCGATGGTTGTCCGACATGTAAATTGTATAGTTAACGTCGGTTTTGTCAATACGAAAAACTATACTTCTGTTTTTGTAAGATACCGAAAAGGCACTAACGATAAAAGAATCATAGATAATTTTACTAGAAAATCAGCGAACGCAAGACTGACCCATAGTGGGAGCACCGGCCCAACACCTAGCAGTGGCAGAATTTCATTAGCCCAACTCACATCATTGCCTGGCTCTAGAAAAGTGAACATAATCGCGAATGCAACCGTGAAGAATATTGTAGTGTCGATTACTGAGCCGAACAAAGAAGAAACGACTGGTGCTTTCCACCATTTTTTCTCTCTCAATTTACTAAATACATACACGTCAGTTAGCTGCGCAACTAGGAAAGCCAGCCCAGAACCTAGAGCAATCCGAAATGTTGTCAGTGGAAACCCGTCAGCATTGGTAAGTTGACTGGCGACAAGTGAACAGAAGACTCCAGCAATGAAACCGTACAGGACAACCTTTCGAGCAGTTGATGCACCCAATAATCTGTTCGTGATATCAGTAATTAAAAATGCTATCGGGTACGTAAACGCGGCCCACGTAAGCCAGTTTCCTAGCAGAAATTGTACTAGAATATTTGAAGACACAACAACAAGCGCCATACTCGCTACCAAAGCCCAAAAAGTTGACCTGTTAATGCTCATACGTGTGAAATTTATTTGTTAAGCATTTTCTTAAGGTATGCTCCTGTGTGTGATTTTAGATTTTCAGCAACTTCTTCTGGAGTGCCTTTCGCTACTAGATTTCCACCACCTTCTCCACCTTCAGGTCCGACATCAAGTACATAATCTGAACTCTTAATCACATCAAGATTGTGTTCAATGACCATCACTGTGTTCCCTCGATTCACCAACTCTTGCAGAATTTCAATCAGTTTCTTCACGTCTTCATAATGGAGACCAATTGTTGGTTCGTCCAAGAGATAGATGCTTTTTTGTGTGTGTGGTCGATACAATTCAGACGCGATCTTTACACGCTGTGCCTCTCCTCCTGAGAGCGTGGTAGCACTTTGTCCGAGCTCAAGATACCCCAATCCAACATTGCAGAGAGAATTTAATCGTTCGTGAATTGTAGGGACGTCTACAAAAAACTCTGTAGCTTGCTCTACGGTCATATGCAGTACTTCGTGAATATTCTTACCTTTGTAGGTCACCTCAAGTGTTTCTTTTGTAAACCGCTTACCATCACACACATCACACCCCACATATACCGTTGGAAGGAAGTGCATCTCTACAGCAATAACTCCATTACCTTGGCACGCTTCACACCGACCACCTTTTACGTTAAAACTAAATCTTCCAGGCTTCCATCCACGGGCTCGTGCTTCTCCACTGGCTGCGAACATATCACGAATATGTGTGAACGCTCCGGTGTATGTTGCGGGATTACTGCGTGGAGTTCTTCCGATCGGTGACTGATCAATAAGAATTGACCTCCCGATGTACTCGCTCCCGGTAAACGTCTTACAGTTATATGTGTGCGGGGTTCTGTATTTCTTATCAAGGCGTGAGCGCAAGTTCTTATGCAGGATTTCGTACATAAACGTCGACTTACCTGAGCCTGAGACGCCGGTAAGTGAAATCAGCCGACCTAGTGGTACATCAACATTCATGTTTGTGATATTAAATGCCTTTCCTCCTCGGATTTTAATTGACCCTTTTTCACTTTCTCGGCGCTCACCAATTTCGATTTTTTTATCACCACGCAGGTATTCGAGTGTTACAGATTTTGAAGGGTTTGTTTTCGCACTCAGTAAATCTTCTAGATATCCTGAAACTACAATCTCTCCGCCGTGAGTGCCGGCTCCGGGCCCCACATCAACAATATAGTCTGCAGCATAAATGGTATCTTCGTCGTGTTCAACAACAAGAATCGTGTTTCCCAAATCACGTAGCTCTAAGAGCGTCTTAACCAATCGATCGTTGTCCCGTTGGTGCAGACCAATAGTAGGCTCATCCAGCACGTACAGTGCTCCAACCAAACCAGACCCCAGCTGCGAAGCGAGTCTAATTCGCTGCGCCTCACCTCCTGAGAGCGTGTTTGCACGTCTATTAAGTGTAAGGTACTCAATGCCTACATTATTCATAAACTCAAGACGCTCTATGATTTCACGCAATGCTGGCCATGCAATATCATGCTGTTTTTTGGACAGTTTTAATCCATCAATAAAATCAGCCGCCTGGCGCACGGTCATTGAGGTAAAATCTACAATATTTTTTCCTAGATCTTTTTTACCATCACCTCCTAAGTACACACGCAACGCCTCTTTACGTAAACGGTCGCCATTACACTCCGTACACACATCAGAATTAAAAATACCTACTACACCAAGGCCATTACACTCAGGACATGCGCCATATGGCGAGTTAAACGAAAAGAGGCGAGGTTCTACTTCGGGGAACGACGAACCATCAATCGGACAGATGAATTTTGCAGATAGCGTACGCGTGCTCCCATCTGGAGACTCGATCTTTACCATGCCATTTGATTCAAGCAATGCTAACTCCACAGCTTCTGAGAGTCGTTCATGTGATCCTTTTGGATCATCCTTAAATTCACTCACATACAACTCATCAACAAGAACATCAATATAGTGCCGTTTTGTTTTAGTTAATTCGATCTT